>NZ_JACSLY010000002.1:0-456879 GCF_018618375.1 Exiguobacterium sp. E4787 | reverse complement strand
GTGTCGCAACTTAAACGTTAGGGTGAGATTATGATTGCTGGCAAGTCCTTTTTCTTTTCAAAAATAGGAGTGCAGAGTTGTGTACGTTTCCGTTGCACACTTCTGCACTCCTATTTTGCATTACACATGACGTTGTACTGATATGTTTCAGCGTCAATTGCAAAGACTTGTAATCCATTGTATGAACCGATTTCATTCGTTACGAGCTGTACCACATTAGCATTTTCATCAAGCAATTCCATAGCAAAGTTTGATCCACCATTATGAGTAGATTTGATATCTACGAAACCATCTTCTAAAGTGAATTTACTGGAGGCCTGTTGTCCTGATCCGCTAAGAGAAAAAACTTCTTTACATTTCTCTTTAGCCGCTTGTCCAGCTGCAGCTATTTCTTCAGCAGTTGGTTCTGCAGTCTCAGCTTCCACATCTACAGTTTTAGTTTTCTCTTCTTTGACAGCGGTTGTATCAGGCTGGTTATCCTCTGATTCACCAAACATGTTACTAACAAGCAAGAAGTCAAAGAAAACACTGATGATGATGCGTGCTCCTTTATTAAATTTCTGATACTCCCACATTAATAAAAATCGTCAACTAACAAAAGAAATTTATTACAAAAAAATAATAATTTTTGTTAACATCAAAGTGATATATTCCATAAACATGATAATAAAAAGGAGAGTGTTAGAAGAGATGACTGAGAGAGTAGTGGATTCAGCAGATATAGATAGAGCAATTCCAACTTGGAGTGGTTTTGATTATCAAGGTCAAGTTTCAATATATTATGCTTTGATGAAATTAAATCGTATTGACATAAACAGTGTCGACGAATACGAGTTACAAATAGAATCTTTAGAAGATTTTAGTATTAATAAAAACGGTTTCCCAATTAGTATTCATCAAGTTAAAGCATACATGCATGATTCATCATTTTCAAAATATAAAAGGCCAATTTTTGATTTATTGGGTAAAGTGGCTAAATATCCAACTATTAATTCTTGTTACCTTCATACATTAATTCCGATTAACCTTCCTGGAGATTCTGAGTTAAAAGATCAACTTCAAAAAATAGTTCCAAATAAGAAAAAAGACCAGTTTCAAGAGTTTAGTAATTTATTATTTGAACAAGAAAAGTATGATGAAGCAAGACAAAAATTAAAATTAAATATTTTGAGAGATCAAGAATGCCAAAGTGTCATAGGAAGAACTGATATTGAAGTTCAAATTAAAAAACAAATCCAATTATTTTTAAGTCAAAAACGCGAGCTTTTGCGATTCGAATTTACTGAAACAACGGAAAACATAAACTACTTATACTTTAACTTTATTTATGAAATTAGTCTTTTAGTTGCCGCTGGACATTGTGACGGAACATCAGAAGCTAAAATACCATTCTCAAAAATTTTAGAGATTCTTAAAACTGAATACGTGTATCGATATAGTATAAAAACTGCCGCAAGTTCTTTAAAAAACTCTCTTTCGATTTACTTCGATGAATATTGCCGAAAAATGGGTTTTGATTCCGAGACACAGTGTAAAGCGTGGACAGGAAAATGGAAATGGATTCTTGAACAGAGTGATAATGATTTTTTATTATTATGCAAAAAAATTTCACCAACAACGAATATAAATGTTAGCGACTTAGAAGCATATTCTTTGAGAGAACTAGTTGTTAAAGCGGGGGTTCATAAAACTTTCTTCCCTTTAATTTTAGAAGCAGAAGGCTTTACGCTTGAAACAGAAGGACTAAAAGAAATATTCGTTTTAAATAAGGACGGCGTCTACCATTTAATTACTACTATTGCAGAAACATGGGGGGAGAATGAGGCTGTTACTCAAGGGAAGAAAATCTATCAATCATTAAAAGATGACAACGATTTAGCTGAACTACTATATGATGTCCAAGTGTTCATTAATAATGAAATAGAAGGGCATTTTGATGGCAAAATTATTGACCCAGGAGATGATTACATAGAAACAATACCTAATTTTGAGTTAAAAGAAAGTATAGTTGAACGTAAACAAATATGGTTTATGGATGTTGAAAATGCGAAGGAGACCTTTAAATCATGAGAGATATTTTACGGAAAATATTAGAGGAAAACGATTTTTTAACTAAGAATGAACCTTTCGGCATTGAAGAAGCACTTCAAGCAGATCGAACTGATAGTTTCGGTTTTGATTTTTTAACAGTTCTATTTCTAGACGAAGAGAAATTTTCAAAGGGTATCTTAAATGAATACATTGAGAGACTGTTTAAAGAATTCTCGCAGCAAGATGACCTTAAAATGGGATGGGATAAAAACCTTTCACTGCTAATAATGTTGAAAGTAGATTCAATAGATATTTCTACTAAAATTCAATCTCTTATTTTTGATATTGAAGAAGATCCATTTATGTTTAAAAAGTACATTCTTTCATACACAGACAAGCAAGAAGATATTTTTACTGAACAGTTAGGGTATTACGATGAAAATGAAGTTTTAAAATTTTTAAATCATATTTTATATGATTCAGAAAAATTTTCAATATTTAAGAGCAAGAAGGATTGTGAAGAATATCTGTTATACGATATAGTTTCGAAATTATTTATTAAGCTGCCTTATCTTAATATAATTAATCAAGATAAAGAAATCCACACATTGATGACCGAAATTGATGAGAGTTTTACTGAAGAAGAAAGAGAAATTTTGAATAAATTATTGGAGCTAAAAGATAATGGAGGAGATGATCCTGCCATTCAAAAAGTACTAGAAGTGATAGGGGTAACCGAAAATGAGTAAATTTATGATTAGAAGACTATATTTACAAAATTTCAAATCCATTGATGAAGCAATAGTTGAGTTTGATGGAAAGAACCTTAACGTTTTAGACGGTCCTAATGGATTTGGTAAAACAACAATCTATGACGCTATTCAATTATTATTAACTGGGTCCATAAGACGAGTTGAGTCAAATAAAATAGTAGTTGGAAATAAAGGATTTGAAGACCATTTATTCAGTAAAGATCAATCAAAATCAACTGAAATCACTATAGAGTTTAATAACATAGATGACAATACAACGTTAGTATTACAGCGTATTATGTCAGCTCCTGATCAAATGAACAGAAGTCAAAAAAGACCTCACAACTTTGTACACTATGCTCTATATAAATTAAATAGTTTTGACGATAAATCTGAGAAAAGACAATTAAGTAATGATGAATTAGATCAGATATTTGGTATGAAAGATATGATTGAAAAATTCAATTTATATCAGTATATCGAGCAAGAAGAAAGTACATATTTGTTTAAAAAAACAGACAAAGACAGAATGAATTTGATATCAAAACTGTTTAATATTGAAGAAGAAGTTGCTCAGAAAAGTTATCTTGAAAAGGTGAAGGGGAAACTGATTTCCCACAAAAAAATGTTAAACCGAAACCTTGAAAATATAGAAGGTAATCATAAGAAAGAGGATTTTGAAACAATCTCCAATGAGAGTGAATTTACCAGTAAGGAATTGGAATATAAGCCACTTATAGGTCCTGGAAAAGTAATAAATGTTCCTTGGGATAGAAAAGATATTCTCCCACTTGATTCAAATGTGAAGGAAGTATACATGTCTGAAATAGACACCATAAAACTTATGGTAAGTAATAAAAACGATTTTAAAAACGAATTATTTAACGAAGAGATTGAGAAGGTAATTAACGCTGAAAAGAAACTAATAGCTTTAATAGTATTAGGTCATTTCCACGTTAAATTTGAAGAACTTAAAAGTAGATATGATACTCAAGAGAAATTTAATTTAATTCTATCAAGACTAAAAGAAAAAGAATTTATTCGGAAATCAATTGATTGGAGTTTTGTATTTAAATATATGGACTTACCTTTTAATAAGACATACATTGAACAAAACATAGAATTAATTAATTCTTATAATAAAAATTCGGATCATATTTCTTCAATAGTCGCAAAAATGATTGAAACAAGAGATAGACTAGAGAACCAATATAAATCTTATAAAGATGTTAGTACCCAAGAAACTGTTGAGTGTCCACTTTGTGGTGATCCTAAAAATAGCATTGAAGAATTAACTTTTGAAATAAACAAAAGGACTGAATTACTTAAAGAATCACTAGATGCTGATTCAAAGAAACATGAAGAAATGTTTAACGATTTTTACGACAAATATATTCTAACGATTATTAAGAAAATTGAAGAATGGTTAATAGTGAACCAAATTGACTCTAAGTTTTTTAAACAATTATTAGAATATAAAAATGTGATATCAGATATAGATAAGGGCAAGAATTGGTTTATTGAAAATGGTATTAAAATTGAAAAACTTATAAATTATAATGAAGAATACGTTAATGATATTGATGCTAGAGTTAGAGCATTAAAATCAGAACTGGTTAAGAGAAGAATAGTAGTAAGTGAAGTTTGTAGGGACAATATTACTCGATTCAAAAGAATTTTTTCAGATTATTTAGTGAATGATTGGAATCTGCTAAATCAAATCTCATTTGATGCAATTAAAGAAAAAAAAGAATATATCGACTTACAATATTTTATTAAAACAAGTAAAAACTTTAAGGAATCAAAGAAGTTAGAAGGTGAAATCAAAAAAATTGATAATATAATTACAATAATTAATAGCATGTTACAAAAGTATAAAAGTAAAATTAACACACATCGTGCTAAAATGTTGAGCGACATTGAAATACCATTTTATATTTATTGTGGTAAAATAATACAAAGTCATCAACGTGGGACCGGGGTGTTTATTAAAGAGGAGAAAGAAGAATCCCCGACGGGTGAAGTTGAAATTAATTCACTTAGTTTTATTCCTCCAGTAGATACGGACCATGACATAGTTCATTCATTTAGTTCTGGTCAACTTTCATCAACTGTGATTGCCTTTACACTTGCTCTAAATAAGGTTTACGGTAATTCCGGTATTATGACATTATTAATTGATGATCCGATTCAAACAATGGATGAAATGAATATGGCGTCATTTGTAGAACTACTAAGAAACGATTTCAATGACAGACAATTGGTGATTTCTACTCATGAAGATAATGTATCGTTATACATTCGCTATAAATTTTTAAAGTACGGATTAAGTGTCGGTAATATTAACGTTAAACAAAATCTCTACTCAAAATAAACAAACAAGCAGACCGATAGCTATCGGTCTGCTTGTTTGTTTATTAGTTTAATTGCGTATAACTACTATATAATATGTTGATGTTTGAACTTGACGGAATTGAACTTGAGCATTTCCATCTGAGCGGGGACGCGACCCCGAGCCGGGAAGACATCGAAGTGTCGGAGCGTCTTGTTGATGCCGGTCATATCGTCGGCATCGCTTGTCTCGACCATGTCATCATCGGGGAGGATCATTACGTCAGCATGAAGCAACGGGGAAATATGAACGGTTGAAGGTTAGGAGGTTTTTTCCATAGGCGTTAAAGGTTTGGTATACTCTTCCTTGAGGTGTTCATATGGAAAAAATGATTTGGTTATTGATGCTGGTTGTCGCGCTCGTCGCTAGTTTCGTCCCGCTCAACCCGCTCATGCTATCACTTCTCGTATTCGCGTTATTCGTCTTCATCAGTGGGGCGCTGTTTCAACGGTTCCAACGAGAAGACCATTGGCTCGACCGGGTCTCGCCGCTCGTCGGTGTAGGCATCGGGATTGGTGCTTGGATCGCGTATGCGGCTCTATTTGTCGCCTGGTTCAATTCAACGATTGACCTTCAAGTGTGGCGAGTCATCCCGCAACTCGTCTTCATGTATGCCGGGATTTACTTGTTCGTCGTGACGACGGCGAGCTTCATGGCGGGAGCGACGCGACAAAAACCGTCGCGGTTCTTTCGCCCGGTATTGATTTTCACGGTATTCTTTTACGGAGCGATGCTTTTGCTCCCGCTCCAACCGGGTCTCTAAGTATTATTCGAACGAAGTAGGCGCATCCGTGCCTGCTTTTTGTGTTTGAAGGAGTCATCAAACACAACGTCGAACTCCGAGAGTATACGTTTACATACGACCTACGAAGAGGGAATGTGATCAATCATGAATGAAGAAACCATCTATCAGGAACTTGATTTGAAGCTTATATTGATAGACATCAAGGACGGGACGGTTCGTTTACAGGAATTAGATGAGGAGCGGGTCATCCAATCCATGCTCCATCACATTGGCTCGACGGATCCCGAACTTCGAGATCAGTTGATCTACACGTTATTCTATCGATTCATCATCGAAGACGATCACCTGACGGACGAACAACTGACTGATCTATTCAATACGACGCTCAAATACCACTTGTTCCATGGCATCGGGGAGACGGCATCGGACACCGTCTTTACGCGGGCATTCTCGACGCTGTTGATCGCCTTGATCGTGTATCAGGACCGTCAACGTGAATTTTTATCGGAAGCGGATCTCGACATGCTGAAGGCGAAGCTCCTAGCCTATCTCGATTGTGAAATCGACACGAGAGGGTATGTGCCCGGAAAAGGCTGGGCCCATTCGATTGCCCATGTGGCCGACGCGTTCGACGAGCTCGTCCTGCATCCGCACCTCGACGAGACAGAGTTCGGCGAGATGCTCGAGGCGCTGTGGGACAAGGTGATGATTCCGAGCTTATACGTGCATGACGAGGATGAACGGCTGTTAAATCCCATCTTCGCCTTGCTCGAGCGCGGGATGGACGAGCAGGAGCTCATCGTTCTGTTAGAGGATTTACCTGCCCGATTGAGTGTCCAAAAACAACAACTTGAGCCCGAGCCGTATTGGCACGTCGTCCACAATGTGAAAACGTTTCTGAAGAGCTTTTTCGTGAAATTGAGTGAAACGAATCGACCGACGCTTCAAACCGCCGTGTCTGAAACGTTGAAGCAGATGTGACGAAGTCCAAGCAGGCGCTTTCACGCGCTTGCTTTTTGATTTGCCTTTTTGTCGAAAAGAAGGCACACTAATATACGGTGAGACAGGACTGAGATGAACGTTATTGTAAATAACCTGTAATCGAATGAACGTTTTCAAACATGATTTTTCCGTTATAATAAAAAATAGTGTAACCAAGAGAGGAGCAGCACGTATGTTTCGTAGTTTTAACCGAGAAATCGGAATCGACCTTGGAACGGCAAATACGCTCGTTTATGTAAAAGGTCAAGGCATCGTTGTTCGTGAACCGTCCGTAGTGGCGTTCCGTACAGATACAGGTAGAATTGAGGCCGTGGGTAACCAGGCCAAGGATATGATTGGACGTACGCCGGGTAACGTCACGGCACGCCGTCCAATGAAAGATGGGGTTATCGCCGATTTCGAAACGACAGCGACGATGATCAAATACTTCATGGAGCAAGCGCAGAAATCGAAGAGTGGTTTGTTCTCATCGAAGACGAACGTCATGATCTGTGTGCCAAGCGGCATCACGTCAGTCGAAAAACGTGCCGTGGAAGACGCAGCCAAGCAAGCGGGCGCGCGTGAAGCGTACACGATTGAAGAACCGTTCGCGGCAGCAATCGGTGCCGGTCTCCCAGTTTGGGAACCGACAGGCTCGATGGTCGTGGATATCGGTGGCGGTACGACCGAAGTCGCAGTGATTTCACTCGGCGGCATCGTGACGAGCCAATCGATCCGTGTCGGCGGTGACGAAATGGATGACGCCATTATTCGTTACATCAAAAACAAATACAACCTCATGATCGGGGAGCGGACGTCAGAGACGCTCAAGATGGAAGTCGGTTCGGCTCGCATCGACGCTTCGAACGAAAATGAGAAAATGGAAATCCGTGGTCGCGATCTCGTGACAGGTCTTCCGAAACAAATCGAAGTATCGGCTGCTGAAGTGTGTGAAGCACTCTCGGATACGGTCGAAGCGATCCTTGCTGGCGTGAAACAAACGCTCGAGCAGACGCCACCGGAACTTGCGGCTGACGTCATGGACCGCGGCATCGTCCTCACAGGCGGTGGAGCACTCCTTAAAAACTTGGATGACGTGATTTCAGATGAGACACACATCCCGACACTCGTCGCGGATGAGCCGCTCGATTGCGTCGCCATCGGGACAGGAAAATCTCTTGAAATGATGGACGTCCTCCGTTCAAAATCAGGCATCTCGTCGCGTCGATGAGTGGTGACACACGATGAGCCGGTTCGTACGGAATAAAAAGCTCATCATCACGCTGATCGGTATCATCTTATTCGTAGTGATTTTAGGGGTTTCGATTCGAGGACGGTCGGAATCCGCTTGGTACCAAGACGTCACGCGTGATGTGGTCGGAACGTTCCAACGGGTGTTCACGGTGCCGATCGGCTGGATGGACAGTACCGTGTCCTCGATTTCGAACGTACGCGATATTTATGAAGAGAACCGTCAATTGAAACAACATTTGACGAAATACGCGGAAGTGTCGGTCGAAGCCGATGACCTGCGCCGCGAGAACGAAGAATTGCGACAAATGGTCGAGGCGGCCGATACATCGCTCCGTGACTTCGATTTGATTCCCGCCGAAGTGATCGGGCGCACGCCGAACGACTGGCAGCGCTATGTGACGATCAACGTCGGGGAAGAGCGCGGTGTCGAGAAAGGCATGGCCGTCACGGCCGCCGGCGGCATGGTCGGTCGCGTCATTCAAACGAGCGCCTACACGTCGCAAGTGCAACTCCTCTCGGACAACAACCGGACGAACAATGTCTCGGCCGTCGTCAAGGACGAGGACGGCAAAGCGACGTACGGGACGATTGACGGCTTCGACAGCGAGACGAACGAGCTCTTCTTCACGAAGGTCTCGAACAGCGTCAAGTTGAAAGAAGGCGAAATCGTGTCGACGTCAGGTCTCGGTGGCCGTTATCCGGCCGGTCTTGTCATCGGAACGGTCGAGTCGATCGAGACGGATGAATATGGCGTATCTCAAGTCGCCCGCATCAAACCAGAAGCGGACTTCAATGAGTTCTCGCAAATGTTCGTCATCAATCGAACGCTCGACGAACCGTTCTTGACGGGTCCCGAGGAAGGAGGAGCAGCGGGTGAGTAACATGAAAGTGTTCATCGCCCTGTTCCTCCTCTTTCTTATTGAAGGGACATGGGCCGCCATCTTCTCATGGCACTATGTGACGCCGTTCTTGTATTTGACATTGATCGGCTTGATGTACGTCGGTTTGTATGGTCGCTTCGAGGCGGCGTTCGGATTCGGACTCGTCTTTGGACTGTTGTATGACATCGTCTATACCGACTTGCTCGGAATTTACTTATTTACTTTTTCACTCATTCCTCTCTTAGTCAGCTTCGTGTTAAAATATATAGGTGAGAACTTCTTCTCGGTCGTCATCACGTTCACGTTCATGATTCTCGTGTTTTCCTTCGGGATCTTTAGCGTCATGACGGCGGTCGGTGGGACGACCATGACCATTCAAACACTATTAGTTGAACAGATTCCAGGGACGCTCGTCGCTAACGCTGTCGCCATCGCATTGTTATACGTGCCGATGACACGATACGTGGCGCCGCGACCTGTAGCGAAAAGAGGGTAGCCATGATGGAGCGTAAACGACATATTACGATAAAAGGACATCGCAACGGTATTGCAATCCACTTCAATCCACGGAGTGGCATCGATGAGGTGCTCGGAGAGCTTGAGGCCACGTTACAAGAAATGGAGCCGCCCTCTGGGAAGATTGCACTCAAATTGCACGCGGGTACTCGTTATTTAGACGAGGAGCTGTCACGTCAAATTCGTGAAGTCGTCGCTCGTCATGGCGTTTTTTATATCGAGGAGCTATCGAGCGAGGTCATGTTGACCGAAGAAGCGAAAGCGACCTACGGCAAAAAGACGTTCCACTACCATAGCGGGACGATTCGAAGCGGACAAGTGCTCGATTTCGATGGCTCGGTGCTCATTATCGGAGACATCAACCCGGGGTCCGAGGTTCGGGCGACGGGAAGTATCTATTGTTTAGGGACGATACGAGGAAATGTGCGTGCCGGTGTCGAAGGATGGGAGGAAGCGGTCATCACCGCCAGTCTGCTCCATCCGAAGTTTTTAGCGATTGGTGAACACGTGCTTGCGTCGGACGACGGCGAAGAGCTTCCGGAGATCGAGATGGGATGCGCATATCAGACGAATCAGGGAATTGAAATGACGCGTCTCCGTCAAGTCATGACTGGGCTGAAAGACGCATATGCAATGGAATTACAGAGAGGGTGAGTTTGATGGAGCAAGTAGTAGAGCCTGTACATACAGCGAAAGAAGTGAAGAAAGGTCGGTCCATCGTCGTGACGTCGGGGAAAGGTGGCGTCGGGAAGACGACCACGACCGCGAACCTCGGGACCGGCCTCGCATTGTCTGGTCACTCGGTCTGTCTCGTCGATACGGATATCGGTCTTCGTAACCTCGACATCATCTTAGGACTCGACAACCGCAGCATCTATAACCTCGTCGACGTCATCAACGGCCAATGCAAATTGCATCAGGCGCTCGTCCGTGACAAGCGGTTCGAAGAGATGTATCTCTTGCCTGCGGCCCAGTCGAAAGACAAGACATCGGTCCAACCGGAGCAAGTGAAAGAAATCATCGACCAGTTGAAGACAGAATATGATTTCGTGTTGATCGATTGCCCGGCAGGCATCGAGCAAGGCTTCATGAACGCCATCGCCGGCGCCGATGAGGCCGTCGTCGTGACGACGCCTGAGAAGGCGGCCGTTCAGGACGCGGACCGGATCATCGGGATGCTCGAGCAAGCGGAACATGTCGCTGCGCCGAAATTGATCGTCAACCGCGTCAAAAACCACCTCGTCGAATCAGGGGACATGCTCGACATCGATGACATCATGCGCATCTTGTCGATCGACCTGCTCGGCGTCGTCGTTGACGATGAAGAAGTCATCGCCGCCGCGAACCGCGGGGTGCCAGTCACGATGAACCCGGACAACAATGCCGGACAAGCGTACCGCAACATCACGCGCCGGATTCTTGGGGAGTCGGTGCCGCTCATGTCGATTCAGACCGAACAAAAACCGGTCGGCTTCTGGACACGACTCATGATGAAATTTGGAATGAAAAAAGCCTAAGGCAACGAAAGTTGCCTTTTTGTGTCGAAAGGAGAGACGCATATGCGATTGATCTATGAACGGACCCCGTCCATCGAACGGGCCATGCTCGTCGATGGAGAGCGTCTGCTCGAAGTCGAGGAACGCTTCATCGACCAACTGTCGATCGGGACGATTCTCGAGGCCGCGATCGAACGGATTCATCCGTCGCTCGGCGCCGCGTTTTTGACGACCGGCGAGACGACGCTCTTCTTGCCGATTGCCGAGACGCTGAAATCGCTCGAGGCGTATCCGGACGTGCCAGCCATCGGTCAGGCGGCCGTCGTCGGTGAGAAGCGACTCGTCCAAGTGACGAAAGAAGGCATCAACGGCAAACACCATAAAGTGACGGAGAACATCCGCTTCGGCGGACGACATATCGTCTACTTCCCTTATGGTCGGCGCCAGTTGTATAGCCGCAAGCTCGATTTCGTCACCCAGGACCGGTTATCGAAAGTGTTCGACCTCGAAGAGGCAGAAGGGGTGTTGTTCCGGACCGAGTCGGGGCAGGCAAGCCCTGAAGACCTTCAAGAAGAGCTCGACTTGCTCCGGACGCGTGCCATGGACGTCATCACGGCACGCGGGGGACAGGATGAGCTGTTGTGCGAACAGTTCGTGCGACGCCATGCGGTCGAATCGGTCGTGTTGAATGACAAGGAAGCGCAGGACCGGTTGACGCGGCTCGAGGTCAACGTCGAACGTCACATCGGCAAAGGCCGGATGAAAGAAGCGGTCCGGCTCGACGGGGCAATCGAGAAGCTGGGCCAGCGTGTCGTCTGGCTCGAAGGCGGTTCGTACGTCTTGATTGAACAAGTCGAGACGATGACCGTCATCGATGTCAACAGCGGCAAGAACGTCGCTGTCAAAGACAAGGGTCGCGCCGCCGACACGATTAACGAGGCCGCGCTCTACGCCGTCATGGAACAGCTCCGGTTACGCAATATCGGCGGTATGGTCGTCATCGACTTCTTGAGGGGGTCAAAGGATGGACAAGCCCGGCTCTTGAAGAAGATGAAAGAGCTCGGTGCCCGCGATCCTCGCCGTGTCGAAGTGTACGGCTTCACGCGCATGGGTTTGTTCGAGCTGTCGCGAGAACGGACCGGACGTTCGATGCAAGACCGGATGACCTATAACGGTAACCCGTCGAAGCTTGCCGTCTTCTCGCAGCTGGAGCGGACGCTGATGGAGCTCGCGCCTCAAGCCGAGGGTGTCGTCGTGACACTCCCGAGCAAGTGGCATGACGCGTCGTGGGACGGTTTTGACTGCACGGTCTTGCTCGTCGACGGAGAACCGGATGTGGCGTTCTATGGGACACTCGAGGAATGTCAGAATTTCGTATCTCGTCATTGACAACGATTGAACGAGAGTGGTATTATCTATAACGTTAGTTCGTTTGGAAGCACCCAAATGGCTACAACCGCACAGAACGGGTTGAAATGGTTTCGCCCTGCCCTGGATGGCGAGTCTGAGTTTAATAAGGAGGTGCACGTATATGTACGCAATCATCAAAACTGGTGGTAAGCAAATCAAAGTTGAAGCAGGTCAAGAGATCTACATCGAAAAACTCGATGCTGATGTCGAGGGTACTGTAGAATTCGGTGAAGTTCTTTTCGTTGGTGGTGACGATGTTAAAGTCGGAGCTCCACTCGTAGAGGGCGCTAAAGTCGTAGCAACTGTCGTTAAACACGGTCGCGCGAAGAAGATCACTGTCTTCAAAATGAAAGCTAAGAAAAACTACCGTCGTAAGCAAGGTCACCGTCAGCCTTACACGAAAGTTCGCATCGAGAAAATCGAAGCGTAAGCTATGATTCGAGTAATGGTCAGACGAGACGAGACGAAGTCGATTCGTTCCGTTGAAGTGACAGGTCACGCCAACTTTGCTGAACCCGGTTCTGATTTGGTCTGTGCCGGCGTTTCTGCCATCATCTTTGGGGCATACAACGCTGTCGAGGTACTTGCCGGTCAATCGCTTCTTGTAGAAATGGCAGACAAAACAGAGGGTGGCTACTTTTATGTCGAGACATATCCTGACGTATCACCGGAGGACATGACTCGCACCCAACTGTTATTAGAAGGGATGCTCGTGCAACTAGACACGATCGCCCATAGTTACGGTGATTATATCCAAATTGAACAATAGGAGGTGGACCTCATGTTACAATTGAACCTTCAGTTCTTCGCATCGAAAAAGGGAGTAGGATCGACTAAAAACGGTCGTGACTCGATTTCGAAACGCCTCGGCGCTAAACGCGCTGACGGACAGACTGTTTCAGCTGGATCGATTCTCTACCGTCAACGCGGTACGAAAATTCACCCAGGTGAAAACGTCGGCCGTGGTGGCGACGACACATTGTTTGCAAAAGTTGACGGCGTAGTACGCTTCGAGCGTCTTGGTCGCGACAAGAAACAAGTGAGCGTTTACCCAGTTGCGTAAGTAGAACCACGCAGAAGACTCTAGCCACTTATTTGGTTAGAGTCTTTTTTACTAGTTTTACTAGGAGAGGATTGCATGAACTCACAAGCAGCACTGAAACTATTATCGACCGTCCGTCACGAATGGATGAATCGGCTTCAGATGATCTCCTTGTACGTGGCGCTCGAGCCTGAAAAACTTGAGGAGCTGTACGAGCGATATCGTCAGCACGCCGACGAGGAGAGTGCGCTCATTCGCTTGGACATGCCGACGACGAGTCTCGTCCTCATGCAAGCGAACTGGGAAGGGCGGTTGACCTATAAGGTATCGGCCGACCGCGTGTCACTAGACGATGCGCGCGTGGCGGACAAGCTTGTCCGTCTTCTGTCAGGAACGGATGGACCGATTCATGTGACGTTCACGGACGGACTGATGGTCCGCGTCTTCGGTCATGTACCGGACGACGTGTTCACGTCAGATGAAGTGTACGAGCAAACAGTAGAATGTTCTACGTTCGTTATAAAGGAGGGGAATTAAATGTTTGTCGATCAGGTTAATATTTTTGTAAAAGCTGGAGACGGCGGTAAAGGGATGGTTGCATTCCGCCGCGAGAAGTATGTTCCAGACGGTGGACCAGCAGGAGGAGACGGAGGTCACGGTGGTGACGTCGTCTTTGAAGTAGAAGAGGGATTACGTACACTCGTTGATTTCCGATTCTCGAAAAAGTTCATCGCCCATGACGGTGAAAAAGGGATGTCGAAAGGCATGCACGGACGAAAAGCGAAGCCGCTCGTCGTCAAAGTCCCACCAGGTACGATCGTGTTCGATGCACAAACAGATACGGTCATCGCCGACCTTACCGAGCACGGCCAACGGGCCACGATCGCCAAAGGTGGACGTGGGGGCCGCGGGAACTGTCGTTTTGCGACGCCATCTAACCCGGCACCAGAGATTGCCGAGAACGGGGAGCCAGGTCAAGAGCGTGAATTGCGCCTTGAGTTGAAATTGCTCGCTGACGTCGGTCTTGTCGGATTCCCGTCAGTCGGGAAATCGACGCTCTTGTCAGTCGTCTCGTCGGCACGCCCGAAAATCGGCGCGTACCACTTCACGACGATCACACCGAACCTCGGTGTCGTCAAGACGGCAGACGACCGTGACTTCGTCATGGCCGACCTTCCTGGACTCATCGAAGGGGCGAGCCAAGGCGTCGGCCTCGGTCACCAATTCTTGCGTCACATCGAGCGGACGAAAGTCATCGTTCACATGATCGATATGAGCGGCATGGAAGGGCGCGACCCGTTCGAAGACTACACGACGATCAACCGCGAGCTCGAGTCGTACAACTTACGTCTCCTCGAGCGTCCGCAAATCGTTGTCGCCAACAAGATGGACATGCCGGATGCGCCGGAATTACTTGAAGAATTCCAGAAGAAAATCGGAGACGACGTCAAAGTCTTCCCGATCTCGGCACTCGCCAAAGAAGGACTTCGCAACCTGCTCATCGAAGTAGCTAATCTTGTAGACTCGACACCTGAGTTCCCACTCGAAGAGCTCGAAGAGAAGACGGCCACACCACGTGTCGTTTATCGTTACGAGAAGGAAGAGAAGGGGTATCAGATTCATATTGATGAATACGAACGCTTCGTGATCACAGGGCCTCGTATCGAGAAGCTCTTCAAGATGACGAACTTCGATCACGACGAATCCATCAAGCGCTTTGCGCGTCAAATGCGTCAAATGGGCGTCGATGACGACCTTCGCAAATTAGGTGCCGAAGACGGTAGCGTCGTCGCCATCTTGGACTTTGAATTCGAATTCGTCGAATAATCTTTTTAATTAGGAAATGGAGTGTGAAGTAAACGTGGACCCTGTGCCCTCGTCTAGTTTAATTCTTTATGTAGTTTTAGTTATGTTGTCAGCTTTCTTCTCTTCTGCCGAGACCGCGCTTTCGAGTGTGAACCGTGTCCGGATGATTCGTATGTCGGAAGATGGGGACAAGGGCGCCAAGCGCGTCCTTCACCTCGTCGACCGCTTCGACGATACGCTCTCGACGATTCTCGTCGGGAACAACATCGTCAACATCGGGGCAGCGACCGTCTCGACAGCCATCGCCACGAGTATTTACTCGGGCGGGACTGGCCTCGTCATCTCGACGTTCGTGACGACCGTCATCATCTTGATCTTCGGTGAGATTTTACCTAAGTCGCTCGCGAAAGAGTTCGCCGAGAAGTATTCGCTTCTCATCAGCGGCATCTTGCTGTTCCTCGTCAAAATCTTGAAACCGGTGACGATGATTTTCACTGGCTTGAAGAAGTTGGTACTCCGGATGATCGGGATGAACGAAAAAGAACCGTCGGTGACGGAAGAAGAGTTGAAAGTGCTCGTTGATATGGGAGAAGAAGAAGGGGTGCTCGGCGAGACCGAAGCGGAACTCGTGCATAGCGCCTTCGCCTTCAACGACATCACTGTCGACGATGTGTTGACGCCGCGGATTGATATCCTCGCCGTCGACATCGACGATACGCTCGAAGAAATCAAAGACACGATCTTTAGCGGTGGGCATTCTCGTCTACCGGTATATAAAGACTCGATTGACAACGTCATCGGGGTGTTGTCAGAACGTGATTTCCTTCGTTCGATGATGCGGGATGAAGTGACGGACGTTCGTTCGCTCATTCGTCCGCTCACATACGTATCACCGCAGACAAAATTAATTGAACTGCTCCCAGTCCTTCAGCAAAAACAATCGCACATGGCGATCGTCCTCGACGAGTTCGGTGGGACGGCCGGCCTCATCACACTCGAAGACATGCTCGAGGAGCTCGTCGGAGACATTTGGGATGAGCACGATGAGTCGATCGTCTATCTCAAACGACTCCGTGACGGGGTCTACGAGTGTATGGCCGACATGGATGTCGATGAATTTGCGGATGAGATGGGAATTAAAGAACCTGAAGTAGATGCCAACACGATGGGTGGTTGGATCGTCGAACTGTTAGGAGACATTCCAGAGAAAGGTGCGCGTGTCACGTATGAAGACATGACGTTCACCGTTCTCCACGTCGAAAAGCGTCGGATTCGCAAATTGCTCGTCGAAACGGGTCAATCCGAAGCGGCGGAACAAGCGTAAACGAACAAAGGAGGGATCGCCAACCGGCGGTCCCTCCTTTTGTTTATACAGTATGATGGCGCTCGACGCGTTCGAGCAACTCGTAAGGGCGTACTTTATAGATGGCGTGCGGCATATACGTCGGGTCGATCGCATCAAGCAGGCGCATCTGGAAATGATCGCGCTTGATATAGTCGCCGACGTTCGAGGCGTCGACCTTGAAGAAGCCGACTTCTTGCGTCTCGCCTTCTTGCGGTTGCAGGTCGCCCGAGACATAGCGGGCGCGGAACGTGACACAGAGTACGCGCGAGGACACGTTTTGATAGATGCCGGTGATCCCATCGACCTCGATGTCAATCCCGGTCTCTTCTTTTACTTCGCGATGCACGGCGTCGACAATCGACTCATGTTCCTCGACTTGTCCACCCGGCATCTCATACGTATCGTTCCGGTGCGTGTTCTGAACGAGGAGCACCTCGCCGTCGGCGTTCGTGACGTAAGCCGTCACGGAGACGATGGTGCGCGGCGGTGTGTAGTGACCGGTCGGCATCATGAACTCCTCGCTCGACTTGATATATAAATCTTTGCCGAGACGGGCCCGCTTCTTCATCGCCTCGCGGCGGAGGCTGCTTGAGCGGTAATCGCGTTCGACTTGTTCGTAATGCTCGCGGTCACGGTATTCCCACAGGGCCATGACCTCGCTCTTGTCATCGGTCACCCAACGACCGACGAGACGGGCGCCGTGCGATACCTGAATCGGATACAGGTATGTATGGAAAAACTCGGTGAATTCATCTAAGCGTTCAGGACGGATGGTGTACGTTTTTCGACGATGGAACATGGTAATTCCTCCTTTGAAGGTGGCTTTCACGATTCCGAGAAAAAAACGCTTTCCTCACTGTTCTTTATTCGGTACCGGATCCGTTTTTCCCTCTATTCAAAAAAAGTCAGCTCGAGCCGATCGGCTCAGGCTGACTTTTTAAATAGGTGCGGATTCGCGCGAAGATAACGAATGAGCATGAACAGTCCGATGCCGGCAATCAGGTACGGCAGGAAACCGTGAGTGATGTCACCGATATGACGCCAGTTCTCACCAAGCATCATCCCGAGCTTGATAAATAGGAATGACCAGACACCGAAGGCGATGATGGTCACCGTCACAAACTTTTTGAATGACAGTTTCATGACGCCGGCACTGATGGCGAACAGTTGACGCCAGACGACGCTCAGGCAGACGATCCACGCCCCGTACGTCTCGAACCACGTCTCGGCGCGTTGTTGCTTCATCTCGCTGATACGAAACGAGCGATAGAGCCGGAGCGCGACGGGCCGACCGCCATAACGGCCAATCCAATAGAGAACGATTTGACTGAGGACGAACGCCGACCACGCGAGGAGGAAAACGAATAGGAACGATGTATCGAGGGAGCCGATCAAGTGGCCCCCGTAAGCGAGCACGAGCTCGTTCGGGATGAATTGGATGAAGATGCCGAGCGGGACGCTAAAGACGCCGCAGCCGAGCAGGATTTGTTCGAGGAAATGCCAGATGACGACTCCCTCCTTTCCAAATTTTGTACGGTCTTCGTTCCATCCATCAGTATAACGGACATCGGCCGAAAGCAAAAGAAAAGATGTCACGTATTTGTGACATCTTAGTCGAGCTCGGAGACGAGGACGCCGAGCCGCTCGAGTTCCGAGACGGCGGCATCGATCGCGTCTTCGCTATCGGCTTCGAGCGTATGGATATGCAAGCCACCCGTCAAATGCGACAGCGGGGCGGCCTGGTTCGCCTCGACCCGTTCGAGGAAAGCACGGACGTCGCGACGGCTCTTCACCATCAACTGGCCCGTCAACGAACCGTACACCGGGTGATCGATGATGACGTCCCGAATCGTGACGCCTTCGTCGACGATGGCGTTCATTTCGGCTTCCATGTCCTCGGCCTCGTGACGACAGACGATTTTACGGGTGTAGGCGGACGGTGACGACTCGCCTAGTAGATAGACGTAGCCGCGGGCCGTCGCGACGATTTGATGGCCTTTTGCCTTCAAGAGCGACAAGTCTTGGACGACGACTTGCCGACTGACGGAGACGAGCCGGGCGAGCTCGGAGCCGGTGATCGGCTCCTTGCTCTGTTCAATCAATTCCAATAAGGTGCGCCGGCGTTCTTCACCGGCTAAGCGTTTGTTCATAGGATCCTACTCTCCTTGCTAAAGTGACGATGGCTTCGGCGAGCGCCATCGTGGCTTCGATGGTCGTGTCTTCGCCGAAGGAAATGCGGACGAGGCCGTGGCAGGCGCTCGTCTCATAGCCGAGTGACTCGAGCATCCGGTTCGGTCCGTTCTGGCCGGCCCGACAGGCCGAGCCTGCGGAGACTTGGAAGCCGAGCCCGTCAAGTTCGGTCATCCACCATTGTCCGTCCCGCTGATTCGACACGAACGAGAAGATGGCGGGACTCTGCTGGTCGAACTCGAGCCAGTCCACGTAAGACGATGTCTTCTCTTTCAAGATAGCACGAAATACAAGGAAATTTCTTTCATGACGTGTCCGTGCCTCGTGCCGGTCGGTGAACGCCTTGACGAACGCGCAGATGCCGGGGACGTCGATTGTGCCGGGACGGATTCCGTACTGGTGGTGCCCCGGATAGTAGGGCGGCGGCAACAGCCGTTCCATATAGAGCCCGCCGACGCCTTTTGGCCCGCCGACCTTATGGGCGCTGAACGAATAGGCGTCAATCCCGTCGACCGAGACAGGAATCTTGCCGAGCGCCTGGACGCCGTCGATGTGGAGCAACACTTTCTTATATTTCAATTGGCAGAGGATGTTGTGGAGCGGCAGCGTCCATCCGGTATCGGAGTTGACGTGCTGGAACGTCACGAGCCCGATATCACGGTCGAGCAGACGCGTGAACGTCTCTTGGTCGAAGCGACCGTCTTTCAGTTTCAGGCGATGGACGGTCACGCCTTCCGCTTCCCATTCGTCGAGAAGGAGGGCGACCGAGTCGTGCTCTTGCCACGACGTGATGACTTCACTGCCTTTCATGCGTTTACGGAGACTCGTTAGCGCAATATAGTTGCTCTCCGAACCGCTCCCGGTGAAGAGCAGCTTCCCGCGGAGCATGTCGAGCCCGAGAGCCTGCTTCACCAAACGCCTTGCCTCGGTCAAGTAATCTTCGGCCATATATCCGTGCGTGTGGAGGGAAGACGGATTACCGTATACGCTCCGCGCCATGGCGACGTAATGGTCGAGGGCGGATTTTGTCATCGGGTGCGTCGCCGCATAATCAAAGTAACGGTTCATCGTAAAGTTCCCCTTTTCTTATGTTGTCTTCTTCACAAAATTATGCGAAACTAGTTTACAAGTCAACATTACATATGAAAAACAGGTGATATACATATGTCTTTACAGTTTGAACGGGTCGATGTGTTGATTATCGGGGCCGGTTTGGCCGCTGTGACGGTCGCCCTCCATCTGCCCCGGACGTTGAACGTCCTGCTCGTCGCCAAGCATGAAGTGACGAGTGCGAACTCAGATCTGGCCCAAGGCGGGATTGCGAGCTCGTATTTGGAGCCGTCGAGTGTCGACCATGAGCGGGATACGCTCGTCGCCTCGAAACTCGCAGCCGTGCCCGACCGTGTCTATACACTCGTCGAAGAAGGACGGAGCGCGATCCGCGATTTGGAGCGCTTCGGTGTCGTCTTCGACCGGGAGGGTGCTGAGTACGCCGTCGGACGTGAAGGGGCGCATGGCATGAATCGAATCTTTCACGTCGGCGGGGACGAGACCGGACGTCACGTGATGGCTACGCTTCGTCGTCAATTGCCGGATAACGTGACCGTCATGGAGCATGTCCTGATCGATACGTTGACGAAAAGCGATGGCCGTGTGAGCGGGGCGACCGGCTTCAACGGTGAGACGCGCCTCCACGTTCAGGCCGGGGCCGTCGTCCTCGCGACCGGGGGAATCGGTGGACTCATCGATTGGACGTCGAATTGTCGCTCGGTCACGGGGGACGGGCTCGTCTTGGCGGACGAGGTCGGGGCGAGACTCAAGAACTTGTCTCGTATCCAATTCCACCCGACGTTACTCGCGGTCGATTCGCCCCACCTCGTCACGGAAGCGTTAAGAGGAGCAGGCGCGACGCTCGTCGATGCGTCAGGACGTCACGTGATGGCTCACCATCCACTCGGAAGCCTCGCCCCTAGGGACGAGGTCGCTCGGTCACTCACGCGTCATGACGGCACCGTCTACTTGGATACGAGTCGCGTCGAGCGAATTGATGAACGGTTCCCGAAACTCGTCGAGACGTGCCGGATGTATGGGCTCGACGCGACGCGGATCCCAGTGCGGCCCGGACTACATTTTCATATGGGTGGTGTGGACGTCGACGTAGACGGGCGGACGACCGTCGCTGGGTTATATGCGGTTGGTGAGGTCGCCGATTCGGGCGTCCACGGGAAAAATCGACTGGCGTCAAATTCGTTACTCGAATGCTGGGTGTTCGGAAAGCGGGTGGCGGCGACGATGACTTTGGAGGAGAAGCCGTTCACAGTGAACGAGACGACCGTATTTGAGGTTTCAGATGATCTGTTCGGCCGCTATCGGCAACAGATTGGGGAATGGCTGACAATCTCGCCGCAACTCGGCAAAATCGTAAGTTTCTTAGAAAATACCCAACAACTGCCACGGACGAAACACGTGACAAGACAATTAAGTGAACAGACATTGAGTATAGAAGCGGCACGGCTTTTGGCTCGTGCCATGATGAGGACGGAGGATGGTTATGAACAAGATCGCTTTGCGCGAACAGCTGACGGCATTTCTACATGAGGACATCGGCTTCGGCGATATCTCGAGCGGACTGATTGATCAGCGCGAGACGTCATTCGCCACGGTCACCGCCAAAATGGATGGGGTGTTCTGTGGCATGGATGTCGTCCTGGAGCTGGCCCAGATGCAACGGCTCGTCGTCGAGTCATGCCAACCCGACGGCACGGTCGTCTCGATTGGAGATGAACTGTTCACGTTACGGGGCAAGACACGGACGCTCCTCGAGACGGAACGGGTGCTGTTGAACCTCATCCAACATTTGAGTGGGATCGCCACGATGACGCGGCGCTGCGTCGAACAGCTCAATGACCCGACGATTGCCGTCACGGATACGCGCAAGACGACACCTGGACTCCGCATGCTCGAGAAGCATGCCGTCCGTTCGGGTGGTGGGAAGAACCACCGGCTCCGGCTCGACGATGCCGTCATGATTAAAGACAACCACATCACGGCACTCGGTGGGATCACGAACGCGGTCGCCCGGGCCCGGATGCTTGCTGGCCACACGACGCCGATTGAAGTCGAGGTCGAGACGCTCGAACAGTTGCATGAGGCGATTGCGGCGGACGCCGACATCATCATGTTCGACAACCGGACGCCAGAAGAACTGAAGGCGTGGCGTGCGCTCGTCCCAAGTCATATCAAGACGGAAGCGTCAGGCGGCATCACGGTCGAGACGATCGCCTCGTATCGCGGTACGGGCGTCGACGTCATCTCAATCGGGCAGTTGACCCATTCGGTGACGGCACTCGATTGTAGTTTAAATCTCGTAGGAGGAATCAAATATGCAGTTACTCGGAACGATGCCAGCGCTATACGCTGACTTGACGGTTGAACAGATGGAACAACGGATTGAAGCCGTTAAAGCACGGCTCGGCAGCCGCCTGTTTTTACCGGCCCACCATTATCAAAAGGACGAGGTCGTCCAGTTCGCGGACGCGACCGGAGATTCGCTCCAGCTCGCACGGCTCGCCGAACAGATGAACGAGGCCGAATTCATCGTCTTTTGCGGCGTCCACTTCATGGCCGAGACGGCCGACATGTTGACGCGTGACGACCAGCTCGTCATCTTACCGGATATGCGGGCCGGGTGTTCGATGGCCGACATGGCTGATATCGATCAAACAGAAATCGCATGGGAA
Organism: Exiguobacterium sp. E4787; assembly: GCF_018618375.1. Classification (NCBI taxonomy): domain Bacteria; kingdom Bacillati; phylum Bacillota; class Bacilli; order Caryophanales; genus Exiguobacterium; species Exiguobacterium sp. E4787. The sequence goes on along the minus strand of NZ_JACSLY010000002.1, from coordinate 434,298 downwards.
GAATTGACGGACACGTTCGGCAACAGTATCGTCCCGATCACATACGTCAACTCGACGGCGGCGATCAAGGCATTCGTCGGCAAGCATGGCGGGGCGACGGTCACGTCGTCGAACGCCCATGACATCGTGCGTTGGGCACTCGAAGCGGGCGAACGGATCTTGTTCTTACCGGACCAGCATCTCGGACGCAACACGGCATATGACTTGGGCGTGCCGCTCGAGGCGATGGCCGTCTGGGACCCGCTCCGGGAACGACTCGTCTATGAAGGCGATATTGAGGACGTCCGCGTCATTCTATGGAAAGGGCATTGCTCGGTCCATGAGAAGTTCAACGTCGCCCAAATCGAGGCGTTACGGAAGAACGACCCGGAACGACGCATCATCGTCCATCCCGAGTGCACGTTCGATGTCGTGCAGGCGGCGGACGAGGCCGGGTCGACGTCATATATCATCGACCAAATCGAGGCGAGCGCGCCGGGGACGAAGTGGGCCGTCGGCACCGAGATGAACTTGGTCAATCGACTTGCGGCGACGCACCCTGAGCTCGACATCAATTCGCTCAACCCGTACATGTGCCCGTGCTTGACGATGAACCGAATCGATTTGCCTCATTTGCTCTGGGCGCTCGAGTCACTCGAGACCGATCCCGTCAATATTATTCGCGTCGACGAAGAGACGACGAAGTGGGCGACACTCGCCCTCGAGCGGATGCTCGCACGCTAAGGACAGGCAATCGCCTGTCCTTTTTTCGTGGCGACGGTTATGGTACAATGAATGCAGTTTTCCCATGAAGAGGAGATATGACCGTGATTGAATTCGTAAAAGGCTCCGTCGCCTATGTGTGCGCGGAATATATAACGTTGGATGTTTCGGGCGTCGGCTACAAAGTACATGTGCCTAACCCGTTTTTTTATCGTGAACAAGACGAACATGTAATCGTGTTTACGCATCATTACGTGCGTGAAGACCAACAGACGTTGTACGGTTTCCGCTCACGTCGTGAACGCGAACTGTTCAATAAACTGCTCGGCGTCAACGGCATCGGACCGAAAGGCGCGCTCGCCATCGTCGCCTCGGGTGATATGGATGCGCTCATCGACGCGATTGAGACCGAGAACGAGAAGTATTTGATGAAGTTCCCAGGAGTCGGCAAGAAGACGGCCAAACAGATGGCGCTCGACTTGAAAGGCAAATTATCCGAGCTCGCTCCGGACTACGTGCCGAACACCGGACTGTTCGCCCAAGGCGCGTCCGAACTCGACGAGGCGTGCGAAGCGCTCGTTGCGCTCGGTTACTCAGAGCGTGAGATCACCCGTGTCCGCAAGGAACTGAATTCAGAAATATTGACGACAGACGCTTACATAAAGCGCGCCCTGCAATTGCTATTGAAATAAGGAGGAGACCATGGACGAACGATTGTTGTCACAATCCCATCAACAATATGAAGACTCTGAAGAGTGGAGCTTGCGTCCGCAAAAGTTCGAGCAATATATCGGACAGGAGAAGGCGAAAGGTAACTTGTCGATCTTCATCCAAGCCGCGAAGCTACGAAGCGAGACGCTCGACCACGTTCTCCTCTACGGTCCCCCGGGACTCGGAAAGACGACGCTCGCCCAAATCATCGCCAATGAGATGGGCGTCGGTATCAAGACGACGGCCGGCCCGGCCATTGAACGTCCGGGAGACCTGGCCGCGATTCTGTCGACGCTCGAACCGGGCGACGTCCTGTTCATCGATGAGATTCATCGCTTGAGCCGCACGATCGAAGAGATTCTCTATCCGGCGATGGAGGACTACTGTCTCGACATCGTCTACGGACAAGGCGAGATGGCGCGAAGCGTCCGCATCGACTTGCCACCGTTCACGCTCGTCGGCGCGACGACGCGGGCCGGCATGTTGTCGGCCCCGCTCCGTGACCGCTTTGGTGTCACCTTAAAGCTCGAATACTACGAGACGCATGAGCTCGCCGCCATCGTCAGTCGGACGGCCCAACTGTTCCGCCTGTCGATTTCACCAGAGGCGAGCGGTGCCATCGCGAAACGTGCACGCGGAACGCCGCGGATTGCCAACCGGCTGTTACGCCGGGTTCGTGATTTCGCCCAAGTGGCAGGAACGAAAGAAATCGATCCGGTGCTTGCCTCGGACGCGCTCGACCGGTTACACGTCGACGCCCTCGGGCTCGATGAAGTCGACCACCGGCTGTTACGGGCGATGGTCGAACGGTTCGGCGGTGGACCGGTCGGACTCGAGACGCTCGCCGCGACGATTGGGGAGGATGCCCAAACGATCGAGGACGTGTATGAGCCGTACTTGTTGCAACAAGGTTTCCTGCAACGGACGCCGCGCGGCCGCATGATCACCCAGTACGCAAAGACGCATTTTGGCTATGAAGAGGAGTAAACGATATGCAAGACATTCAATTGAACGTAAACGATTATGATTTTGACTTACCGGAAGAACTGATCGCCCAAGTACCACTCCTCGATCGGACGAGCTCACGACTGCTCGTCCTCGACCGCGACACGGGCGACATCGAGCATCGTCACTTCCGCGACGTGCTCGACTATTTGCAGGCAGGCGACGCCCTCGTCGTCAACGTCTCGCGCGTGCTCCCGGCTCGACTGTTCGGGGCGAAGCAAGAGACGGGCGGGAAAGTCGAACTTCTTCTTTTGAAGCAGACGGAAGATGATGTCTGGGAAGCGCTCGTCAAACCGGCGAAGAAAGTCCGCGTCGGCGCCATCGTCGAGTTCGGCAACGGATTGCTCCGGGCCGAATGCGTCGAAGAGCTGCCGGAAGGGGGACGCCGCTTCAAGTTCGATTACGACGGTATCTTCTATGAGATTTTAGATGAGCTCGGCACGATGCCGCTCCCGCCCTACATCCGTGAACAGCTCGACGACCAAGACCGTTATCAGACGGTGTACGCCCGTGAACGCGGGAGTGCGGCCGCACCGACGGCAGGTCTTCACTTCACGGAAGAACTGCTCGCAGCGGCAGAGGCGAAAGGCGTCAAGTTGATTCCGCTCACGCTCCACGTCGGGCTCGGTACGTTCCGTCCCGTCACGGCGGATACGATTGAAGAACACACGATGCACAGTGAGTATTTCGAGCTGTCGGCCGCTTCGGCCGAGGCACTCCGTGACATCCGTGCAAATAACGGACGCGTCTTCGCAGTTGGGACGACATCGACCCGGACGCTCGAGACAATCGTGCGCGACCATGGGGATTTCGTCGAGTCATCGGGCTGGACGGACATCTTTATCTACCCAGGCGTCGCGTTGAAGGCGATTGATGGACTGATCACGAACTTCCATCTGCCGAAGTCGACACTCGTCATGCTCGTCTCGGCGTTCGCGTCGCGCGACATCATCTTGAACGCGTACCGCACGGCGGTACAAGAACGTTACCGCTTCTTCAGCTTTGGAGACGCGATGCTCATCACGAGGAAGGAAGAGAACAAATGACCAAACACGCAGTCACATACGAACATATCCACACATGTAAACAGACGGGAGCGCGGCACGGAATCGTCCATACGCCGCACGGCTCGTTCGAGACACCTGTCTTCATGCCGGTCGGCACGCAGGCGACCGTCAAGACGATGGCCCCGGAACAAGTCAAGGCGATGGGAGCGAACATCATCCTCTCGAACACGTATCACCTTTGGATTCGCCCAGGACACGAAGTCGTCAAACAAGCCGGCGGCCTTCATAAGTTCATGAACTGGGACGGCGCGATTTTGACGGACTCGGGCGGCTTCCAGGTCTTCTCGCTCGCCGATCTGCGCAACATCCAAGAAGAAGGCGTCCATTTCCGCAACCACTTGAACGGCGACAAGTTGTTCTTGTCACCGGAGAAAGCGATGGAGATTCAAAACGCGCTCGGTTCGGATATCATGATGGCGTTCGACGAGTGCCCGCCGTTCCCGGCGACACATGAGTACATGAAGAAATCGGTCGAGCGGACGAGCCGTTGGGCTGAGCGTTGCCTCGCGGCACACGAACGTCCGGAAGACCAGGCATTGTTCGGTATCATCCAAGGCGGCGAGTACGAAGATCTCCGTCGTCAAAGTGCGGCCGACCTCGTCTCGCTTGATTTCCCAGGTTATGCCGTCGGTGGATTATCGGTCGGCGAACCGAAAGATGTCATGTACCGCGCGCTCGAGTTCACGACACCGTTCATGCCGGAGAACAAGCCGCGCTACTTGATGGGCGTCGGTTCACCGGATGCGTTGATCGAAGGCTCGATTCGCGGCATCGACATGTTCGACTGCGTCTTGCCGACCCGAATCGCCCGCAACGGGACGCTCATGACATCGAAAGGCCGTGTCACGATCAAACATGCGAAACATAAGACGGACTTCGGCCCAATCGACGAGAAGTGCGACTGCTACACGTGTAAGAACTATTCACGTGCGTACGTCCACCACTTGATTCGTGCCGACGAGATGTTCGGTCTCCACCTCTGTTCGACACACAACCTTCACTTCCTCGTGAACTTGATGAGTCAAGTACGTCAAGCCATCCGCGAAGACCGTCTTTTGGACTTCAAGGAAGAGTTTTTCGAAGAATATGGGTATAACAAACCAAACGCCAAGAATTTCTAATTGTTCTAACAGCGATTATGTGACAACGTTTCAGTTTCACGGTATAATGAACCTGATATTGAAGGAAAGGGTGAATTTTACGCATGGAAACTCTCGTAGCACTATTACCGATGATCCTTATTTTCGTCGTGTTCTACTTCTTGTTGATCCGTCCGCAGACGAAACGTCAGAAGGAAGTACAATCGATGCAAAACGCGCTTGAGCGTGGGGATCACGTCGTAACAATCGGCGGCCTTCACGGCGTCGTCCACCAAATCGAAGACACACAAGTCACATTGAAATGTGACCAGTCACTCCTCAAGTTCAATCGCAGTGCGATTGCTGAAGTGACGAAAAAAGGCAACTCATCATTCGCTGAGTAACCAAACCACGCCTGACCATCCCTGGTCAGGCGTCTTTTTTTTGTCATACTTTGAAAAATGATTTATTTTTGACAAACTTCGTCAATCCGATGAATCATCCACCTTATTTCCAAAAATCAAATTGAATCGTGAAAACGTTTGCATTATCGTCAAGTTGAGAAGAATTGGAAAGAAGGAGAAGAAGACATGGATGTGAAACGATTGCTACGCCCACTCAAAAATTGGAAGGTACGACGTCGCCCTGACCGCGTGAAAGGACGCTCGTCGATGCGCCGTAAGATGGCGATGGCGCTCGTGCCGACACTGATCGCCTTATTGATCGTCGGTGCGCTCGGCTCGTATCAATTACAGAATGCGACGTCAGAGTATGACCGCGTCTTGAACGAGCGGCTCCAAGATATGCTCGTCGCCGAAGATTTGGCGTTGACCGTGACCGATGCCGAGCGTTATTTGAACTACTATCTGCTCGTCTCGAACCCGAAGACACTGATTAGTCTCGAAGCGGCGCAGACAAAACGTGACGAACTGATGGATACGCTCAAGCAGTCGTCGTCAGATTCGAAAGTCATCGCCTGGATCGGTGATCTTGAGAAGTTCAATCAACATCTCGACACGGAAATGGCGCGCGTCATCGACCTCCGTCAACAACAAGACGAGATCGGATACAAGACGGTGCTCAATACGAGCGTGACACCGACGACGGATCGCGTCCGGATGACGGTGACCGACCTCGTCACGTATCAAGGCGAAGCGCTCGCAGCTGAGTCGGAAGCGGTCCAGGCGAGTGCCGGGCAGTCGATCATCTGGATGGTTGTCATCAGCATCATCGGCGTCGCTGTCGGTCTACTTTCATTAGTAGCACTCCAAAAGTTGTTCTTGAAGCCGATCAATCGACTCGTGAACGAAGCGCGCGTCGTCGCCGAAGGTGATTTGACCGGGGGTGATATCGAGGTCGGTTCGAACGATGAGCTCGGTGACCTCGTCACGGCGTTCAACGATATGAAACGCAACCTTGTCGGCTTGATTCGTCAAGTCGGGGCGGCCTCAGACAAAGTGACGGCCTACTCGGAAGAACTGTATGCTAGCACGGACCACGTCGCCACGACGACGCAAGGTGTAGCCGGTCTATTTGAACAGATGAACCTTGCCGCCCAAGTGTCGGCGAAACGGGCCGAAGAAGGGACGTCCGGCGTCAATCAAGCCGTCGTCGGCTTGAACCAAATCGCCGCTGCCTCGCAAGGCGTGAACGAGCAGACGATTCATACACTCGAAGCGGCGAGTGGGGGACTGGAGACAATTCAGTTGGCCGAGCAGCAGATGCGGGAGATTCAACAAGCGAACGACTTGACGCAACAGATGGTCGAGCGCTTATCGAATCAATCGCTCGAGATTGAGAAAATCACTCGTTCCATCACGGCCATCACGGAACAGACGAACCTGCTCGCCTTGAACGCGGCGATTGAAGCGGCTCGGGCCGGGGAACACGGCAAAGGGTTTGCCGTCGTCGCGGCCGAGGTCAGAAAACTGGCCGAAGAATCGAAACAGTCGGCAAAACAGATTCAAGCGGTCGTCGTCGATATTCAGCGCGACACGTCGGAAGTCGAGGCGGCGTTCGATGTCACGAGCCAGCATGTGACAAGCGGTGTGATCCAAATGGGCGAAGTCGCCGGTGCGTTCCGTGAAATCGTCACCGTCATTCAAGAGACGTCCCGTCAAATGAGTGAGATTGCGGCAGCGACAGAAGAAGTAAGTGCGAACACGACCGAGGTCGCCGTCTCGGTCGAAGATATGTCAACGAACGCCGTCTCAACGCAACGAAGCGTCGAAGAGGCGGGCGCGAACGTCGAAGAGCAACTCGCCGCGATTCAAGAAATCAACGGCATCGCCGAGACGATGAGTCATATGTCGGTCGAGTTGAAAGACCTCGTCCACTTGTTTAAGACGTCGACTTCACCATCTCAAGAAGTCTAAAGGTGAACCATACACTTGCATTGATTGAGATATTACTTGATAAAACGGCGAGTGATGCAGAGCGAGATGACGCTGCCATCGATTTGGGTTATATCTCAGAAGATGAGGATGTGGAAGCCGCCCTGTTGACAGTTGCCAATGACGAAAAGACTGATGAAATGATCCGAGCAAGCTGCGGAGAATCGTTGGCGCAAATCTGGATTGCACATAACCAAGTAAGTCGTGAGAAGTTAGCATTACTGACAGGAGTCGCTTTGTTAGAAGCGATAAGCATGATAAAAAGTGAAAACATGGAATAGTAGATTTGTATTTCATAATTTTTGTACCTAATTGAACTTAAGTTATAAAAAGAGGCCGTGGACACAATCAATTCGTGTCCACGGCCTCATAAAATTTCGCGAATTACTCAGTTCGTTACATTAACAAAATCAGACTGGCTGCCATGACCATCATACCGGCGACCATGCCGTACACCGCATGGTGGGCCCGTCCGTATTCACGGGCAGCTGGGAGTAACTCGTCGAGCGAGATGAACACCATGATGCCGCCGACGGCCGCGAACAAGAGGCCGAACACCGTGTCACTCAAGAACGGCATCAACAACAGGAAACCGACGACCGCTCCGAGCGGTTCGGCGAGTCCGGACAAGAAGGACAGTTTCAAAGCCTTCTTCCGAGAGCCGGTCGCGTAGTAAATCGGGACCGAGACGGCGATCCCTTCCGGAATGTTGTGCAGTGCGATAGCGATGGCGATCGCTAAACCGACGGCCGGGTCATCGAGAGCCGAGATGAACGTGGCCAAACCTTCCGGGAAGTTATGGATGGTGATGGCGAGTGCCATGAAGATTCCCATCTTATGAAGCCGCTGTTTCGTCTCGTGATTCAATGGGACGCGTTCGGTCGCCGTCGTCGCGAGTTCTTGGGACGACGGGTCGTTTTGCATCGTCTCGACGAATTTGACTTCATGCGGGTTCTCGGGAGTCGAGATGAACTTGTCGATCAAGGCGATCAACAGCATACCGCCGAAGAACGCGAGGACCGTATAAAGTGTCCCGGTCTGCTCGCCATGGGCGCCGACGAGTTCATCGAGCGCTTTTGGGAAAATCTCGATAAAGGATACGTAAATCATGACCCCGCCTGAGAAGCCAAGGGACACCGACAAGAAAGCTGTATTGGTCCGTTTGGCGAAGAAGGCGATCATACTTCCGATCCCCGTCGCGAGTCCAGCGAACAACGTCAGTAAAAAGGCATAGATAATCGTGCTATCCATTGAAAAGGACTCCTTTACGTGTAGTGTAAGTTGATAATCACATCATAGCTCAAGTTTTGCCCTAATGCAACTTTTAGTCGCATACGCAAAAAAGCGTGGGAAATCAACGCTCCCGTGTTACAATTTTAGGAAAACGATTGATAAATGTTTAGAATATTTGTAATGTTAACGAGAGAAGTTTTTTTACGAGAACATGTGTTTAGAAAGGAATTTGTCGTATGTACAAAAAAGGGAATATCGCGATCTTTGCGGTCATCATGATTGCAACGATCCTACTCGCCGTCTTGACGACACCATGGGTCGTGAAGAACACGAACCTTGGCCTTGACCTCAAAGGCGGATTTGAAGTGCTGTACGAAGTCCAGCCGCTTGAAGACGGCGATGTCATCGATCAATCTGCGATGAATGCAACCGTTCGCGCTATCAACAACCGGGTCAACGTGCTCGGTGTGTCTGAACCGGACATTCGGATTGAGGATGATAACCGGATCCGTGTCCAACTCGCGGGTGTATCGAACCAAAACGATGCCCGAGAAGTGCTCTCGTCGACGGCGCAGCTTACGTTCCGCGACATCGATGACAACGTCCTGCTCGACGGAAAAGATCTCGCGCCGCGCGGTGCCTCAATCAGCTACGATCAGCAAGGCAACCCGGTCGTTGAATTGACGCTCCAATCGGCAGAACAGTTCGGTGAAGTGACGTCTGAGATTGCTCAGCGCCCGGCACCGGAAAACCGCCTTGTCATCTGGCTCGATTATGAGGAAGGTGACTCGTACGAAGAAGAGATTCAAAAAGAGAACTCGAAAATCGTCTCGGACGCTTCGGTCAACGGACCGATTCTTTCGGATAAAGCCATCATCTCCGGTGGGGATATCGACGCCGAGAGTGGTCAACGTCTCGCTGACATCTTGAACGCCGGGGCACTCCCGGTCAAACTTGAAGAGATTTACTCGACATCGGTCTCGGCCCAATTCGGTCAAGATGCACTTGAGAAGACCGTGTTCGCTTCGGTCATCGGTGTCGTCGCTATCTTCTTGTTCATGTTGTTCTTCTATCGTTTACCCGGTCTCGTCTCGATCATCACACTCATTTTGTATATCAATTTGATTATGTTGTTCTTTAACGGGATTAACGCCGTCTTGACGCTCCCGGGGATTGCCGGTCTCGTCCTCGGTATCGGTATGGCAGTCGATGCCAACATCATCACGGCCGAGCGAATTAAAGACGAACTCCGCTCAGGGAAGTCGGTCCTATCGGCGTTCCGTGCCGGTAACCGTCGCTCGCTCAGTACGATCATCGATGCCAACTTGACGACGCTCATCTCGGCAGCGGTCTTGTTCTATTTCGGAACGAGTTCCGTCAAAGGGTTCGCGCTCATGCTCATGATCTCGATCGCGATGACGTTCATCTCGAACGTCTTCATCTCGCGCTATTTGATGCACCTCCTCGTCGCAAGTCGTCTCTTCGACAAGCGCAAAGGCTGGTTTGGTGTGAAGGAGAGTGAAATCCGTGAACTTTAAGCTCACTGAATTAAACTATATTAAACCGATGCGCACGTTGTTCCTCATCTCATGTGCCGTCGTCATCATCGGACTCGGCATCTTGTTATTCCGCGGGTTGAACCTCGGAATCGACTTCGCATCTGGAACGCGTGTCGAAGTTCAGACCGAGTCGCAAGTATCGCAAGACGAGTTAGCGGCCGCCTTCACAGAGGCAGGCGTGGACGAAGACATTTCTTCTGTTCAATATGCGCAAGGCGGGACGCTCGCGAACGTGACGTTCGTCGGGCAGCTCACCCAAGAGGAAGTCGCATCGGTGAAGACTGTATTCACAGAGACGTTCGGGAACGACCCGAACATCAGTACCGTCTCAGCCGAAGTCGGCCGAGACATCGCTCGTAACGCGATTTACGCCGTCGCGCTCGCCTCGCTCGGGATTATCCTGTATATCACGTTCCGTTTCGAGTTCTCCTACGGTGTCGCGACCGTCGTCGCCATGCTTCACGATGCGTTCTTCATGCTCGTGGCGTTCTCAATCTTTGGCATCGAAGTCAACTTGTACTTCGTCGCCGCCATCTTGACGATTATCGGGTATTCGGTCAACGACACGATTGTGACGTTCGACCGGGTGCGCGAGAACATTCTAGCGTATGAGAAAGAACGGAAAATCAAGTCGATGGACGAATATCGTACGCTCGTGAACAAAGCGATTCAAGAGACGATTGTCCGGTCCATTAATACCGTCATAACAGTTATTTTTACAGTCGTGGCGCTCTATGTCTTTGGTGCCGAATCGATTCAAAGTTTCGCGCTCGCTCTTTTGATCGGTCTCGTCATGGGGATGTACTCGTCAATCTTCATCGCTTCATACCTTTGGTTGCTCATCAAAGGCATGTCGCTCAACAAAAAGAAAACAGCTGCCCCAGAGGCGTAACCACTGGTCTCCCGAATCAATCGGGGGACCTTTTTGAATGTCAAGACGGCACTTCACTCGTTCGTTCTGATATAATTTACAATTGATTGGAGTGAGGCATTATGTATCATGCGAAGAAACGTTGGGTGTATCCGGAGACGGATGCAGAGGCGGTTGAACAGTTACAGACAGAATTGAATATATCGGAGCAGCTCGCGACGCTCCTCACACAACGGGGACACCGCGACGTCGAGGCGGCCAAGGCGTTTTTATACGTCGAGGATGAATTGACGTTCCACGACCCGTTTTTATTTGAACAGATGCCAAAAGTCGTCGAACGCTTGAAACGGGCGGCCGACGAAGGCGAGATGGTGCTCATCTATGGCGACTATGACGTCGATGGCGTCAGCGCCTCGGCCGTCATGTGGCACGCCTTGACGGAGATTGGCGTCATGGCGGAATGCTATATCCCGAACCGGTTCACCGAAGGATATGGACCGAACAAAGAGGCGTTCAGCTGGGCCGCTGGTGAAGGGTTCACCCTCATCATCACGGTCGACTGCGGCATCTCGGGGATTGAAGAAGCAGCGCTCTTAAAAGAGCTCGGGGTCGACTTGATTATCACCGACCACCACGAACCGAAAGAGACGTTACCGGATGCGTTCGCTATCATCCATCCTCATATCGACCCGTCGTATCCGTACGACAAACTCGCCGGGGCAGGCGTCGCCCTCAAAGTGGCGCACGCCGTGCTCGACCGGATGCCGGACGAGCTTCTCGACTTGGCCGTCCTCGGCACGATCGCCGACCTCGTCCCGCTCGATGGGGAGAACCGTCTGCTCGCCAAGCTCGGACTCAAGGCGCTCGATGATTCGAAACGCCCGGGTATTTTGGCGCTCCGTGAAGTGTGTGCGTTGACGGACGGGACATTGAACGAGGAATCGGTCGGGTTCGCGTTCGGTCCGCGCATCAACGCCGCTGGTCGTCTCGACTCGGCGATGCCGGCGCTCCAGATGTTGCTTGCCGAGAATGTCGAGGAAGCGCTCGAACTGGCCCAGAAGCTCGACAAACAGAATAAAGAACGCCAAGACATCGTCAAGACGATCGCCAAGGAAGCGACAGAACTTGTCGAAGCCTCGATGACGAACGACCGCGTCCTCGTCGTCGCCAGTGAACGGTGGAACCCAGGCGTCGTCGGGATTGTCGCCTCACGGCTCGTCGAGGCGTATTATCGTCCGGTCATCCTCTTGTGCCATGACCCGAAAACAGGGAAGGCGAAGGGATCGGGCCGTTCAATCGACGGTTTCGACTTGTTCAAAGAACTATCGAAGAACGAAGACATCTTGCCGCACTTCGGTGGCCACCCGGCCGCAGCCGGGATGACGCTGTTATCGGAGAATGTGGCCGAATTGCGCCGTCGTCTGAACGAACAAGCCGAATCGATTCCAGACGAGACGTTCGTCGCCCGCGTCAACGTCGACTTGAAGCTCGATGTGAACGATGTGTCGCTCGACTTGATTTCGGAGATTGGCAAGCTCGCCCCGTTCGGGATGGGCAATCCGTCACCGCGTGTCGTCGTGGCAGACGCGAGACTTCGCGACATCCGTCAAATCGGGCGCGACAACACCCATTTGAAGGTTCAGCTCGCCGGGGACAAACGGGAACTTGATGGCATCGGCTTCGGTTTCGGTCACGTCGTCTCTGAAATCTCGAAGATGGCAAACGTCTCGGTCATGGGCAGTTTGCAAGTGAATGAATGGAACGGGATGCGTAAACCGCAGCTTATGATTCAAGACATCTGTGTCGACGGATTTCAAGTGTTCGATTATCGAGGTAAGAAAAACTCGCTTGACGAATTAAAACGACTGCCGGGCGACACGACGTCGTTCATATCGTTTCAAGGTCGCGACGACTTCCCACTTCATGATCTCGACATTCCGCTCAAGCCGTTCGTCGTCTTGCTCGATTTGCCGGACGAGGAAGACGTATTGGCGAACTTGTTAACAGAGGACGTCGAACGCGTCTATTGTGCATTCGGACAAGGCGGCTCGTTTTTTGAGAAGTTGCCGACTCGAGAAGATTTCCGAACATACTACGTCCATATGGCGACATGCGAACGGAAAAACCTGCGCGAAAACTTGATTCGATTGTCAATCGAACGAAAATGGTCAAAAAATACGATTCAATTTATGCATCAAGTATTCTCTGAACTCGAATTTCTTGTTACAATGGAAGACGGACTGCCTGGAGTGAATCCAGAAGCGCCGAAACGTGATTTGACCGAAGCGCCATGTTATAAGCGCCGGGTCGGACGAGTCCAACTCGAGGAGCGTTTCATTTATGCGTCATTGGCAGAACTGAAAGAGCGGTTACAATCATTGCGATCGAACAAGATGCAGGAGGCTTACACATAAAATGGATTTCAAACAGCATATTAAAGAAGTAGCGGATTACCCGAAAGAAGGAATCAGCTTCAAGGACATCACGTCACTCATGCAAGACGGACCGGCTTACAAAAAAGCGGTCGACGAGCTCATCGCTTACGCCCAGGAGCGTGGTGCTGAACTCATCGCTGGTCCGGAAGCACGCGGATTCGTCGTCGGTTGCCCGGCAGCGTACGCACTTGAACTCGGGTTCGTCCCGGTCCGTAAAGAAGGCAAGTTGCCACGTGAGACAGTTCGCGTCGCATACGGCCTCGAATACGGCACAGACATTTTGACGATGCACAAAGATTCAATCAAACCGGGCCAACAAGTCGTCATCTTGGATGACTTGCTCGCAACAGGCGGCACGATTGAAGCGACAATCAAAATGATTGAACAACTCGGCGGCGTCGTTGCCGGGATTGGATTCTTAATTGAACTTGATGGACTTGGTGGACGTGAGCGTCTCGAAGGATACGACGTGTTCTCACTCATCCGTTACGAAGATTGACCTAGACGGGAAGCGATTAGCTTCCCGTTTTTGAATAGTTTTTGAGGAAAATAACCCACAACCTTTGACAGGTCGTCAGATTTTTTCGATAATAGTAAGTAAAATTACATTACTCATGCACGTTAACTACTACCATGCTGCGACGAGTCCAAGTCGATTGGAGCGGTAAGAAAAAGGGTGTCGAATGTTATGACCAAAAAACAAATCGTAAGTATTGAGGACCTTCTCGACGCGCTCGGGGAGTATATGGGTGAAGACGAGATTGCCGAAGTGAGACGCGCTTACGAATACGCAAAACTGCATCATACCGGTCAGTTCCGACGTTCCGGCGAACCCTACATTCTGCATCCGGTCCAAGTGGCCGGTATTCTCGTTGATATCGGGTTAGACGCGACGACGATTATCGGTGCGCTTCTTCATGATGTCGTGGAAGACACGGACATCACGCTCAAACAACTCGCTGACGAGTTTGGGGTCGAGGTGGCCATGCTCGTCGACGGTGTGACGAAGCTCGGTAAAATCAAATATAAATCGAAAAAAGAAGAACTCGCCGAGAATCACCGTAAGATGATTCTCGCGATGGCTGAAGACGTGCGTGTCATCTTGATCAAACTCGCCGACCGTCTGCATAACATGCGGACGCTTCAACATATGCCGAAAGAGAAGCAAGTTCAAAAAGCGGAAGAGACGCTCGAGATCTTCGCGCCGCTCGCCCACCGGATGGGGATTTCGACGATTAAATGGGAGCTCGAGGATATTTCGTTACGTTATATCAACCCGCAGCAATACTATAAAATCGTCTCGATGATGAAACAGAAGCGGACCGAACGCGAAGCGCTCGTCACTTCGGTCATCACGGAAGTGAACACCGTCCTTGAGGACGTGAGCATCGAGGCCGACGTCAACGGTCGTCCGAAGCACATCTACTCGATTTACAACAAGATGGTGAAGCATAAGAAAGAGTTCAATGAGATTTATGACTTGATGGCGGTCCGCATCATCGTTGATTCGATTCGTGACTGCTACGCCGTCCTCGGTATCATTCACACGCAATACAAGCCGATGCCGGGCCGGTTCAAGGATTATATCGCCATGCCGAAACCGAACATGTATCAGTCGCTCCACACGACGGTGATTGGACCGAAGGGTGAGCCGCTCGAAGTGCAAATCCGCACGAAGGACATGCACTTTATCGCCGAGTTCGGAATTGCCGCGCACTGGGCCTATAAAGAAGGAAAGAGTGTCGCGACGAACGGGTTCGATGAAAAAATCGCCCATCTGCGCGAGATTTTAGAGCTACAAAAAGATACGACTGACGCCGAGGAGTTCATGGAATCGCTCAAAGTCGATTTCTTCAGCGATATGCTCTACGTCTTCACACCGAAAGGGGACGTCTTCGAGTTACCGAAAGGCTCGGTCCCGATCGATTACGCCTACCGCATCCATACCGAGATCGGTCACCGGATGACGGGGGCGAAAGTGAACGGACGGATGGTGCCGCTCGACCATAAACTCGAGACAGGTGACATCATCGAGATCATCACGTCGAAACATAGCTATGGACCGAGCAAGGACTGGCTCAAACTCGCCGTCTCGAGCCAGGCGAAGAACAAGATTCGCCAATGGTTCAAGCGCCAACAGCGTGAAGAGAACGTCGAGAAAGGCAAAGAGCTCGTCGACGTCGAAATCAAGAAGCTCGGTTTCGAACCGAAAGAAGTGATCGATGACCAGTCGCTTGCCGTCGTCGTCGAGAAGTTCAACTTCGGGAACGAAGAAGAGATGTACGCCGCGGTCGGGTATCATGGCATCACGGCGGCGCAAGTCGCCCACAAGTTGACGGAGAAGCAGCGGAAAGAACCGAAACTCGAGCTGTCGGACGCGATCAACGAATTGAAAGTCAGTCAGTCACCGAAGAAGAAGACGGCCGAGGCCGGCGTCTCGGTGAAAGGGATCGACAACATGCTCATCCGCATGAGCCGGTGCTGTAACCCGGTACCGGGCGACGAAATCGTCGGGTATATCACGCGCGGACGCGGCGTGTCGATTCACCGGAAAGACTGCTTGAACATCATCAATGAGCAGCATCCGGAGCGGCTCCTCACGGTCGAGTGGGAAGCCGGGCAAGCAAAAGAGAAAAACTATAACGTTGACATCGAGATCACAGGCTACGACCGTTCAGGGCTCTTGAACGACGTGCTTCAAGCCGTCTCGGCGACGAACACGAACATCGTGGCCGTGAGTGGACGCGGAGACCAGAACAAACAGGCCCGCATCTCGATGACAATCTCGATTCCGAACGTGAACCATCTGCAAAAAGTCGTCGACCGGATCAAGCAAATCTCGGACGTGTACTCGGTCAGCCGAGTCATGATGACGTAACGAAAGGAAGATTTCAGTGCGTGTATTGTTGCAACGAGTGAAACAAGCCTCGGTCACCGTCGACGCGGAGACGGTCGGCCAAATCGAGGCCGGCTATCTGCTCCTCGTCGGGGTGACCCACGAGGACACCGAGACGGAAGTAAACTGGCTCGCCGACAAGGTGGCCGGGCTCCGTGTCTTTGAGGACGCGGACGAGAAGATGAACCTATCGATTCAAGACGTCGACGGGAAAGTATTGTCCGTATCACAGTTCACGCTGTACGGCGACACGCAGAAAGGCCGTCGTCCCGCGTTCACGCAAGCGGCGAAGCCGGACATCGCGGAACGGCTTTACGAGAAATTCAACGATCGTTTGCGGACGCACGGGCTCGTCGTCGAGACCGGGCAGTTCGGGGCGATGATGGACGTCGCGCTCGTCAATGACGGACCGGTCACGCTCATGCTCGAAAAAAACGCTTGACAGAAGCGGGCACGATTCGGCATCATGAACCATATAACCTAACACCTGCGATAAAGAAGAGTACGGTCACCCCACCAGCAAAGAGAGCGATGCCTAGGCTGAAAGCATCGACTGGATGATGACCCGAACGACACTTTGGAGGTGCTTCCTTGAACGCTTAGTAGGGGGAGCCGTTTCATCGGGCGTTAACCGATTTCGAGTGGCAGAGTTTCAAGTATTGGCTCTGCAACGAGGGTGGTACCACGGGAAACTTTAACAGGCTCTCGTCCCTTTGCGGACGAGGGCCTTTTTGTATTCTAAGGAGGGAAATTGGATGAAAGCACCACGCGGCACACAAGACCTGCTTCCGGGCACGGTCGAGACGTGGCAGTATGTCGAAGAGAAACTACGCGACATCAGCGCCCGTTACAACTATAAAGAGATTCGTACCCCGATTTTTGAAACGACCGACCTATTCACAAGAAGCGTCGGCGAGACGACGGACATCGTCCAAAAAGAGATGTTCACACTCGTAAAGAAAGGCAAGGACGAGTATACGCTCCGTCCGGAAGGGACGGCCTCGGTCGTCCGCGCCTTCGTCACGAACAAGCTGTTCGGTAGCCCTGACCAGCCGACGAAACTGTACTACATGGGACCGATGTTCCGCTACGAACGTCCACAAAAAGGACGGTTCCGCCAACTGCACCAATACGGTGTCGAGGCGATCGGCAGTAGCGACCCGGCCGTTGACGCCGAGGTCATTAGCCTCGCCTACACGATTTACAAATCGTTCGGCCTCAAAAAAATCAAAGTCGTCGTCAACTCGCTCGGTGACGCCGAGAGCCGCAACGCTCACCGCGAAGCGCTCATCCGTCACTTCGAGCCGGTCCAAGACGAGTTATGCCAAGATTGCCAGACGCGGCTTCACCAGAACCCGCTTCGCGTCCTCGACTGTAAAGTCGACCGCGACCACCCGTCGATGAAGTCGGCGCCGTCGATTCTCGACTTCTTGAACGAAGAGTCGAAGACGTACTTCGAGAAAGTCCTCGCACACTTGGACGCGCTCGGTGTCGCCTACGTGGTTGACCCGACGCTCGTCCGCGGACTCGACTACTATACGCACACAGCGTTCGAGATTATGTCAGAGGCAGAAGGCTTCGGCGCCATCACGACGCTATGCGGCGGTGGACGCTATAACGGTCTCGTCCAAGACATCGGTGGACCGGACATGCCGGGCATCGGTTTCGGGATCGGGATCGAGCGTCTTATCCTCGCTCTCGAGAACGAAGGGGTGCTCCCAGCGCTCGAGACGGGACTTGACGTCTTCGTCGTCGCCCAAGGCGGATCAGAAGTCGAAGTGACGGCGACACGCCTGTTGCAACTGCTTCGCATCGAAGGCTTCAAGGCGGACCGTGACTATCTCGGCCGCAAGTTCAAAGGACAATTCAAACAAGCCGACCGCTTGAACGCGAAGTTCACCGTCATCCTCGGAGACGATGAAGTCGAGCGCGGATCGGCTTCCCTCAAGGTCATGGCGACCGGGGAACAAGTCGACGTGCCGCTATCGGCTGTCGCAGACAAAATTCGTGAACTATCGGAAGGAGCAGGACAATGATTGGACGCACACATATGAACGGCCGCGTGACAGAATCACTCATCGGCCAAGACGTACAACTTAAAGGATGGGTACAAAAACGTCGCGACCTCGGAGGCCTCATCTTCATCGACCTTCGTGACCGCACAGGCATCGTCCAAGTCGTCGTTCGCCCAGAAAACGAAGCGGTGCACAAGCTCGCCGAGTCGATCCGCAGCGAATACGTACTTGATATTAAGGGAACTGTCCTCGAACGTGAGAACAAGAATCCGAATATGCCGACCGGGAACATCGAAGTCATCGCCTCTGAAATCAACATCTTGAACGCGGCGAAGATGACGCCGATTCCAATCGGTGACGAGGCCGAGAACGTATCGGAAGACCTCCGTCTCAAATACCGTTACCTCGACCTCCGTCGTCCAGCGCTCCAAGAGACGTTCCGTCTCCGCTCGAAGGCGTCGAACACGATCCGTAACTTCTTGACGGAAGAGGAGTTCCTCGAAGTCGAGACGCCGATCTTGACGAAGTCGACACCAGAAGGCGCGCGTGACTATCTCGTCCCAAGCCGTGTCCACGGCGGCGAATTCTACGCGCTCCCGCAATCACCGCAGTTGTTCAAGCAGCTCCTCATGGTGGCCGGGTTCGACCGTTACTTCCAAATCGCACGCTGCTTCCGTGACGAAGACCTTCGGGCCGACCGTCAACCGGAATTCACACAAGTCGATATCGAGACGAGCTTCATGGACGTTGAAGACTTGATGGCGATGATGGAATCGATGATGGCGCAAGTCATGGAAGCGACGCTCGGTCGCACCGACACGCCAGCCAAGTTCGAACGGATGACACACGAAGAAGCGATGCGCCGTTTCGGTTCAGACAAACCGGACACACGTTTCGGTCTTGAACTGATCGACGTCGCGGACGCCGTCACAGGGGCCGGCTTCAAAGTGTTCGACATGGCGCTCGAGTCGAACGGACAAGTCAAAGCAATCAACGTCAAAGGCGAGGCGGACAAGTTCTCGCGTAAAGATATCGACAAGCTTCAAGAATTCACGGCCGTCTACGGCGCGAAAGGCCTCGCTTGGCTCAAAGTGACGCCAGAAGGCTTGAACGGACCGATCGCCAAGTTCTTCGATGAGACGTACGCCCAGAAGTTGATGGAAGCGACGAACGCGGAAGCGGGCGACCTGCTCCTCTTCGTGGCGTCAAAACCGACTGTCGTCGCCGACAGCCTCGGCGCGCTTCGCGTCAAGCTCGGTCATGAGCTCGGGCTCATCGACGAGTCGAAGTTCAACTTCCTTTGGGTGACGGACTTCCCGCTCGTCACGTTCGAAGAAGAAGACGGCCGTTTCTATGCCAACCACCACCCGTTCACGATGCCAAACCGTGAAGACCTCCACTTGCTTGAGACGGACCCAGCGAGCGTACGCGCACTCGCCTATGACCTCGTCTTGAACGGGTATGAGCTCGGCGGCGGCTCGCAACGGATTTATGAGCGCGACATTCAAGAGCGCATGTTCAAATTGCTCGGCTTCACAGAACAAGAAGCGGTCGACCAGTTCGGCTTCTTGCTCGAAGCGTTCGAATACGGTACACCGCCGCACGCAGGTATCGCCCTCGGTCTCGACCGTCTCGTCATGATCCTCGCGGGTCGTTCGAACCTTCGTGACACGATTGCCTTCCCGAAAACGGCGTCGGCGAGCGACTTGCTCACACAAGCACCAAGCCCGGTCGCGGATGCACAACTCGAGGAGTTGTCGATTCGTACCGCATTGAAAGAGAAGAAATAAGCAATCAAAAGGAGGTTCGCCGCGGCGAACCTCCTTTTACTTACACGGAAACAGATGTGACCCAGTTTTCTTTGACTTCTTGAACGACACGATCTGGATTTTCCCAATGGAGCATGTGTGAAGCGGATGGGACGGCTTTGACGACGGCACCGGTCAATTCGGCGATTTGATTCGATGCATCGATTTTAAATGACCCATCTGCTTCTGGAAGCGTCGCCCGCAACAAGATGATTGAGTTCGATTGCACCCGGCTTGAAAAATCGAGCACCTCATCGCGATACATCGATCGAATGATGGCTGCACCAGTTTTTCCGCGAGCGTGCCAATAGTAGCGGTTGTCTCTATGTACGGCAAGGTCTTGCGCGGCCAAATCTAGGAGTGGGGAACGTCTCGAGATCCCATCGTAGACCGCCATCGATTCGAATTCGCCCCACGTCTCACAGAAAACTTCAAAATCTGTTTCGTAATACGCCGCCTCTTTCTCTGAAGAGCGTCCGCGCAGCCGCTTACTTTGATACCCACCATCGATCAAAATTGAACCGTCGACGCGGTCGCCTTGATCGATCAAATAGTAGAGGTGGATGAAAGACCCCCAGGAATGGGAGAGGAAATAAAAACGGTTCACATCAAGCATGTCGAGCACTTGATTCAGCCACTCACAAAAGCGAGGGAAGTCGTATGCATGGTCATCCTGAAAAGATTGGGACATCCCATGACCCGGTGCATCAATCGCAAGGATGCGGAAGTGGTGTTGTAGTTTGTCCGCAACTTCGATGAAACTGAGTGCTGTACTGCCGAGGCCGTGCAAACAAAAGATGACTGGCTTGTCGCGTTCGCCCCATTCGGTGACGCGGACATCGATGTCCTGGCAATGAATCATATAGCGTTTCAATTTCAAATTCCTCCAAATCGTATGTATTAAAAAAGAAGGGTCGACCGAATTGTCCGACACCTTCTCTTCATTTCTTTATCTGTTGTTAGTTTTCCTCTTGGTCATTCATCTTTTTCGCCGTTCGCTGAAGCGCGAATCCGAAGGCGAACAGCGAGGCGATCACGGCCGTCATCGTGTAGACCGAGTCCGCGAACGCCAGGTAAATGCCGGACAGGCCGAGCCCGAAGCTGAGGATAAACCAAAGCCAGAGGCTCGGATGATCGCGTAACGCCTGCTTCATCGGCTCGGGACGTTCAACTGGCAACCGGTCCCATCGGTCACGAGTAAGTTCGAGTTGAACACTTGGCCGTTACTCTTCAAGACGAGCGTCCGTTTATCGTCACGATAGTCAATGATCATGTCCTCGTCCAAAAAGATTTTCGTCCAGTTCTTAATGAGAATCGGGCCGACGTTCGAATCAATCTCGACATCTTCTGGTGTCGTCTCGGTCACGTAGCGAATCTCGAAGATGCCGCTATTGCCACAGCCGCAACCTTCCGTCTCATAAAACAAGTGCATCTGTCCGTCACGGTCGCCTTTTAAGGCATCAATCCGCGCCTGAGCGCGTTCTGTAATTTGTACGTTCATGGGTATCACTCCTTATGTCTATTATACCTCGCTGGAAAAAAGATTGAAAAAGACGTGCTTCCCGTTTTCCACTTCCTGCAAAAAAGGCGTAAACTATTTGTTTAGAAGGGGGAAACGACATGATCTCACGTTTTTTTAGTTATTACCGTCCACATAAGAAGTTATTCATTCTCGATTTCTCGTTCGCCATCCTCGTCGGCCTGCTCGAGCTAGGCTTTCCGCTCGCTGTGCAATGGTTCATCGATGACCTGTTGCCGGGTGGGGAATGGAATTGGATTATCATCATCAGCATCGGCCTATTGATTCTTTACATACTCGCCATGATGATGCAGTACGTCGTCAACTATTGGGGGCATAAGCTCGGCATCAATATCGAGACCGATATGCGGGAAGAGCTGTTCACCCACATCCATAAACAGTCGTTCCGGTTCTTCGATAATCATAAGACCGGCCATCTAATGAGTCGGGTGACGAACGACTTGTTCGATATCGGCGAAGTGGCGCACCATGGTCCTGAAGATTTCTTCATCGCCATCATGACACTGCTCGGTGCGTTCGGAATCATGTTCTCGATCGACCCGCAACTCGCGCTCGTGACGGTCGTCGCCGTGCCATTCCTTGTCATCATGATCACGTACGCCAACAAAAACATGAACAAGGCGTGGCAAAAGATGTATACGAACATCGGTGAAGTGAACGCCCGTGTCGAGGACAGTGTCTCCGGCGCGCGTGTCGTCCAATCGTTCACGAACGAGACGTTCGAAATCAACCGATTCCAGAAAGACAATAACTTCTACCGCGGCTCGAAAATCGAGGCGTATCGAGTCATGAGTAAATCGCTTGCGGGCATTTATATTACGACGCGGCTCATGACGCTGCTCGTACTCGTTTACGGCGCCTATTTGACGTATCAAGGTCAACTGTCTTACGGGCAACTCGTCGGGTTCATCCTCTATATGAACTTGCTCATCAAGCCGATCGAGAAAATCACAGCCCTCCTCGAGATGTATCCGAAAGGGATGGCCGGCTTCAAA
Source organism: Exiguobacterium sp. E4787 (assembly GCF_018618375.1). NCBI lineage: Bacteria > Bacillati > Bacillota > Bacilli > Caryophanales > Exiguobacterium > Exiguobacterium sp. E4787. Next base: position 411,989 of record NZ_JACSLY010000002.1, on the reverse strand, counting down.
CGATTCACGCAACTATTGGACGAGGCGCCGGACATCGAGAACCGTCCGGACGCCGTCGACGTCACGGCACTGAAAGGCGACATCGCCTTCCAAAACGTCTCGTTCGGCTACTCGGACTATCGCCAAGTGTTGACCGACATCGACCTCGACATCAAGTCGGGTACGACGGTCGCCCTCGTCGGGACGAGCGGGGCCGGGAAGACGACGATTTGTTCGCTCATCCCGCGTTTCTATGACGTGACGAGTGGCGCCATCACAATTGACGGTATGGACATCCGCGATATGACGAAAGAGAGTCTGCGACGCCAAATCGGAATCGTGCAACAGGACGTGTTCTTGTTCGCGGGAACACTCCGTGAGAATATCGCTTACGGGAAGCTGGACGCGACCGACGCGGAAATTATGCATGCGGTCGAGAAAGCACATCTGAACTCGCTCGTCGACGAGTTGCAGTACGGCCTCGATACGCAAATCGGGGAACGGGGCTTGAAGCTGTCGGGCGGACAGAAACAACGGATTGCCATCGCCCGGATGTTCCTCAAAAATCCACCGATTTTGATTTTGGACGAGGCGACGTCCGCGCTCGACACGGAGACGGAAGCGATCATTCAAGACTCGCTCAATGAACTCGCGGCCGACCGGACGACGCTCATCATCGCCCACCGCTTAGCGACGGTGAAAAATGCCGACCGTATCCTCGTCGTCACCGCTGACGGCATCGTCGAGGACGGGACGCACGATGAATTGAGCATGAAAGGCGGCGTGTTCGCCGGATTGCTCAGACGCCAACAACTATAAGGAATGGGCAGCCACCAATAATTTTTGGTGGCTGTCGTGCGTTAGTGGGGTATAGACAGGAATATAGTTGTGATGAGGAGGAAAACAAGTGATGAAAGCAATACAGGTCATCGGTTACGGTGACGTCGATCAATTACAAGTCGTCGATGTCGCGATTCCGAGCCTAAAACAAGGATAAGTGCTCGTGCGTGTGAAGGCGTGCGGGATTAACAATACCGAGATTTGGATGCGAGAAGGGGCGTATGGGACGGACAAAGAGTCAGGCTGGCGGCCGGAAGGGGTCCAGTTCCCACGGGTCCCGGGTTCAGATATCACCGGGGAAGTCGTGAAAGTCGGCAGCGGGGTCGAGGAGACGATGGTAGGACGTCGTGTCATCCTGTTCCCGTTCACATCGAGCGGGCAGGACGGGGAAGAGCATATCGCTGACGATATGTCGTTCATCGGTTCCGAGTACGATGGCGATTATGCCGAATATGTCGCTTGGCCGGCCGCACTCTGTTACGATATGCCGCTCGACAGTTTCGTCGATAGCGCCGTCTTCACGGTGAGCGGGTTGACGGCGTGGCATATGAATGAACAGATTGAGATTCAGCCGGGGCAGACGATTGTCGTCACCGCTGCGAGCGGCGGGGTCGGTTCGTTCAACGTCCAAATCGCGGCGAACGTGCATGGCGCGAACGTATTTGCTATCGTCGGCGATTTGAAAGATGAAGCGAAGCTGAAAGAACTTGGAGCGAGCCGTGTCTTTTCATATCGCTCCGAGACACTCGCCGATGAGATTCTTGAGGCGAACGGCGGGCCGGTCGATGCCGTGCTAGATGTCGTCGGCGACGCCTTGTTCACGACGTCGCTCGAGGTGTTGAAAAATGGCGGCAAGTTCTGTATTTCCGGATCGGCCGGTGGGCAACAGACGAACCTCGACTTCCGGACGATGTATTTGAAACATATCACCATGTATGGATCCGTGCTCGGTACGCGGGCCGAGTTCCAAGCGATGCTCGAGGCGATTGAAGCCGGGAAGATTCGGCCACTCGTCGACCGGACGTTCCCGCTCGTTGAGGCACGGGACGCGCAGACGTACTTCAAGCAACGGGGCAAGTTCGGAAAAATCGTCCTCGTCCCATAACGTAAAGAAAAGAGAGGAGACCGGACTGTGTCCGATTTCCTCTCTTTTTATGCGGCCACTTTCGCCCGGTCGATGACCGAGACGAGGCGCCGGAACTGTTCAAGCCAAAACTGGAAGAACGGGCCAATCAAGAAGATTGACAGCACCGTTCCGAAAAAGACCGGTCCGCCGAGCACCCAACCGATGAGGCAAGCCGTCAGTTCCATCCATGTCCGCATCATACGGACCGATGTGTTGAATCGGTCGGCCAAAGCGAGCGTCAACCCGTCCCGTGGGCCGGCCCCATAGCCGATGGCGACGTACAAGCCGGCACCCATCCCGATGACGAAGATGCCAAGGATAAGCCAGGCGATATTGAGTGCGATGCCGTCAAGTTGCGGCAACCACTGATGGTCGAGAATCAAGTTCATAAACACGCCGACGAAGACGGCGTTGACGAGCGTCCCGAACTGGGGCCGAATCCGGTCCAGTATGTACTTGCAGAAGACGAGCAGGAGACCGACGAGCAAGATGATCGTCCCGACAGAAATCGGGGTGTGACGGGCGAGCCCGAGATGGAGCACGTCCCATGTCGATACGCCGAGATCGGCCGTGATCATCATCGAAGATCCGAGGGCGAGCAAGAATAGACCACCCATGAATAACGCCCACTTCAAACTGATTCGTAAAGATTGTACCCATACCGCGTGCATGATGGTCGCCTCGATTCCCTAAAATGTTCCATCATCATATCATATCTGGTTTCACGACAAGAAAAAAACGCCTCGGACGAGGTCCGAAGCGCTTGGCTCACTTTTTAGGTGTCGATGCTTTTTTTGCTTTGTTCTTTTTATAGTAATCGTAGACAAACGGTGCGACCGCCGTCGCGACTTTAATGAGTGTACCAAATTTACCTTTTCTAGCCATGTTGCTGCACCCCTTTCTGTTCTAATGATGTATATTCCACCCGTTCCAGAAATGAAAACATGTTTCGTACAGTTTCGTCTAAGCGAACACCGGGATTCATGTTCCATAATGAGGGGAGGAGGCGAACTATATGAAGACGATTATCTGGTATCAAAATGATTTACGGGTCGACGACCATCGTCCGCTCGAGGAGGCGCTCCGGCATGACGATCCGATTGAAGGTCACTACATCATTCCACAAGAAGAACTCATTGAAAACCGGTTCGGCCATACGCCGCGCGGACCACGGCGACTTCAGTTTTTGAACGAGTCACTCGACGACTTGGCCGGTTCGCTCGCAGCGCTCGGCATCCCGCTCTTCGTCCATGTCGGTCATCCGCTCGACATGTTCGAACCGACTGACCGCTTGTTGTTCCAACGGTCGATCGGCTATAACGAACGGAGACGCGAACGTGAGGTCATGACCGCGTGGCGGGGGGATTGTCAGGCGTTCGACGGTTTCACGCTCTATCCACGCGACGAGATTCCGTTCGAGAAAATGCCATTCCTCTTCACCGAGTTTCGGAAAGCGATGGAAGCCGATGCAAGACCGGACCGCTTGATTGAGCGCTCACCTGCGAAGGAACTGCGTGCGGTCGATTTTCCGGTCACCTATGATCAGCCGGAGCATGACGCACGGACTGCGTTTCCGTTTCGAGGCGGGGAACGGGCGGGGTGGGAACGGCTCGCAGCCTATTTGGCCGGTCCGGTCCGGACGTATAAAGAGACACGGAACGGCTTCGGGGTCGACGACTCATCGAAACTGTCGGCTTATCTTGCCAATGGCTCGTTGTCACCGCGCCGGGTGCTGCACGAGCTCGAGCAATATGAGCGGTCACACGGGGCGAACGAGTCGACGTATTGGCTCTATTTCGAACTGCTTTGGCGCGAGTTCTTCCAATGGGTCGCCCTCGAGCAAGGAAAACGACTGTTCCGCGCCCAAGGCATCCGTTCAAAACAGAAGACATGGCGCGTAGACGATGACGTCATCGGCCGTTGGCAAGCGGGTGAGACGGGCGTCGAATTTGTCGATGCGTTCATGCGCGAATTGAACACGACGGGATGGATGTCGAACCGGGGTCGTCAAATCGTCGCGAGTTACTTTGCGAAAGAGCTCGGACAGGACTGGCGCATCGGTGCGTCGTATTTCGAATCGATGCTGATTGACTATGATGTGGCCAGCAATACCGGTAATTGGGCGTATCAGGCCGGCGTCGGCAACGACTCGCGAGATCGCCGTTTCAACGTCACGCGGCAACAAGATACGTACGACCCGACCGGTGCGTTTCGTAACAGCTGGTTGTGACGAAACTGTCATAAGAAGTCGTCGTTTCTGATTGACTTCTTTTTACAGACAGTGCTATAGTAAGGGCAACAGATGGGATACCTGAGGTGTACGAGAGCCGCCTTCGTTATTTTGAGCCAACACTTTGAATACGGGAGACCGAACTGCCATCCAGATCAACTGCCTCATCACGTGCAGGAGGACTTGTGAAGGGGACGCTAGGTCACCCACCTGCTTAAGCAGGTTCAAAAGCAGGGCATCGTCACGGCACTCCGGGTCCTATCGATTTTATTGTAAAAACGTCGCTAGACGTCTTTTTTTTGATTATAATTCCGAGTAAAATAGTGTGAGAAAATAGGATTCATTTGGAGGAAGAGTATGTTACACCAGTTTTCACGTAATGAGTTGGCCATCGGTCAAGAAGGTTTAGAAGCATTAAAAGGTAAGACGGTCGCCATTCTCGGTGTCGGCGGTGTGGGGTCGTTCGCGGCCGAGGCACTCGCCCGGAGCGGAGTCGGACGCATCGTTCTCGTCGATAAGGACGATATCGACATCACGAACGTCAACCGCCAAATCCACGCGCTCTTGTCGACGGTCGGGCAACCGAAAGTCGAAGCGATGGGAACACGTCTCCTCGACATCAACCCGGAGCTCGAGCTCGTCAAACTGAAAATGTTCTATACAGAAGAGACGTTCGAAGAATTCTTCGCCCAAGACCTCGATTTCGTCATCGACGCCTCGGATACGATTATCTATAAGATTCATTTGATCGTCGAGTGCAAACGCCGGGGCATCCCGGTCATCTCGAGCATGGGCATGGCCAACAAGATGGACCCGACGCGCATCAAAGTCGTCGACATCAAGGATACGACGTACGACCCGATCGCCAAGATGGTCCGGACACGTCTCCGTAAAGAGCGTATCCATAAAGGCGTCCCGGTCGTCTTCTCGGACGAGTCACCGATCGTGACACGCGAAGACGTGAACGAGGTCGTCGGAAAGAAAGATGCCCCGATCCGTAAAGCGAAGATGCCGCCGAGTTCGAACGCGTTCGTCCCTTCGGTCGCAGGCCTCGTCGCTGCGGGCTATGTCATCAATCAAATGCTCGAGACAGCGGGTGTCGAGATCAACCGCATCCAGAAATGAAAAAACGACGCCGGCTCATTAGAGTCAGCGTCGTTTTTCCCAATAGTCGAGCCGTTTTTGCAGCTGTTGCTCGAAGCCACGGCTCGTCGGTGTATAATATTTAGGACGTTTCCGGGCCAGATTCTCGGGCCAATAGTTTTGCGGGACGTAGCCATCTTTCTCGTCGTGCGGGTATTTGTAGCCGGCACCGTTGCCGAGCTCACGGGCACCCGGGCTGTGGGCGTCGCGGAGATGGATCGGGACCGGACCGCCCTCGACGGTACGGACGTGATGAATCGCCTTGTCGATGGCGGTGATGACCGCGTTCGATTTCGGTGCCGTCGCAAGATAAAGGACGGCCTGTGCCATCGGGATGCGCGCTTCCGGGAAACCGACATGTTCGCTCGCGCGGGCGGCCGCATCGACGATGACGAGCGCGTTCGGGTCACTGAGCCCGATATCTTCGGCCGCATGGACGTAGAGCCGGCGCATGATGAAGCGCGGTGATTCACCGGCCTCGATCATGACGGCGAGCCAGTATAGAGCCGCGTCCGGGTCTGAGCCACGAATCGACTTGATGAACGCCGAGATGACGTCATAATGCCGGTCGCCCGTCTTGTCGTACTTGATTGCTTTTTGTTGAATCGACTCTTCGGCGACTTCGAGCGTGATGTCGATTTTGCCGTCAATCTCGGGTGTCGTCAACACGGCCAGTTCGAGCGCGTTCAACAGCACGCGGTAGTCACCGTCCGCCATTTTGATATAATGGTCCACGGCGGCTTCCTCAATCTTGACCGGATAATTGCCAAGTCCTTTTTTATCAGCTAGAGCCCGTTCCAAAACGACACGAAGTTCGTCTGGTCCAGGCGGTTCGAGCCGAAACACGGTCGCGCGCGACAGCAACGCCGCGTTGACCTCGAAACTCGGGTTTTCGGTCGTCGCCCCGATCAAGATGAGCTTTCCGGCCTCGAGTGCCGGGAGCAGGGCGTCTTGCTGCAATTTATTGAAACGATGAATCTCGTCTAAAAATAAAATCGTTCGTTCTTGTTCGAAGTCGAACCGGGACTCGGCCTCACGGATGACACTTCGTAGTTCATCAAGTTTGGCCGTGACGGCGTTCAATTGGACGAACGTCGCTTTCGTATAATTTGAAATGACGCGGGCGAGCGTCGTCTTGCCCGTTCCCGGCGGTCCATACAGGATGATCGTGCCGAGACGGTCTGCCTCGATGGCCCGGCGCAACAATTTGCCTTCGCCGATGATGTGGCGTTGACCGATGACTTCGTCTAACGTTTCCGGCCGCATCCGATTGGCGAGTGGGCCGCTATTCGATTGCTGAAATAAATCACTCATACGTACACATTCCTTTCGACAAACGTTTGTTCGATTAGTATAGCAGAAGGAGACATGAAGATGAAAATATCTACAAAAGGTCGTTATGGATTGACGATCATGATCGCACTGGCTCGGGAAACGGACAACAAACCGCTCAGCTTGAAAAAGATTGCGGCCCGGCATGAACTGCCGGAACATTACTTAGAGCAATTGATCGGTCCACTCCGCAACGGTGGTCTCGTCAAGAGCGTCCGCGGGGCGTATGGCGGCTATCAGCTCGTCAAACCGGCGACTGACATCACGGCGGGAGAAATCATCCGTCTGCTCGAAGGCCCGCTCACGATCGTCGAAGACTCGGAAGCGGACGATGCCGTGAAACGGAAGCTATGGGATAAGATTAAAGCCGCGATCGAGAAAGTGCTCGAAGAGACGACACTTGCCGATCTTGCTGAAGAAAATTCAGACGGCTATATGTTCTATATTTAAAGGTGAGGTGAACGAACATGAACTACTTTGATCATGCCGCAACGACGCCGATGCGTCCGGAGGTGCTCGAGGCGATGACGCCGTATTTGCTCGAGCAATACGGCAATCCGTCGAGCATCCACGGCATCGGACGGACGGCCCGCGCCGCGTTAGACGCTTCACGCCGGACACTCGCCACGTGGATCGGGGCGACCTCGAACGAGATCGTCTTCACGTCGGGTGGGACCGAGTCGGACAATTATGCGTTGTTCGGCGCGGCGTACGCGAATCAACATAAAGGCAAACATTTGATTACGACGAAAGTCGAACACCACGCCGTCCTGCACGCGATGGAGCAACTCGAACGGGAAGGCTTCGACGTGACGTATCTCGATGTCGACGCGACGGGTGCGGTGACGCTTGAATCAGTCCGATCCGCACTCCGGGACGATACGATTCTCGTCTCGGTCATGTACGGCAACAACGAGGTCGGCACATTGCAACCGATTGCGGAAATCGGGGCGCTCCTCGCCGACCATCAGGCCTATTTCCATACGGACGCGGTCCAAGCGCTCGGCACGGAAACGATTGACGTTAAGGCGCTCGGTGTCGATTTATTGTCGGCCTCGGCCCATAAAATCAACGGCCCGAAAGGTATCGGTTTTCTTTTTATGAAAACAGGTGTAAAATTAGCGACGCGTTCTTTTGGAGGACAACAAGAACGGAAACGTCGAGCCGGCACGGAAAACGTTCCGGGTGCCGTCGGGTTCCAACAAGCAGCCGAACTGGCCAAAATCGAACGGGCCGAACGGGTGAACACGTATCAGCAAATGGCTGAGGCGCTCTTCGGGCGACTCGATGAACTTGGAGTCGAGTATGACGTGAACGGGGCGAATCGCTTGCCGCACATCGTCAACTTGTATCTCCCGGGCATCGAGCTCGAACCGTTCCTGATCATGATGGACATGCGCGGTTTTGCCATCTCGAGCGGCAGTGCCTGCACTGCCGGGTCGATCGAACCGTCACACGTATTGACGGCGATGTTCGGGACGTCGGAACGGACGAAACAGTCCGTCCGCATCAGCTTTGGACACGGCAACTCGGTCGAAGACGTGGAACGGCTCGCCGAACGACTCTCTGAGGTCGTCTCGACATTCACGAACGGAGTGAGATAACGAATGAACTTACGCACAAAAGCCCCTGCTGAGACGACGGTCGTCGTCGGGATGTCAGGCGGCGTCGATTCATCGGTGACGGCCCATCTGCTGAAAGAGCAGGGCTATAACGTCATCGGAATCTTTATGAAAAACTGGGATGATACGGACGAGAACGGTGTCTGTACGGCGACCGAAGACTATGAAGATGTCATCGCGGTCGCGAACCAAATCGGAATCCCTTATTACGCGGTCAACTTTGAGAAAGAATATTGGGACCGCGTATTCGAATACTTCTTGGCCGAGTACCGTCTCGGACGGACGCCGAACCCGGACGTCATGTGTAACAAGGAAATCAAGTTTAAGGCGTTCCTCGATCACGCGCTTCGTCTCGGCGCCGACTTTGTCGCAACCGGGCACTACGCACGGGTCGAGTATGTCGACGGTGAGCATCGACTCCTTCGTGGGAAAGATGACAATAAAGACCAAACGTACTTCTTGAACCAGTTGTCACAAGACCAACTCGCGCGGACGATGTTCCCGATCGGTCATATGGACAAGAAAGACGTCCGTGTCATCGCCGAAGAAGCGGGACTCGCGACAGCGAAGAAAAAAGATTCGACGGGCATCTGCTTTATCGGAGAGCGAAACTTCAAAGAGTTCCTCTCGGAGTATTTGCCATCACAACCAGGCATCATGCAGACGCTCGATGGGGAACAAAAAGGAAACCATGACGGGCTCATGTATTACACGCTCGGTCAACGCCACGGTCTCGGCATCGGCGGCGACGGGGACCCATGGTTCGTCGTCGGCAAGAACGTCGAAGAAAATATCCTCTACGTCGGCCAAGGGTTCCATCATGACGCGCTCTATTCGGACGCGCTGCTCGCCTCGAAGTTGTCATGGACAGGTGCCGTCCCAACAGGTGAGTTCCGGGCTACGGCGAAATTCCGCTACCGTCAACAAGACGTACCCGTGACGATCGCACCACTTGAAAATGGCGAAGTGCTCGTGAAATTTGATGAGCCGCAACGCGCCATCACACCAGGCCAAGCGGTCGTCTTCTATGATGGCGACATCTGCCTCGGCGGTGCGACGATTGACGAAGCGTATCGAAACGGAAAACGACTCGACTATATCGGATGAGGTGATGATTTTGAACGCAAACGAATTAGGCATCCAAGCGATGCAACAAGGTGAGTTCGAACAGGCGGCCAAGCAGTTCAACGCTGCCATCGAAGCGGACTCAACCGACCCGACTGGTTACGTCAATATGGGTACGCTCCTGCAAGCAATCGGTGACCATGAACGGGCCATCGTCTTTTACGATAAGGCGCTCGAACTCGACAACGCGTTCGGCGCGGCGCATTATGCGAAGGGAGCGCTCGCCTATGAGCTCGAACAGCTCGACTTGGCGGAGGCTTCGCTTCGTCAGGCGCTCCTTGCCGGGATGGACGACGCCGACCTTCATTTCATGCTCGGCTTGACGTACAAGGCGATGGGCGATTTCGTCCGGGCGTTGCCACGTCTTCGCGAGGCGATGAAGCAGGCGCCAGAAGACGTCGAGATTTCGTTCCAGTACGGGCTCGCGCTCGCACAGAACGAACAGCTCGATATGGCCGTCGAAGCGCTCGGGCATACGCTCGACCTCGACGCGAGCCATACGGACGCCCGCTACAACTTGGCGATCGCTTACGCGTTCCTCGGAGAACAAGACAAGACGTACGCCGAGCTTGAACGCGTGCTCGAGTTGCAACCGGACCATGCGCTCGCCTTTGAGGCGAAAGCGAAAATGGATGAGCTGCTCGGTAACTAAATCAATAAAGCGCTTCTCGCAGTGTTTGCGAGAGGCGCTTTTTGTTAGTCCCAATAATGGAAGATGACGTTACCAATTGTTTCTGGTTCCCAATATTCGATTTCTCCGCGTTCCGCCTTGTTCAGAAACGGCTGTAGCGACAAATCGAACCGCTCATTCAACTCCGCCGCTGATGGGATTTGATATAAATCAGGAAACAAATCGGTCAGTTCGGGCACATCGATATACTCGTACTGAAACGGTTCATATTTTGAGATGCCGATGACGGGATAAACTCTGCTGAGCAGCACATAGATGCTACGTCCACGGATGGTGATGGTCGCTTGGTCATAGTTCGGGGTGACCGAGTCCCCGAGGATGATGCTACACGTCCCACCTTTACGACGGGCGTAATCGAAACAAACCGTTCGGAATGATTGATTATCGAACTCGGGGGCGGGGCAGTCGCCGTATGAAAAGCCGGTGATGCATTCTGGTAAGATGAGCGTCATGACGCCACCTCCCCGATGATCCAAACCGAAACATTAAAAATCGTCACGAACAACGCGCCGGTGAGCGCGATATAGCTCCACACGACGCCCGTTCCTGATTTGGTCCGACGTACCCCATCCGTTAAGATGAGCAACATGGCGCCGAATGACAAAAACGATAAGGCGGCAAACGAAGTCGGCCGGTCGAGCGTAGGAAACGCATCGAACACGAAATAGAGTCCGAGCGTGAGAACGGTTAACCCAGTCATGATCAGAAGTGGGAAGAAACGCATAAAACACAACCTTTTCCATTTTCTCTCATCGTATCATGTGGGGTTGTCGAGCGTATACGTGAATCAGAGTTGCTTCGTCGTGATTTTTACGGGCTCGCCACCGAACTTCTCGTACGCCTCGTCCATGTTTTTCGTATACAGCTCGATGACGTTCTTGCTCGGGTCTTTAAAGTAGGCCGAGCGCTCTTTGCCGTTGACCGTCTCGTCTTCGTCCCACGTCCGGAGCTTCGTCGGGATGTTTGACGCCTCTAATACCTCGAGCGCTTGGTCGAACGAGTCCATCGGCACATAGAACGCGCAGTGGACGTGGGCGCCGCCCTCATCATAGAGCGTATCCCACTCGGTCACCTCTTCTTGCCGATTCGATTTTTCTTCCGATGTGAAATCACGTTTCAGCCAGAGGCCGAGACGGGTGTTCCCCCCGACATAGAGCCACGTCGCCCATGGTTCGTCCGCCTGTTCCTGTGCTTCGCTCGGCTCGGCATCGTCACCGACCCATTGTTCGACGACGGGAAGTCCGAGCTTGCCGTGCCAAAAGTCGACGGCCTCCGCCATATCGGTCACTTCTAACACGAGTTCACACAGGCCACTGATTGGAATACGTTTCGTCATACATAGTCCCTCCTTCATAGGTTCACTCGAACAGTTCCCGCTTTGATTCGACGAAAAACGTGCATAGCCGTCCAATTGTTCGGGAAATGGAATAACAATTGAGAGGGGAGAAGTCTATGCGATTGATCAGTCTGGTCAGTGTCCTTGTTTTTTTTATCATCGAATGGTTTATGCTCGGTCGTCTGTTTGCCGCCATCGACGAACGTTTAGCGACGGGCGAATGGACGAACAATCTGTTGTTCCGGGTCGTCGTCGAGTCGGAGCGGGCGTCGACCGTCCTGTTAGTCTTATTCGCGACGTTCTTCGTGCTCGGTATCATCATGCATTGGGTGTTGTCGACTCATCGCTCTTGGTCCGTAACGCTCGGGACGGTCGGGGTGGCCTGGGTCGTACCAGCCCTGCTCGCGATTGTGGCTTGGTTCATCCCAAATCCATACATCCAGCTCGTCATCATCGTGTTGCAACTGTCGTTCATCCCACTCATCCCGTTCGTCGGACAGACGGTGCGGCTCGGTCATGTCGTGCTCAATTGGGGCGTCCATGTCGTTGCCGCAGGTCTCATCTTGTTGATTCAGCGGCCTTCGCTCGAGCAACTGTTCCGCATCGAACGGACCGAATTGTTCGAGCGGCTCGAAGGCTACGTCAATTCGGGCGAACTGGAGCGGTTCGAGCGGTTGCTCGAGAATGTAGACTTGGAACAGCTGGAACAGATTTTGAACCGAATCGACGTCGATCAACTGATTCGGATCCTCGAACGGGTCGACCTCGACCAACTCGAGCGCATCCTCAACTTGTTCAGTTAGGCGATTTGTCCTATCGTTTCAACTCGGGCTATAATGGGGGATGGAAAACTAGCTGGAGGTGGCTCGAATGATGGCAGCACCTTACGAGTTGACAGGAAAAGTCATCCGCGTCCTGTTTCAATCGGAAGAAGAAGCGCACACGATCGCGCTCGTACGTATAAAAGAAAAGAATTTTGAGACAGACGAGACCGAGATGGTCATCGCCGGCGTCGGCGTCGGTATTGAGAAAGGCGAGACGTATAAGGCGCACGGCCGACTCGTCGACCATCCCCGGTTCGGGAAACAGATGAAAGCAGAGTGGATTCGCCGGGTCGTCCCGATGACGAAGCGCGCCGCCGTCCGCTTTTTGACGAACGGTTCGTTCCCCGGGATCGGCCAAAAGACGGCCCAGAAGATTGCCGATGCACTCGGAGACGACTGCATCGATCAAATCGTCAAGCATCCGAGCCTTCTGTCGAACGTCGACGGGTTGAAAGAGAAACAGGCCCGCGTCATCACTGAGCGGTTGAACGTCTTATATGGCGTCGACCAGTTGCTCTTGTTTTTGGCGCCGTTCGACGTGACGCCGCGCCTCGCCTCAAAGATTCATAAAGAATATGAGGGACGGGCGATGGAGACGATTGAAAAAAATCCGTACGCCCTCATGTATGACGTCCCTGGAATCGGCTTCAAGACGGCCGATGCTATCGCCGCCCACTTCGGGATTCAAGGGATTCATCCCGAGCGAATTGCTGCGGCCGTGTTATACGTCCTTGAGCTCGAGCAAGGCAACGGGCATTTGTTCGTCACGGCCGACCAACTCGCGAACGAGATGCCGCGCATCATCGGCGGCGACCCGGGTGAGGCACTCGTCTCGGCGCTCGAGACGCTCGCGAATGACGAACGTGTCATCGTCGAAGACGGGGTCGTCTATCATCCGCGGGTGTACCGGGCCGAACAAAAAGCGGCCGAGGAACTCGCGCGCATCATGTCGACCTCGACGACAGAAGACGTTGATATGACGACAATTTTCGATGCGGTCGGACGCGTCGAAGAGATGTTCTCAATCGAGTATGCGACACAGCAACGGGAAGCGATTGAGCTCGCCTTGAAGTCGCCGCTCATGGTGCTCACCGGTGGACCGGGTACCGGGAAGACGACCGTTGTCCGCGGCATCATTCACGCGCTCAGCGACGTGTTCGATTGGAAGCTCGAACCCGTACAGAACCAACCGTTCCCGTTCGTGCTCGCCGCACCGACCGGCCGGGCCGCGAAACGGCTCAGTGAGTCGACGGGGCTGCCTGCCTCGACGATTCACCGGTTGCTCAAGTTTGACGGCAGTTCATTCCAAGTCGATGACACGAATCCGCTCGTCGGAAAAGTGCTCATCGTCGACGAGGCGTCGATGATTGATATCTTCTTGTTCCGGAGTCTGCTCCGGGCCGTGCCGAACGGGATGAAGATTCTGTTCGTCGGGGACCGTGATCAATTGCCTTCGGTCGGACCTGGCCAAGTGCTCGCCGATTTGATGGCAACCGACGGCATCCCGGTCGTCAGACTCGATGTCGTCCATCGGCAGGCGTCCGAGTCGAGCATTCTGCGCCTGGCGCACGCGCTCAACGCGAAACAAATGCCAGACGATTTACTGGCGGCACTGCCGGACCGTCGTTTTTACACGGCCAACCAAGAGACGGCGCTGCAGGCCATCTGCCAAATGGCAGGGGCCGCGCTCCGGAAAGGCTATTCGCCGTTCGACATCCAAGTGCTCGCTCCGACGTACCGTGGGATTTGCGGCATCGACGGGTTGAACGAGGCGCTCCAAAACGTGTTCAATCCGAAATCGGCCGCCCGTGAAGTGAAGCACGGCAACCGGACGTATCGAAACGGGGACAAAGTGCTCCAACTCGTCAATAACGCCGAGGAGAACGTCTATAACGGTGACATCGGCGAAATCACGAACATCTTTTACGCCAAAGAGAACGTCGATAAGGTCGATAAGATCTATATCCGTTTCGATCAAACCGAGGTCGAGTATAACCGGAGCGAATGGGACCAGTTCACCCACGCCTATGCCATCACCATCCATAAGTCGCAAGGGTCCGAGTTCCCGATCGTGCTTATGCCCGTCTTCTTCAACGGCGGTTTCCGCTCGTCGCGCAACTTGATTTATACGGCCGTCACGCGGGCGAAGAAGAGCTTGCTCTTGTTCGGGGACGTGCGTGCGCTCGAGGCAGCGACACGGGAAGAGGAACCGGTGCGCCGGACGAAACTCGTCGAACGGCTAGGCGGCAAGTCTTGACGTCTTTCGACTGACGTGTGATAATGACGAATAGAAAACTGAAACGATTAAAGACGATGAAGGAAATGAGTACGTCGTAACCGCCTCACCAGAGACATCTTCCTAGGCTGTGAGAAGATGGGGGTCCGGTCGACCGAAGCTAGTCTGGAGTCCCCACTCACCCTGGGCGCCTCATCCGCGTTATCGGATGTTCGAGGTACGGCTTTGCCGTGCGAACGAGGGTGGTACCACGAAGCGATGCTTTCGTCCCTTTCCACAGGGATGAGCATCGCTTTTTTTCGTTTCGTTTAAACTGAAGGAGGAATTGTTGATGAAACCGCTCAAACCATTAACTGGCGCACAGATTCGCCAAATGTATTTAGATTTCTTCAAATCAAAAGGACATAGTGTCGAGCCGAGTGCCTCACTCGTACCGGTCGAAGACCCGACGCTTCTTTGGATCAACTCAGGTGTCGCGACACTTAAAAAATACTTTGATGGCCGCGTCATTCCAGCCAACCCGCGCATCGTCAACGCGCAGAAGTCGATTCGGACGAACGACATCGAGAACGTCGGGAAGACGGCTCGTCACCATACGTTCTTCGAGATGCTCGGAAACTTCTCGGTCGGCGACTACTTCCGCGAAGATGCGATTAAATGGGGCTGGGAACTCCTCACGAGCGATGAGTGGTACGGACTCGATCCGGACCGTCTGTCGGTGACGATTCATCCAGAAGATGAAGAAGCGAAACAAATCTGGCTCGGATTAGGCGTTCCGGCTGACCGCATCATCCCGCTCGAAGAGAACTTCTGGGAAATCGGGGAAGGCCCGTCTGGCCCGAACACAGAAATCTTCTTTGACCGCGGACCGGCGTTCGGTGACGACCCGACCGACCCAGAACTGTATCCGGGTGGCGAGAACGAACGCTACTTGGAGATTTGGAACATCGTCTTCAGTCAGTTCAACCATGATGGGCACGGGAACTATACCGAGCTCCCACGGAAGAACATTGATACGGGGATGGGTCTCGAGCGGATGGCGAGCGTCATGCAAGACGTGCCGACGAACTTCGATACAGACCTGTTCATGCCAATCATACGCGAGACGGAGAAAATCAGCGGCGAGACGTATCGCGCCGACAGCAGCAAAGATGTGGCGTTCAAAGTCATCGCCGACCATATCCGGACCGTGTCGTTCGCGATTGGGGATGGGGCCCTCCCATCGAATGAAGGCCGTGGCTACGTCCTTCGTCGTTTGCTTCGTCGTGCCGTCCGCTATGCGAAGATGCTAGGGATCGAGCGTCCGTTCATGTATGAGCTCGTCGATGTCGTCGGTGACATCATGGTCGACTTCTATCCGCAAGTCCGTGAGAAGAAAGACTTCATCAAGAAAGTCGTCAAGAACGAAGAAGAACGTTTCCACGAGACGCTTCATGACGGTCTTGCCATTTTGAACGAAGTCGCGAAAGCACAGAAAGCAGCCGGTTCGAACGTCATCAGCGGAGAAGATGCGTTCCGTCTTTACGATACGTACGGTTTCCCGCTCGAGTTGACGATTGAGTATGCTGAAGACCATAACCTCTCAGTCGACGAGGACGGCTTCAAACAAGCGATGAACGCCCAGCGCGAACGTGCCCGGACAGCCCGCGCCGACGTCGAGTCGATGCAAATCCAGTCAGGCGTACTCGCAGACATCACGCTCGCGTCATCATTCGTCGGTTACACGAACCTCAGCACGGAAGCAAAAATTATCAGCTTGATTCACGATGGTGAGCTCGTCGACGTCGTCGCAGCAGGCGAAGAAGCGCAAGTCATCCTCGACCAGACGCCATTCTATGCAGAGAGCGGCGGACAAATCGGTGACAAAGGCCAAATCGTCGGGTCGGACTTCGTCCTTCACGTAAAAGACGTCTCGAAAGCACCGAACGGCCAAAACTTGCACACGGTCACAGTCACTTCAGGTCTCGCTAAGGCAGAGGTCGCGGTGACAGCAACGGTCGACTTCGACTCACGTCAAGCGATCATTAAAAACCACACAGCGACGCACTTGTTGCATCGTGCGTTGAAAGACACGCTCGGTGAGCACGTCAACCAAGCTGGTTCACTCGTGACACCAGATCGTCTTCGCTTCGATTTCTCGCACTTCGGTCAAGTGACGGCTGAAGAGCTCCAGTCGATCGAGCGTCAAGTGAACGAACGCATCTGGGCGTCGATTGCTGTCGATATCGAAGAGATGAATATCGCCGACGCGAAAGCGAAAGGTGCGATGGCGCTCTTCGGTGAGAAGTATGGGGACGTCGTCCGCGTCGTTGCGGCCGGTGACTCGGTCGAGCTTTGCGGTGGTTGCCACGTCGGTAACACGGCTGAAATCGGACTCTTTAAAATCTTGTCGGAGTCAGGAATCGGGGCCGGCACACGTCGCATCGAGGCGGTCACAGGCGCTGGGGCTTACGAAGTGATGAACCAGCATATCGAGACGCTCGAGACGGCAGCGAAATTGCTCAAGACGAAACCGCTCGAAGTGCCGACACGTGTCCAAGCGCTTCAAGTTGAAATGAAAGAACTTGAACGCGCGAGCGAATCGCTCAAAGCGAAGCTTGCGAACATCGAAGCGTCGTCACTCACTGACTCCATCGAAACGTTCGGCGATGTCCAATTGATTGCCAAACGTGTAGACGGACAAGACATGGACGCGCTCCGTGGCATGGTCGACGAATTGAAAGGCAAGCTCGGTTCAGCCGTCATCTTGCTCGGTTCAGCGAACGGCGACAAGGTCAACCTCGTCGCAGGGGTGACGAAAGACTTGAACGACCGTGGCTTCCATGCAGGGAAATTGATTAAAGAAGTGGCGACACGTTGTGGCGGAGGCGGTGGTGGCCGTCCTGACATGGCGCAAGCCGGAGGCCGTGACGCGACAAAACTGGACGAAGCATTGAAGTTTGCTTCACATTACGTTCAATCACTGGCATAATAGAATGTGAAGTGCAAACGGAAAGAGGTGGATTCTTGTGAGCCAAATGGATCGCACGATGCAATTCAATTTTCCAGAAGATGATAATCGAGCCAACACTCGGGAAACGCTGATCACGGTGTATCAAGCACTCGAGGAGAAAGGCTACCAACCGATCAATCAAATCGTCGGATACTTGTTGTCAGGTGACCCTGCCTACATCCCGCGTCATAACGATGCGCGAAACTTAATTCGCAAAATCGAACGAGATGAGCTGCTCGAAGAGCTGGTCAAATCGTATTTGAACGATCGTAGAGAGGATTAATATGAAGCGAGTCATGGGGCTCGATGTCGGTTCGAAGACGATTGGGGTCGCTGTGAGCGACCTCATGGGATGGACGGCGCAAGGTGTGGAGACGGTCTACTGGACTGAGCCGGACTTTGACGAAGCTGTCCGTCTGCTTCAACCGATTATTGAGCAGTACGATGTGAAAGAAGTCGTTGTCGGTCTTCCGAAGAACATGAACGCGACGATCGGACCTCGGGGCGAGGCATCACAGGCGTTTGCCGCGGCCCTCACCGAGGCGACCGGTTTGCCGACGGTTCTCGTCGACGAGCGTTTGACGACGATGCAAGCGGAGCGGATGCTGATTTCAGCAGACGTCAGCCGAAAAAAGAGAAAGGCCGTCATCGATAAGATGGCAGCCGTCATGATTTTACAAAACTACCTGGATCGCGCAGGCAAATAAGGAGGAATTACGTATGGCAGAACTTAGCCGTAACGAAGAAGAAATGTACCGAATTCCAGATGAAAATGGAGACGAGCATTTATTCGCAGAAATTTTCCGGATGACGAGTGACCGCACGAACAAGACGTTTGTCGTTCTTGAGCCGGTCGGTAACCCGGAGACGGAAGACGAAGATACAATCGAAGTATACGCGTTCGAAATCGAAGAACTTGAAGATGAAGAGTTCGTCTTGAAGATCGTCGAAGACGACGCTGACTTCGAGGAAGTCATGGAAGCGTTCGATATCGTCAATGACGAAGTTGGATTAGACTAATAAGTGGGCGGGCGACTAGGGGAAACCCTCGTCGCCCATCTTCATAACAGAAGAACAGGGGAGAAATGCGCATGAACCATCCATCGATGTTTGATGAGAAGCGTGCACGTAACCGGATCGTTCGGCGAATTACGGTCATCATCCTTGCTGTCTTTCTTCTAGTTATCGCCACAGGTGCCGCGGTGTCGTATGCGTTCGTGAAACGATCGCTCGAACCCGTCGACCCGTCTTCGACCGAATCGGTCGAGGTCGAGGTTCCACTCGGTGCAGGTTCAGGGTACATTGGCGAACTACTCGAAGAGAATGGGCTCGTGAGGAATAGCACGATTTTCCGTTTTTATACACGATTTAAAAATGAATCATCGTTCCAAGCGGGGACGTATACATTGTCTCCGTCACAGTCGCTTGACGAGTTGATCGCCACGCTGAAAACTGGGAAAGTCATCGTTGTCCCGGATATCAAATTGGTGATTCCGGAAGGCTTTACAATCGATCAGGTCATCTCACGTCTCGCTAAAGTTGCAGAAATCCCGAAAGAAGAGATTTCGGCCAAACTGAGCGACGAAGAGTATATCCGCTCGCTCGTCAATGAGCATGAGATGTTGACCGACGAAGTACTCGCTGATGGGATTTACCATCCGCTCGAAGGTTACTTGTTCCCGGCCACGTATGAGTTCGACAAAGGTGTCACACTCACACAGATCATTGATGAGATGTTGAAGCCGACCGAACAGCTCTATCTCGAGTATGGGGATGAGGTTAAAGCGTCGGGACGTACGTTCCATGAGACGCTTGCGCTTGCCTCGGTCGTTGAGAAAGAGGCCGTGTCGACAGAGGACCGGCAAGAGATTGCCGGCGTGTTCGAAAACCGTTTGGCCGATGGCATGAAGTTGCAGTCTGACCCGACCGTCTGGTACGGCACCGGGGAGACGTCAATTTTCACATCGTTCAACGACCTTGAAAACGACTCGCTCTATAACACGTACCGCTACGAGGGCATCCCGATCGGGCCGATTGCTTCGGTCAGTCGTGACGCGTTCGTCGCCACACTCAACCCGAACGATACGGATAACGTTTATTTCTACGCCCGACCACCACGTGAAGGATTCCCGAACGGGGAAGTCTTGTTCGAAGTGGAATATGAGGCGCACCAACAAAACGTGAACAAGTACCGTCCGGAGTGGGAAGCGTTCGAAGAAGCAAACAACAATTGACGGATATGCGACCGGAAGCCTAGGCTTCCGGTCGTTTGAATGAATAGAGAGGTTGAGGTGTACGACGTGGAACATTCATCCTATGAAGGTTACGTGGAAAACTTGGTCACGCCGCGGTCCCCGCTCTTGGCGGAGATGGAGGCGTTCGCGAAAGAACACCACGTGCCAATCATGGACTTGACCGGTTCAGAAGTGTTGCTGTCGCTTCTGGCGTTGCAGCGCCCGGCCCGCATCCTCGAGGTCGGGACAGCCATCGGCTATAGCGCGATTCGGATGGCCGAGCTGTTACCGGACGCTGAAATCGTCACAATCGAGCGGAATGCGCGACGTCACGAAGAGGCGCTCGGCTTTATCGGACGCTCGGACGTGTCGGACCGAATCACCGTCATCCATGGAGATGCGGTCGAATTGATTGGGACGATTGAAGGAGAATTCGATGCGGTCTTTATCGATGCGGCCAAAGGCCAGTATCAAAAATTCTTTGATGGGTATGGCGCTTTAGTACCAATTGGTGGTACGATTTACAGCGATAATTTATTTTTACGAGGGGACGTCCTGCTCGAAGACGTGTCAGTGCTTGACCGCCGCCGCCGCCGGCTCGTCCGTCTCGTAAAAGAGTTTACTGAGCAATTGATGGCACGGACCGATTATCATACTGCAATTTTGCCCCTTGGTGATGGCCTAGCAATCAGTCGTAAATTACGATGAGGAGGATTTAACTTTGATGCAACATAAACCCGTCATTATCGGCGTGGCCGGGGGCACCGGATCAGGCAAGACGACCGTGGCCCGCGCGCTCGTGGATGCGTTCAAAGGACAATCGGTCGTCATGATCGAGCAAGACGCGTATTATAAAGACCAGTCAGAGATGACAATGGAAGAACGGTATAAGACGAACTATGACCATCCGTTCGCATTCGATAACGATTTATTGATTGAACACATCAAACAGTTACAAGAACATAAGGCGGTTGAGAAGCCGGTATACGATTATGCCGCACACACACGTTCGGATCAGACGATTTTGATCGAACCGGTCGATGTCGTCATCGTCGAAGGCATTCTAGCACTCGAGGACGACCGTCTCCGTGATTTGATGGACATTAAAGTGTTCGTCGACACGGACGCGGACGTGCGGATTTTACGTCGGATGCAACGGGACTTGAATGAGCGGGGTCGGTCGATCGACTCGGTCGTCGCGCAGTATACGAACGTCGTCCGGCCGATGCATCTTCAATTTTGTGAGCCGACGAAACGCTATGCGGATATTATCGTGCCCGAAGGCGGCGAGAACTTCGTTGCCATCGATTTGCTCGTGACGAAGATTCGCTGGGTGCTGACAGAACGTAACCGCGCGTAAGGGAAATAAATCGTTTTCAATTTAACCTAGCTGTAATATACTAGGAGACAATGAAGGAGTGACAGAAATGGCTGAAAAACAACATTACATGACGTTAGACGGAAAAGCGAAAATCGAAAATGAATTGAACGAACTGAAGACGGTACGCCGTAAAGAAGTCGTTGAGAATATTAAGATTGCCCGCGATTTCGGAGACTTGTCTGAGAACGCTGAATACGATGCAGCGAAAGAAGAGCAGGCAATGGTCGAAGGACGGATCGCCCAACTCGAAGAGATGCTTCGTAACGCAGTCATCATCCAAGACGATGTGGCTGATAACTCGATGGTCGCAATCGGAAAGACCGTGACGTTCTTCATTCAAGAAGATAACGAGAACGAGACGTACACGATTGTCGGGGGCGCCGAGGCTGACCCGTTCACAGGGAAAATCTCGAATGAATCACCAATTGCAAAAGCGCTCCTCGGCCGTACGGTCGGAGACGTCGTTAACGTCCAAACGCCAGGCGGCGACATGGTCGTCGAAATCAAAGAAATCAAGTAACACAAATGAGCGACTTCCACATGGATGTCGCTCTCTTTCTGAGGAGGCACTTATCATGAAAATTGGAATCATTGGAGCAATGGAAGAAGAAGTGAACTTGCTCCGCAACGAATTGACAGAACGGACGGACACGGAAATCGCCAACTATCACTTCTATGAAGGGTACCTCGGCAACGTCGAAGTCGTCATTTTGAAGTCGGGAATCGGGAAAGTGAACGCGGCCATCGGCACGACACTATTAATCGACAAGTTCAAACCGGATGTCGTCATTAATACGGGTTCAGCTGGCGGCTTTAAAAAAGGGATGAAAGTCGGCGATGTCGTCGTCTCGACCGAAGTCCGACACCATGATGTCGACGTGACAGCGTTCGGATACGAATACGGTCAAGTGCCAGGCATGCCGGCAGCATACACGGCTGACGCTCATTTAATGGATGTCTGTAAAGAAGTGATTGAGAGCCTCCATGATGTGAACGTCCATACGGGCCTAATCGTGACAGGTGACTCGTTCATCAACGACTCGAAGCGTGTCGCCGACATCCTTGGCCATTTCGAAGGCGTCGCTGCCGTCGAGATGGAAGCCGCACCGATCGCACAGACGTGCTATCAGTTCGGAATTCCGTTCGTCGTGACCCGTTCAATCTCGGACAGCGCCGACGAGGAAGCGAACTTGTCGTTCGACGAATTTTTGGAGACGGCATCGATCAACTCGGCGAAAATGGTCATGGCCGTCACGAAACGACTCGGTCAAAGTGAATAATCGAGAGGGATGCGTTGACATCCCTTTTTTATTCCCTTATATTAGTACCAGATACTAAGAATAGGGGTCATCAATATGAACATTGGAATCATTGGGATCGGTTCGTTCCTTCCGGATAACCGGATCACGAACATCGATTTGGAAAAACGAATGGATACGAGCGACGAATGGATTCGGACCCGCACCGGGATCGAGGCACGACATTTGGCCGACGCCGACTTGAGTGTCGCCGATATGGCCACACACGCTGCAGAGCGGGCGCTCCAAAGCGCAGGTGTCTCGATTGAAGACATCGATGCGATTATTTGCGCGACGGCGACGGCGCCATCGTTCCCGGCGACTGCTTGTCTCGTCCAGGCCAACCTTGGAGCCAAGCAAGCGGTCGCTTTCGACGTCAGTGCCGCCTGTAGCGGCTTCATCTTCGCGATGGATACGGCGAAGAGCATGATGCAGGCGAAAGGGTTGAAACGGACGCTCGTCATCGGAGCCGAGAAGATGGGCAACCTCATCGACTGGGACGATCGCTCGACCGCCGTCTTGTTCGGTGACGGGGCCGGTGCCGTCGTCCTCGGTGAAGACGAAGTGGCCGCCATCGATTCCATCGTGCTCGGCAGTGACGGTACAGGCGGAAAGTTCTTATATGAGAATGAAGAAGGTAAAATCGTCATGAACGGACGTGAAGTATTCAAATTCGCCGTTCGTAAAATGCCGGATATCGTACTAGAGGCACTAGAAGGAGCTGGGAAGTCAATTGAGGACCTGGACGTGCTCGTGCCACACCAAGCCAATCGTCGCATCATCGACGCTGCGATTGAACGGTTAGGGCTTCAAGAAGAAAAAGTCGTCGTCACGATTCAAGACCATGCGAACACGTCAGCCGCTTCGATTCCGCTCGCTTTGGCCGAAGCGGTCAAACACGGTAAGATTTCAAACGGTCAGACGGTCGTCGTCGCCGGATTCGGCGCCGGGCTCACTTGGGGAGCGAGTTGTCTAACATGGAATAACGCTAACATCACGGAGGAGATTAACGCATGAAACGAGTAGTCATCACAGGATTAGGAGTCGTATCCCCACTCGGGAACGACGTTACGGCAATGTGGGAACGACTGTTGAACGGGGAAAATGCAGTCGATACGTTAACGAAGATTGATATTAGCCAATATCCGGCGAAAGTCGGAGCTGAAGTCAAAGAATGGAACATCGACCACTTGGTCGAGCCGAAAGAAGCGCGCAAGATGGATTCGTTCATCCAATACTCGATTTTAGCCGCTGACGCTGCGCATCGGGATAGCGGTCTAGATGTGAAGGCGATCGCGGATGAAGTCGGGATTTGGATTGGAAGCGGAATTGGTGGTGTCGAGACGATTGACAAACAAGCGAGCATCTTGCATGAGCGTGGACCACGCCGCATCAGCCCGTTCTTCATCCCGATGATGATTCCGAACATGGCGAGCGGTCAAGTCTCGATTTACCTCGGGGCGAAAGGACCAAGCAACTGTTCGGTCACGGCTTGTGCCTCTGGAACGAACTCAATCGGGGAAGCGTTCAAAGTCATTCAACGTGGCGATGCGCTTGCGATGTTCGCAGGTGGAGCCGAGGCGCCAATCACACCGCTTTCGTTCTCAGGATTTTGTGCCAACAAAGCGCTATCGACGAACCCGGACCCGAACACGGCATGTCGCCCGTTCGATGCGAACCGTGACGGATTCATCATGGGTGAAGGCGCTGGCGTGCTCGTTCTCGAGGAATACGAGCATGCGAAAGCGCGCGGTGCCAAAATGTATGCGGAAGTCGTCGGTTACGGCATGAGTTCGGACGCCTACCATATCACGGCACCGTCACCGGAAGCGGAAGGCGGATCGAAAGCGATGAACGAGGCGCTTCGGGACGCGGGGATTCGTCCGGAAGACGTGCAATACATCAACGCTCACGGGACGAGCACACCGCTCAACGATATGTTGGAGACGAAAGCCATCCACAACGTCTTCGGTGACCATGCTCATAACTTGGCCGTTAACTCATCAAAATCGATGATCGGGCACTTGCTCGGTGCCGCCGGCGGAGTCGAGGCCGTCATTACAGCGCTATCGATTCATGAGGGACGGATTCACCCGACGATCAACTGCAAGACACCGGCAGACGATTGTGATTTAGATTATGTCCGTGAAGGAAATCGGGAACTTGATATCCAGTACGCACTCAGCAACTCACTTGGCTTCGGAGGCCATAACGCGACGCTCGCGTTAGCAAAAGTAAACGACTAATAGTAGAAAAAAGTGGCAAAAACGGGTAGGGTATAAGGGTTGAGCTAACAGAGAGGAGAATGCCAGATGAAACGATTTTTCATCGGTGCCGCCTTGTTGAGTTCAGTCCTTATCCTTTTTTTCGTTATATGGTACGGACAACGAGAGCAGGCACGAGAATTAGTACCACCTGAAGAACAAATCGTGACGATTCATGGGGAGATGTTACCGGAGCAACCGAATACGCTGCTCGCCATCGACCCGAGTTCACAGACCGTGTTATCGCATATTTATGAAGGATTGTATCGCTTCGGTGCGGACGGGGAAATCGAACCGGGACTCGTCGAGACGATGACCCGATCGGAAGACGGCGCGACATACACGTTCAAGTTGAAAGAAAGTCGTACCGTGAACGGGAATACGGTCACGGCCGAGACGTTCGTCGATCATTTCCGGATGCTCGCTGATGACGACACGAACTCTCCGTTCAGTTTCCTTTTGGAAGACGTTCTGAACGGGAAAGCGATTAGTCTCGGGACGAAAGAACCAGAGACGCTCGGCGTGAAGGCGGTCGATGCGCGGACACTCGAGTTGACACTCGAACGACCGATGGAAGGGTTCGAACAGATTTTGGCGATGCCGGCCTTTTTACCACAGACGATGATCGGGGAATGGCAAGAGCTTGATGCGAACGGTCCGTTTCAAATCGAATCATTGGATGCGGCCCAAGTCACGTTGACGAAAAACGAGGCGTATTACGATGCCGATCGCGTCACGCTCGAAAAGATTATGATGTTGGCGGATGAAGGGCTGGATTCAGAACCGGATGGCATCCATCCGATTCCATACGGCACGGATGAGGCGACCATCGACTTGCTCGAAGGCAAGCTCGTCGACGTCCCACGGAGCGGCGTCTTCTATTTGAAGCCGAACGTCGACGAATATCCGTTCGATGATGCTGATTTCCGGCGAGCGCTTGCCCTCGCCTTGAATCGGGAAGCCGTGGAAGATTCACTCGCTCGGGCCGAAGTCACGACCGAACGATTGCTCGTCACCGATGAAGCGGAACTCGACATTTCGCTCGATGGAGAAGCAACCGCACTGTTCGAGGAAGTGCTCGAGCGGCTCGAGGAAGACGAGATTGAAATCGAGTTGCTCAGTTTTGTCGATGACGAAGCGCGACAAATCGCCCAGACGATTGAAACGGAACTTGAAAAACTTCCGGGTCTTCAAGTGAACGTCGTCGAACTCCCACTTGGGGACAAAGTTAGGCAAGAAGTCGCAGGCGAGTACGCGTTGTCCCTTTCCGGTTGGCAACCGGACTATCCGGCATTCAGCGCCTATTTGACTCAATTCGAGTCAGGTAACTATTTGAATTCGAGCGGATTTGCCGATAAACCGTTCGATCGGTTGATGGAACAGGCACGTACGACCGAGGCGATTACAGACAGGAACGAGGTGTATCGACAAGCCGAAAAACGATTGTTGGAACAAGCTGTCGTTATCCCAATCTACCAAGCTGGAAGATCTTACGCGGTCGATTCCAAATATGCGGAAATCGGCTTTCCGGTCATCGGTCCTTCGTACGTCCTAACATTTTCTAAAGTTTATGAAAAATGAGCTAAAAGCCCGTCTACCTAAGCGGGCTTTTAGCCTATAGTAAAAATTTTTTAGAAAAATCAAAATAAACACTTTGCAAAATTATCAGAATATTGTATTATTGCTTCAACGGGATTGTGGTAACAAATTTTGTAAAGTGAACTATCAGAATTTTCTACCATCGTTCATTTCGTTAAAACGAAAAAAATCAGGGGGTCATCGCAATGAATAAGAAAAAAGGTTTTGCTTTAGCAACGTCGGTAACACTTCTATCTAGCGCATTCCTAGCGGCATGTTCGACAGGGGAAGAAGAGGGAGCAACAACTGATAACAACGCATCAGAAAATACTGATGAAGCGCAAGTCCTCAACTTGCTCGATAGCTCAGACATCCCTTCACTTAACCCAACGCTTGCAACAGACGCAGTTTCATTCAACGTCTTGAACAACGTTAACGAAGGTCTTTATCGTATGGACGAAGACGATAACCCGACACCAGGGATCGCGGAGTCACACAAAGTTTCTGAAGACGGTAAAACGTACACGTTCAAAATCCGTGAAGGCGCAACTTGGTCTAACGGCGAGCCTGTAACTGCGAACGACTTCGAATACGCTTGGAAAGAAGTCCTTAACCCAGACAACGCATCACAATATGCTTACGTTATGTCAATCATCGAAGGCGCTGAAGCCTATAACACAGGCGAAGGCGAGCGTGACGCTGTCGGTGTCACTGCGACTGATGAGCAGACACTTGAAGTTAAATTGACTGCACCTGCTGAGTACTTCCTCGGTCTCACAAGCTTCGGCGTATTCATGCCTAAACTTGAGTCGTTCGACAAAGAGCAAGGCGAGAACTTCGGTACGTCTGCAGAGACAACTCTCTACAACGGACCGTTCAAACTCGAAAGCTGGGAGCGCGAGCAAGGCTGGAAAATGGTCAAGAACGACGACTATTGGGATGCTGAAGCCGTCAAACTTGAAGAAATCAACGTTAAAGTCGTTAAAGAAGTTTCAACAGGCGTTAACTTGTACGAAAACGGAGACGTTGACCGTACTGGTTTGACTTCTGAACTCGTTGCTCAATACCAAGACAACGAAGACTTCTCAACTGTCGTTGAGCCAACACTCTTCTACCTTCAGTTCAACACTGAGGTTGAAGCGCTCGACAACCAAAACATCCGTAACGCGATTGATGCGGCATACGATAAAGCAGCGATCTCTGAAACGCTCCTTGCGAACGGTTCAGTTCCTGCCAACTACCTCGTACCTAAAGACTTCGTCACTGGACCAGACGGTAAAGACTTCCGTGAAGCGAACGGCGACATCGGCGGCTACGACGTGGACAAAGCGAAAGAGCTTTGGGAAAAAGGACTTGAAGAACTCGGTCAAGACTCTGTCGAAATCGAGCTCCTCAACTATGACTCAGAATCTGCGAAACAAATTGGTGAGTTCATCAAAGGTGAACTTGAGAAGAACCTTCCAGGGATCACACTTACAATCAAGCAACAACCGTTCAACAACAAACTTGACCTTGAAAACAAAGGTGAGTTCGAGTTGACATTCGCTGGCTGGGGCCCTGACTACCAGGATCCAATGACATTCGTTGACCTCTTCGTCACTGACGGACCATACAACCGTGGTAAGTGGTCGAACGAAGAATTCGACAAGCTCATCGAATCTGCGAAATCAAGCACAGATGCTGCACAGCGTTGGGCTGACCTTCAAGCTGCAGAGAAAATCGTTCTTGAAGAGAACGCAATCTCGCCAGTTTACCAACGTGGATCGGCTCGCCTCACGAAGCCATATGTTAAAGGAATCGTTGAACACGCGTTCGGCGCTGACTACTCGTACAAGTGGGCATCTATCGAAGGCAAAGAGTAATAAGAAACAACACGCATACAAAAAAGAGACGGGGACGCCTGTCTCTTTTTTGTATCTTCAGTTTGAAAAATCACATTGCACGAACAAGCCGCCCTTTGAACGCAAAGGGCGGCTATGTTTTATTTTTTCACTTTGGCCCGTTTCCGGTTGAGTCCCATCGCTTTCTCGATTTTGGCGAGATTTTTGTTGGCGACGGCTTCTGCTTTCTCACGTCCCGCATCGAGGATAGCATCGAGTTCAGTTGAGTCGACGAGTTCGTGATAGCGATTCTGGATCGGTTCGAGCATAGCGACGACAGCTTCGGCGACGTCGTGCTTGAACGTTCCATAGTTCGAATCTTTGTAGCGTTCGACAAGTTCAGTGATTGGGGTATCGGTCGAGAGTGAGTAAATCTCAAGCAAGTTCGAGATGCCTGGTTTGTTCTCACGGTCGAAACTGATGACACCGCTCGAGTCTGTGACGGCGCTCTTGATTTTCTTACGGATAACGTTCGGCTCATCGAGCATCGAGATGAAGCCCTTCGCGTTCGCGTCTGACTTCGACATCTTTTTGACTGGGTTCGTCAAACTCATGATGCGGGCGCCTTCTTTTTGAATGAGTGGTTCAGGAATCGTGAACGTCTCATAGTATCGTTTGTTGAAGCGTTCGGCCAAATCACGCGTCAATTCGACGTGTTGTTTTTGGTCGTCGCCGACCGGGACGAGTTCCGTACCGTACAAGAGGATATCGGCTGCCATCAAGGTCGGATAGACGAATAGGCCAGCGCCGATATTCTCACTGTTCTGTGATTTGTCTTTATACTGCGTCATGCGGCTCAGTTCACCCATACCGGCGATGCATGTCAACATCCATCCAAGTTGGGCGTGCGCCTTCACTTCCGATTGGACGAAAATCGTCGATTTCTCAGGGTTGAGACCGCAAGCGAGATAGAGTGCCGCAAGTTTGCGCGTGTTGTCCATCAACTCGACGCGGTCCAATTGAACCGTGATCGAATGAAGATCGACGACACAGTAAAACGCTTCGTGTTCTTCCTGCAGCTCGACGAACTGTTTTATCGCGCCTAAGTAGTTGCCGAGCGTGACGACGCCGGTCGGTTTAATGCCAGAAAAGATTTTTGCCATGATTGCACCTCCAGAGAATATAAAAAACCGCGGTTCCCCGCCCGATAAATCGGGACGAATAACCGCGGTGCCACCCAAATTTGCATGAAACTCATGCCACTTGATCGCGTTAACGGGCGTGACCGTCTCGCCGTACTATCGTTCAGGCGAGCCACTCCGAAGTCCATTCGCTCGACGGTTTCCATCTACTCTCAGCAACGTAGACTCTCTGGGGGAAAGGGGATTCGAGGTACTTGTCTTCTTCATTGTGTTTCCTATTGTTCTAGGCATAGTGTAGCATATCGACAGTGAAATCGGAAGGTCAAACGAGGGTGATTACGTAAGAAAGAACGACGCTCGTGACACCGACATAGACCCAACGCCACGCCGAACGTTTTTGATTGGCTCGATCTTCTGGTGAGGCTTCTTCGTCTTCTTCGTAGTCAGGGTCGATTTCTTTCAACTTGGCCCGACGATTGCGTTTGAACCCGTACATGAACCCGTCAAATAATCCGGTGGCACCCATATGAGAGAACATCCCGACCGCGAAGACGAGTATACCGGCCACGAACAAGCCGCCACTCAAATGGAACCCGATTGTCTCGTCTTGGTAGTATGACAAGTTCGACCAAACGGTGTAGGCAATTGTGACAATTCCCCAAACGATTAATATACTTCTAAAATTTTTCAATGTGACAAACTCCTTTCAGCGTGGATGCGCTCCATCGAGTCATCCGCCCTATGGCTCTATGATACCTGTTGTGCCACATATATGGCGAGAAGTTCGTGTTAAAAATGACAGCGGTTTATTGGGGAGTTGACAGTTTGATTAAAAATTTTTTACAATAGCCCTAACGTTCTTTCGTCGGATACAAAATGAAATATTCAGAAAATTAAAGAAAAAGTAAGATGTTACGGTCCGACGAAACGCCATGCTTCACGATTCAGAAAGGGGACATCGCAATGAAGAAAAAATCGATTCTGCTCATGATGACATTCATCTTGGCACTCGGTTCAGTGCTCGCCGCTTGCTCGACTGGCGGAGACTCTGACGGCGGTTCGTCTTCGAACGGAGAAAAGATTCTCCGCTTGACGGACACGTCTGACATTACAACAGCTGACCCGGCGCTCGCGACGGACGCTGTGGCGTTCAACTTGATCGCCAACACGATGGAAGGTCTCTATCGTCTTGACCAGGAAGGAAATGCCGTTCCAGCCATCGCTGAAGGAGAACCAGAAGTGAGTGAAGACGAAACGGTCTACACGTTCACACTTCGTGACGCGGAATGGTCAAACGGAGAACCTGTCACAGCGAACGACTTCGTCTACGCTTGGCAACGCGCCGTGGATCCTGAAACAGGTTCACAATACGCGTACATCATGAACACAGTTAAAAATGCCGAAGCCATCAACACGGGTAAACTTCCTAAAGAAGATCTCGGTGTGAAGGCAATCGATGAGAAGACACTTGAAGTTACACTCGAGCGTCCAGACCCATCATTCATCTCGCTCACATCGTTCGGTACGTTCACACCGATTAACGAAGCGTTTGCGACTGAAAAAGGCGAAGACTTCTCGACGACTCCAGAAAACCACATCTACAACGGTCCATTCACATGGTCGGAGTGGGATCGCGAGCAAGGATACGTGTTGACGAAAAATGAATCGTACTGGGATGCTGAAAATGTAGCCCTAGAAAAAGTCGACGTTCGCGTTGTTAAAGATACATCGACAGTCGTCAACTTGTATGAAGCAGGAGAAGTCGACTACGCCGGCCTCTCATCTGAACAAGTTGCCGCATTCCAAGAGAACGATGACTACAGCACAGGCCTTCGATCATCTGTCGGTTATTTCAAGTTCAACCACGAAGATGAACTCTTCGCTGACATCAACGCTCGTAAAGCTGTCGCTCGTGCGGTCGACCCAACCGGGATTATCGATCAGCTGTTGAACAACGGCTCAATCGCGACGACTTCGTTTGTCCCGAAAGAATTTATCAAGTATGAAGACGGAACGGATTACGCAGAAGGCGTGAAGCATTTCGAAACGAACGCTGACGAAGCGGCATCACTTTGGGAAGAGGCGACTGGCGGCGAAGCAGTCACAATCGAACTTCTTTCATTTGATAGCGAAGTATCGAAACAAATCTCAGAGTACATGAAAGGCCAACTCGAGTCGAATTTGCCGAACGTGACCGTGAACATCTCACAACAACCGTTCAACAACAAGCTCGAACTCGAAGCGAACGGAGAGTATCAGATGTCATTTGCCCTTTGGGGTCCTGACTATCAAGATCCACTCACGAACCTTGGTATCTTTACATCTGACAACGGTCAGAACGACATCAACTACAAGTCGGCAGCGTACGACAAGTTGATTGATGAAGCATCAGCTGAAACAGCGATCGATGCACGTTATGACAAGTTCAAAGAAGCAGAGACGCTCTTGATCGAACAAGACCAAGCCATCATGCCGCTCTACCAAGCAGGTGTTGCTTACTTGCTCCGTCCGAACGTGGAAAACTTTAACCGTCAACTATTCGGTGCTGATTATCAGTACAAATATGTCGATATCAACTAAAGAAGAAAGGGGGCATGCATCACGCATGTCCCCCCTTTTCTAAAAAAAAAAACAGAAATCAGAGAAAAAACTATTCAAAAGTTTTGTTGGTAAAGTATAATGTAGTAACAGTGAAAATTCAGAATACTTTACAAACTAAGGATTCTTCGATTTTCATGCGCTGTGCTAAGAGCCTTGAGATGACGTTTGACCTATTCTTTCAGAAAATTCCTTTCATTTTGTGAATTCGAGAAAAGGGCAATATGTCATAGTGACGCTGTTGGTGCAAGCATAGACACATTAGAAAAACAGGGGGTATTTATTTATGGGACGTTATATTCTTCAGCGGCTGACTTACGGCCTCATCACGTTCTTCTTGATTGCGACGTTCACGTTTTTCCTGATGGACCTGCTTCCAGGTTCGCCGTACCAAAACCAGGAGAAGCTGACGGAGACACAAATTCAACTCTTGAACGACCGCTACGGACTCAATGATCCGCTTCCAGTTCGTTATGCAACATACTTAGGAAACCTTGTGCAAGGGGACCTTGGTGTATCGTTCCGTACGGCCAACCGGCCAGTGACGGAATTGATTATGGAACGAATCGGACCTTCAGCTCAATTAGGGATTCAAGCCCTTGTGCTTGGGACGTTTGTCGGATTGTTGCTCGGAATCGTGGCAGCCATTCGTCATAACACATACATTGACTATGGTTCAATGTTCGTATCGGTAATCGGGATTTCTGTCCCATCATTCGTCTTTGCGGCCCTTCTTCAGTACTATGTTGGGGTTAAGTTGCAATTGCTCCCTGTTGCATTCTGGGATTCTCCGGCGCATACGATTTTACCGACCATCTCGCTCTCGCTCGGGGTCACGGCATCGATTGCCCGTTTCGTCCGGACCGAGATGCTAGAAGTTACCGGACAAGATTACGTCACGCTCGCGAAAGCGAAAGGGTTGACCGGGAATGCCATCGTTTGGAAGCACATGGTGCGTAACGCGATGATTCCAGCAATCACAATCCTTGGACCAATGACGGCCGGTCTATTGACTGGTACGTTCGTCATCGAAAAAATCTTTGCGGTACCTGGACTCGGTGAATTGTTCGTCACATCTATTACGTTGAATGATTACTCGGTCATCATGGGCACGACGCTCTTCTTCTCTGGCCTGTTCATTATTATCATTCTACTAGTCGACTTGCTCTACGGAGTCGTTGACCCACGTATTCGTCTTGGGGGGAATAACTGATGATTGAAAACAAAAAGAATTTCGAGCAGTTCGACCAAGACATGTTCCAACGTGTCGAGATGAACGAACAGCTCGCTGAACGTATTTCCGGTAAAAGCTTGAACTTCTGGCAAGATGCATGGATGCGCTTAAAGAAAAACAAAGCAGCCATCTTGTCGTTATCGATTATCGTCATTCTTGTCTTGCTCGCTCTATTCGGCCCGATGCTGTCTGGTCGTGATGCTTATACGCAAAACATCTCGCAAGCGAAACTTCCACCTAAAGTCACAGGACTAGAGTGGGCAGGGTTCGACGGGATGGCTAACCTCGGTGGCCGTGAAATCGACTTCTATGAACAAAAGAACGTCGAAGAGAACTACTGGTTCGGTACGGACTACCTCGGCCGTGATCTTTGGTCACGTGTTTGGGAAGGTACACGTATCTCACTCTTCATCGGTTTAATGGCCGCAATCGTCGATACGGTTATCGGTGTCGCCTATGGTGGTATCTCGGCTTACTTCGGAGGCCGTACGGATAACATCATGCAGCGGATCGTTGAGATTTTGACTGGTGTTCCGAACTTGATTTTGATTATCTTGTTCATCTTGATCTTTGACCCAGGTGTCTTCACCATCATCTTGGCGATGACCATCACCGGCTGGATCGGGATGAGTCGACTCGTCCGCGGTCAGATTTTGAAATTGAAAAACCAAGAGTTCGTCTTGGCTGCCCGTACGCTCGGTGCCTCAAGTACTCGTTTGATTTTCAAACACTTGATTCCGAACACGCTCGGCGCCATCATCATCACACTTATGTTCACGATTCCAGCTGCCATCTTCTTCGAGGCATTCCTTAGTTTCATCGGGATCGGACTTCAACCGCCACAAGCATCACTTGGTACGTTGATTAACGACGGATACAAAGAATTACGGACATTCCCGTACTTGCTCGTCATCCCGTCAGTCATCATCGTCTTGCTCATGGTCAGCTTCAACTTGCTCGCCGATGGCTTGCGTGATGCGTTCGACCCGAAAATGCGTAAATAATTATAGAAACAGGGGGACTCGTGCATGGAAACGATTTTATCTGTCCGAGACTTAGCGGTCTCGTTCCATACGTATGCTGGAACGGTACAAGCCGTTCGCAACGTATCGTTTGATTTGAAAAAAGGCGAGACGCTCGCCATCGTTGGGGAATCGGGTTCTGGTAAATCCGTCACATCGAAAGCGATTATGCGTCTCATTCCGAACCCGCCAGGTGAAATCACGAACGGAGAAATCTTGTTCGAAGGAAAAGACTTGGCGAAGTTGTCGGAAAAAGAAATGCTTAAAATTCGTGGGCGCGATATCGCGATGATCTTCCAAGATCCGATGACATCGCTCAACCCGACGATGACGATTTACAAACAGATTGCCGAAGGTTTGAAGCAACACCAAGGACTCACGGGTGAGGATGCGAAGAAGCGTACGCTTGAATTGCTCACACTCGTTGGGATTCCAAACCCAGAGGCACGCCTCAAGCAATACCCGCACCAACTTTCAGGTGGGATGCGTCAGCGGATCGTTATCGCGATCGCGCTCGCATGTAACCCGAAAGTGTTAATCGCCGATGAGCCGACGACGGCCCTCGACGTAACGATTCAAGCTCAGATTTTAGAGCTCTTGAAAGACATCCAGCAAAAGACGGGCACAGCGATCATCTTCATCACGCACGACCTCGGTGTCGTTGCGAACATGGCAGACCGCGTCGCCGTCATGTACGCTGGTAAAATCGTTGAGAAAGGGACGGTCGACGAAATCTTCTACGAGCCACGTCATCCATACGCATGGGGCTTGCTCGGATCGATGCCGCGTCCGACCGATGACCCGAACGAGGCGCTCCCGGCCATCCCGGGTACACCGCCAAACTTGCTCAACCCACCGAAAGGCGATGCCTTCGCACCACGTAACCCGTATGCGATGAAAATCGACTTTGAAAAAGAACCACCGATGTTCCAAATTAGCGACACGCACTATGCGGCGAGCTGGTTATTGCACCCACAAGCCCCGCAAGTGAGCCCGCCGAAGGCGATTCGTGAGCTCGCGCTCAAGTATCGTCCGGACAGCGCGTTCGCGAAATCGATTTTGAAAGGTGGTGCTGAATAATGGAACGCGAGAAATTACTCGAAGTAAAAGACCTGAAGCAGCACTTTAAAATTGGCCGAGGCCGCGTCGTCAAAGCTGTCGACGGCATCTCGTTCGATATTTATAAAGGTGAAGTGCTCGGACTCGTAGGGGAGTCTGGATGTGGGAAATCGACGACAGGTCGTACCATCATCGGACTTTACGATGCGACAGACGGCGACGTCATCTTCAAAGGTGAGAACGTCCACGGCAAGAAGAGCAACGCTGAAAAGTTGAAGTTCAACCGCGCGATGCAAATGATCTTCCAAGACCCATACGCATCCCTCAACCCGCGGATGACTGTCGCGGATATCATCGCCGAAGGCATCGATATCCACGGACTTGCCAAAACGAAAGAAGACCGGATGAACCGCGTCTATGACCTTCTCGAGACGGTTGGTCTTACGAAAGAGCACGCGAGCCGTTACCCGCACGAATTCTCGGGCGGTCAGCGTCAGCGGATCGGGATTGCCCGCGCTCTCGCGGTCGAACCAGACTTCATCATCGCCGATGAGCCGATTTCAGCTCTCGACGTATCGATTCAAGCCCAGGTCGTCAACTTGATGAAAGAATTGCAACGCGACCGTGATCTCACGTACTTGTTCATCGCCCACGACTTGTCGATGGTCAAGTATATCTCGGACCGGATCGGCGTTATGTATCAAGGTCACCTCGTCGAGCTCGCTCCTGCAGCGCGCTTGTATGAGAACCCGCTCCACGCCTATACGAAGTCACTCCTCTCGGCGATCCCACTTCCGGATCCAGAGCATGAGCGGACACGTAAGCGGATCGTGTATGAGTCGAAGTCACTCGGTGCCGTCGGACGTTCGGATGAGGATTCAAGCATCCCGCCACTCCGCGAAGTCGAACCAGGCCACTACGTCTCATTGACAGACGAAGAGTACGAAGCGTACAAAGCACAACTCGTTTAAATCGAAAGTCCCGCCTTCAACCGGATGCGGGACTTTTTTCGTACAAAAAACACCGTCTACGAGGACGGTGTCAGGCGTTTGAGATACGTGGCAAGTTCGAGAGCCGGTCGACGACCGCGTCAATCAAGCGGACACGGGCCAGGGCGTTTTCGATGTCCATCGTCTCATAGTGGTGCAGTCCGCCAGGTTGTTCGACGTACGTGTCCGCATCGTGAACGAGCTGTTGGAGCGGCGTCCGTTGAATCCGGTTGGGCGGCAAGTAGGAGTCGGTGTGAAGCAAAATCATGACCGAGATTTCTTTGGCGCGGGCTGGGTCTTCACCGAGACGAATCAACAGCTTGTGGGCGCGTTCGGCGCCTTTAATGGCATGGATATCGTTTTGACGATACAAATCATAATTCCATTTCCCTTCGGTGTACCATTCATAATGACCGATGTCATGGAGTAGGGCGGCTTTCGTCGCCAAATCCGTATCGAGCCCTCGTCGCGTCGCCAATTCGAGAGCGCGTTCACACACATCAACGGCGTGTTTCAAGCCAGAACGGGTCAAGTATTTTTGGGTGACCGGGTGCTGCATAATCGTCTCTAATGTAATTCTCATCATCGCTCTCCTCCTTGGTGATTTCAAAGGATATTTCTATTAACTATACGGGAATCGGATATAAAAAGCAAATTTGGAACGTGTGAAATGATGAGAAATTTGGAGATTGTTCAACTATTTTCATAAGAATGTGCTATAATTTAATTGTAGATTAGTGCAAGTTCAAGATTTTCAGATTCAGTAACGGTCGGTCCGGTCCTTTTGACGTTGGGGGTGAGAGACCATGAAAGAACGAAATAAAGTTTTGGAACAGAAAAAGAAACTTCTGAAGGAAGTCCTCAAGAAAAAATTGAAAGACTTACAAGTGAAGCCAGGCAAAGAGACGGTATCACAACCGGTTTCTCGGATGCCGGCGTCCTAGAACGGTCGATCAAGGGTCGCATTCTCGAGAATGCGTCCTCTTTTCTTACTTGAATGAGAAAGAATATCATTGAAGTTTCAATTCATAAGAATTATTATAATTAAGTGAACGATTTTTTGGGTATACAAATAGAGTCACTTGAAAAAGATGAACGAACATTTGATCAGGGAGGAACGAAAATGGTCACACTTTACACGTCTCCGAGCTGCACATCGTGCCGAAAAGCACGGGCTTGGCTTGAAGAGCATGATATCCCATTTACGGAACGAAATATATTTTCAGAACCACTCTCACTCAATGAGATCAAACAAATTTTACGTATGACAGAGGACGGGACGGATGAAATCATCTCGACCCGGTCTAAAGTTTTCTCTAAAATCGACGTATCGGTCGATGCGCTTTCGCTTCAACAACTGTACGATTTGATTCAAGAGTATCCAGGACTACTTCGCCGTCCAATCTTGATTGATGAAAAACGTCTTCAAGTCGGGTATAACGAAGATGAGATTCGTCGATTCTTGCCGCGCAAGGTCCGCACGTTCCAACTTCAAGAAGCGCAACGACTCGTCAACGAGTGAGGAAGCATACTGTCTAAGCAGTGTGCTTTTTATTATTCCGTTTTTCCGATAAAATAATAGTAACAACCCCATCATCAATAGATTGACACGTTAAAAAAAGGGTACTATGATAACAAGACAATTTCCCCTCTCCTCCTTAATTGTTGAAGTAGGAGTGAGGTGAGAAGGGAGTGGACAATCGTGAAAATTGAGCGCATCAATGATAATACCGTCAAATTTTTCATTACGTATGTCGATATCGAAAAACGTGGTTTCGCTCGTGATGAAATCTGGTATAACCGAGAACGTGGTGAGCAGCTGTTCTGGCAGATGATGGACGAAGCGCACGAACGAGAAGATATCTCGTTTGATGGTCCACTATGGATACAAGTACAAGCTTTTGAAAAAGGACTTGAAGTGACCGTGACGATTGCGAAAAACGTGATTGACGCCGAAGACGATTCTGAGCTCGGATCACTCCTGCGCTCGGCGATCGATGAGGCACGCGATCAACAATCGGTGCTCGACCAATTGAGTGAACTCGATGAAGAAACCGAGCAGGAGGCGTGGGCTCCGCTCGCCATGGAAACGGACGACTTTGAGGCCATCATCTCGCTCAGCAAACGGGCGGGAGAGACGTTAAGTAACATCGACCTCAAACTGTTCCATTACGATCAAAAGTATTACTTGTGGATCGATTTCCCGGAAGAGATGGAACCAGAGGAAGAAGAGAACGTATTGAGCCTCTTGGCCGAGTACTTGACGTTCAGCACGCAGACGTTAGCGATGCTCGAAGAATACGGCAAGCTCATTCTCGATGGGGACGTCTTCGCCAAAGTCCGTCACTATTTCTAAACCCCAATCGCCTGTTCATATGGACAGGCGATTTTTTTCTAACTAATACATAAACGAGGTGTCGTGATGTTGAAACGTTTGCAGTTGATGTTGGCCGATAGTGCCTGGTTCGTCCCGTTCTTGTATGGGGTCGGGGGGATTGCCTTGACGTTCCTTACCCAATACTTTG
Source organism: Exiguobacterium sp. E4787 (assembly GCF_018618375.1). NCBI lineage: Bacteria > Bacillati > Bacillota > Bacilli > Caryophanales > Exiguobacterium > Exiguobacterium sp. E4787. Next base: position 373,369 of record NZ_JACSLY010000002.1, on the reverse strand, counting down.
GAAGTTTCTTTCGGGAACTATTGCCCAAAATCGTCTATTTAGATAAGGATTCGGCGGCGACGGTTTTATCATCGTCCTTCACGAGTTTGATGACGATGATGACGTTCAGTTTTTCAACGATTCTCGTCGTCTTGACGACGTACTCGTCCCAGTTTTCGCCGCGGACGATCAACAACTTTTTGACGAATTCGGCGTCGAAGCATACGCTCGGCTTGTTCATCATGACGACCGTGTACGGCATCACGAACTTATTTTTAATTCGGACGTCAGATGAGGACGTCGTCCTCGCCTCGGGCGTCAGCGTGCTGCTCGTCGTCAGTTCCGTCTGGGCGTTCGTCAAGTTCATCCAAACAATCAGCGTCTCGATTCAAGCCGAACGTCTCTTGTCAGCCTTGCATCGCGAGGCGTTGTCCGTCATTGAGACACAGCAACAAGCGGTCGACGACGGCAAGAAGCATATCGTTCCTAAGCGTTCGGTCCATACGTTCGAGGGTCACGCCATCTATGCCCCGCGCACCGGCTACATTCAACTGTTCGCAAGCGAGAAACACGAGAGTCATGACGTCGATTTTGAGTCGGTCGTGGCTGTCGGGGATTTCGTGGCGAAAGGGGACTTGCTCGGCTATTGGCTCGGGGAAGAAGCGCTCGAGATTGACGTGTTCCAAATCGGGGAGATTCGCTCCTCGATTCAAGATCCGGCCTTCGTTATCGAGAAGTTGAGCGAGATCGCGTTAAAAGGTATCTCGCCCGGGATTAACGATCCGAATACGGCGATTCACGCCATTCATTACATCGGGGACATTTTGCGGGAACTGAGCCGATTACCTGAAGGGGATTTCTTATTTTCCAATGGCAAAAGTGACTGGCACGCCAAACGGAAGCCGATGGAGGCGACGTTGTTCGAGGCGCTTGCTCCGATTAAGACGTATGCGAGCCATGACATCTTTGTGATGGCGTCCGTGTTCGAGGCAATCCGCATCGCCCGGTTAGAAGCGCATGCCTCACACGAAGAGACGTTCGAGGCGTTCATCGACTATTTTGAGGAGTCGCTCGATGTTGAAGAGTTGCATCCGCGAGAACGCGCGTTTCTGACGAATCAGATGATGCGTGCCCGAAAAGTACAGACGTGAAAGGGAGGGGTCTCGAGTGACCCCTCCCTTTTGCTGCTTATGAGAGCGTATAGCCACCATCCACCGTGATGGCTTGTCCGTTAATATAGCTTGACGCGCCGCTCAACAGGAACGTGACGACCGGTGCGACTTCTTCCGGCTTGGCGGCATGTCCCCGGAAATGATGGGTCATCGCCTCTTGGAATTTGGCCTCACCACCGTACAGTTTATGACTGAGCGGCGTGTCGACCGGACCGAAACAGACCGCATTGAAACGTACTTTACCTTTCATCCGATGGGCGAACGTCTTCGTCAAGGCGATGACGGCCGCTTTCGAGGCGGCGTTATTGACGACGCTCCCTCCTGTCACCAACAGGGGGATGGCGCGTTGGATGATGCGATTCGTCGCCAGTACGTTCAGTTCGAACACGTCGTCGAACGCGGTCGTCGGCAACCGCTCCGGTGTCCCGGGACGACCGAACGTCGCGGCGTTGTTGAATAATCCGTTGAGGACGACCTTGTCCTCGCTCAAGCGGTCCATCAATGCTTCAACTTGCTCGGATTCGGCTAAATCACATGTAAGGAAAGTGATGCGTGGTGAGGCGTCTTCGAGTGCGGCACCTCGTGTCTCGTCGCGGCCGATGCCGATGACGTCATGTCCGTCCTCAGCCAAACGAAGGGCGACGGCCCGTCCAATCCCGCTCGTCGCTCCTGTAACCAAAAATGTGCCCATATTTTGTTCGCTCCCCTCAAAAGATGGTGTTAAGTTGTATAATTATGATAATACAAGATAGAAACGAGGTCAGTTTATAATATGTTGCGACGCATACAAGTACTTTTATCCCTGATTTTGCTCGCAGGTCTCATTGCCGTATTATCGTATTACTGGAGCTCGCAAGTGATCGGGTTGTTCTCGGTGCTCGTCTTTTTGACGACGTTCAGCATCCTGCTCGTCATCCTGCTCGAGAATCGAAATCCGCAGCGGACGCTCATTTGGGCCATCGTCATGCTCGGCTTCCCGGTCGTCGGGCTGTTCGCCTATTTTGTGTTCGGACAGAACTATCGCCGGAAGCGCATGTTCAAAGAGAAGGCCATGTTGGACGAAGAGACGTACCTCGCTTATCGACAGAAGGCGATGACGTTGTCGCCGTCGCTCATGTTCTCCCATGACGATTATGAGAAGTTGCTCCATTTGACGTCGTCTCTGAATCAATTACCCGTTTCGTCGAACACGTATACGCAAGTGCTGACGAACGGACAACAGAAGTTCTCGAAGTTGTTGCCCGCTTTGAAAGGGGCGACCCGCCACATCCATCTCGAATATTATATTTTCCGGGAAGATCGTATTTCTCGGGAAATTCAACGGATTTTGATTCAGAAGGCGAAGGCCGGGGTCGAGGTGCGCTTTCTATATGACGCGGTCGGCTCGATTCATACGAGCGGGACGTTCTTTGACGAGATGCGCCAAGCAGGCGTCCATGTCAAAGCGTTCTTCCCGGTCGTCCTGCCGCTCGTTTCGAGTAAGACGAACTATCGGAACCATCGGAAAATCGTCGTCATCGATGGAACAGAGGCGTTCACAGGCGGGTTGAATGTCGGAGATGAATATTTGGGCGAGCATTCGAAGTTCGGTTTTTGGCGTGACACGCATCTATACGTCAGAGGGGAAGGGGTGTCGGAACTCCAGCTCATCTTCTTGCAGGACTGGTACTACATGACGGGTGAGCGTCTATTCACGCCGTTCTATCTCGAGCCGCTCGAGACGGTGCGAAGTGCGAGCGGCGGCGTACAGATTGTGGCGAGCGGACCGGATGAGCCGTACGAGACGATGAAATCGATTTATTTCGCGCTGATCAATGCGGCGAAGAAGTCGGTATACATCTCGTCCCCGTACTTGATTCCAGACGAGGACATCATGAGCGCGCTCAAGACCGCTTCGTTATCAGGCATCGATGTCCGTATCGTGCTTCCGAGCTATCCGGACCATAAAATCGTCTTTTATGCGAGCCGCTCATATTTTGAGGAGCTACTCAGCGCCGGGGTCAAGATTTACTTGTATGAGGAAGGGTTCATGCACTCGAAAGTCATCGTCGTCGACGATGGGTTGGCGACAATCGGAACGGCGAATATGGACTTCAGAAGTTTCCACCTCAATTTCGAGGTGAACGCGCTCTTGTATAACACGAACTCCGTCCATCAGCTCAAACAAGATTTGTATAAAGACTTTGAAGGGTCACACGAGTTGGAGATTCGGGCGTTCTCGGAACGATCCTACTTCATCAAACTCGTCGAATCATTGGCCCGAATGTTTTCACCACTATTATGAGGGGGAAGCGGAATGCGATTTGCCATCGGTCGAACTGGAGGGTATGTGGATGCCCTTACGTTGAGTCGGGGGCGGATTGAGCCGTTTGCCCCTTTTTCGTGCCCAGAATGCGGGGAACGGGTCATCGTCAGGCAAGGTGTGAAACGGCGTCTCCATTTCGCCCATGTCAATCCTTGCGGATGCGGCGAGTCGACCGGACACCATGAAGACAAATGGGGAGTGCGGCAATGGCTTCAAGGGCAAGGGTATGAAGTCGAGCAAGAAGTCGTCATCGGCGCACGTCGTGCCGATTTGGTGGCAGTACGCGACGATACTCGGCTCGTCGTCGAAATCCAGGCGTCCACGCTCTCAATCGAGTCTTACGTCGACCGGACGAGACATTATCGCGACAATGGACTTGACGTCGTCTGGCTGGCGAGCGGGCTGCAGCCCGGGGGTGTGACGACGTTCAAACCGTGGATGCGGGCCGAACTGGCGCGACGACATAGCCTGGTCGTCCCGACCGGACAGGCGTTATACCGCTTCGTCGGCTTTCCGGTCTCCATCCGAGCGGGCGTCGGGCAATGGCAGGTCGCGACCTCGTTCGATGTCTCGCCGTTCGCGGCATATTATGGCTTCGATGCCCATCGTTGGACCCAAGTCATTCGGCGGAGGCGGATGACGCCACCTTATCCGACGCCACAGTATCGCCGGCTCATCTTGAATCGATTGTATCCGCTCGGGATGTTGCCCTCGTTGTTACCGAGCTACTGTTATTTGCCGTTGCCGTCACTGTGGGGGGTCCATGTCCATCCGTTCATGTTCCAGACGGTGCTCTACTTGAATCGACGGGATTGCCCCGGAGACTCCGTCAATTGGAGCATCGAGAAGACGTGCCGCCAGTTCGACGTGACCCCGACAAGCGACTTTCTGCAAGCGTTTGAAGTACAATGGAGACAGCTGTTGAACGTATTCGACGTGACGGAGGCGGTGCGCGATTGGCACGTGCCTAAGACGTTAGACACGGCGTTGCTTCACGATTTTCGATACTTTCAAGGGTTTCAGCGATTCATGGCGAAATCGTATACAAACTAAGAAAAGGAAGTGGACATATGTCAGAAGTACTTACACGACAACAAGTACCCGTCGAGGAGACGTGGAACTTAGAGACGATTTATGCAGACGATCAAGCTTGGGAACAAGATTTTGAGGCGCTAAAAGCAAGCGTACCGGCCTTGATCGAGTTCAAAGGGAAACTCGGAGAATCCGCGGCTTCTTTATTCGCAGGTCTGCAACTACGCGACGACATTTCGCGTCAATTGCATAAGCTGTATACATACGCCCATATGCGCTACGACGAGGATACGTCGAACAGCCATTATCAGGCACTGAACGACCGTGCCGGTTCGCTCGCTGCCCAAATCTCGGCTCAGCTCGCGTTCATGACGCCAGAGCTGCTCGCCATCGACGAAAGCCAAATCGAGGCGTTCATGAGTGAGCACGAGTCACTCAACGTCTATCGCCACGCGTTCGACGAGTTGGCACAAGAACGTCCGCACGTGTTGACGGAAGCGGAAGAGGCGATTCTCGCCCAAGCCGGTGACGTCCTCGGGCAGTCGAGCTCGACGTTCGGCATGCTTAACAACGCCGACTTGAAGTTCCCGAAAGTGAAGAACGAGAAAGGCGAAGACGTCGAATTGACACATGGCCGCTATATCACGTTCCTCGAATCAAGTGACCGCAGTGTCCGCGAAGGCGCATTCAAGGCGATGTACGGGACGTACGAGCAATATTTGAACACGTTCGCCTCGACGTTGTCGGGTAGCGTGAAAAAAGACAACTTCTATGCGACGGTCCGCAAGTTCGAGAGCGCCCGCCAAGCGGCGCTTCACCATAATGCCATCCCAGAATCCGTATACGACGGGCTCGTAGAGGCGGTGAACGAACGTCTCGACTTGTTGCACCGTTATGTCGCGCTCCGGAAACGGGCACTTGGTGTGGACGAGTTGCATATGTACGACTTGTATACGCCGCTCGTCAAAGACGTGGACATGAAAATTCCGTATGACGAAGCGAAAGACTTGATGGTCGAGGGGCTCGCGCCGCTCGGAGACGAGTACGTCCAAATCGTCAAAGACGGACTTGCTTCACGTTGGGTCGACGTTCGTGAGACACGTGGCAAGCGGAGTGGCGCCTATTCATCAGGCGCGTACGACACGCAACCGTTCATCTTGATGAACTGGCAGGACAACGTCAACAACTTGTTCACGCTCGCCCATGAGTTCGGCCATTCGGTCCATAGCCATTATACGCGGGCGACGCAGCCGTATCCGTACGGGGACTATTCGATTTTCGTGGCCGAAGTGGCTTCGACGACGAACGAGGCGCTCTTGAACGATTATTTGTTGAAGACGCGCACGGACCGCCAGGAGCGGCTCTATCTGTTGAACAATCAGCTCGAAACGTTCCGGGGCACACTGTTCCGTCAGACGATGTTCGCCGAGTTCGAGCACATGATTCATAAAGCGGCCCAAGAAGGCGTCTCGCTCACACCTGAGTATTTGAATGAGACGTATCTCGAGCTCAACAAGCGATACTTCGGAGACGAACTCGTTATCGATGGTGAGATTGCGTTTGAATGGGCCCGTATCCCGCACTTCTATTACAATTACTACGTCTATCAGTACGCGACAGGGATCTCAGCATCGGCCGCGTTGTCGCAACAGATCATGGAAGAAGGCGAACCAGCTGTCCGTCGTTACATCGACAAGTTCTTGAAGGCCGGTTCGAGCGACTATCCGATTGAAGTATTGAAGGCGGCCGGCGTCGATATGACGACGAAAGCGCCGGTGCTCGCAGCACTCGATCAGTTCGAGGCTGTCCTCGACGAAATGGAGACGTTATTATTTCAATAAGAAGTATGGCGTGAACATTATGTGACAATATGAACAAAATGCTTGTCACGTGGCGCCCGTCTCGGTATATTATAAGTGTGAAATCAATCACAAACCCCTTTATTGACCGTAAACTTTCTCCCAACCTGTGATCTGTATAGATACTCGGGTCGTGATGTTTTCCGTCCCCGCGGAGAACATCGCAAAAAACCCACGGCTCCCCGGCCGTGGGTTTTGTTGTGTCATTTATTCGTCGCCCAAGCTTGTCCGCTGCAACCTGGGACAGGTCGGCACCGTTGCTGGAGTGACAGTTTTTTCAGTTCTCTCTCGATGACCGGCTTCTCGAGCTCCAAGATGAAGGCGAGCTCGGTGATGGTCGAGGCATCGTAGCGCCCCAATACTTTCTCGACGTTCCACTCGGACTCCCGGGTTGGGACGTAACCGAGCAGTTCGGCCATGACGGCCTGATAGACGTCATACGGGTACAATCCTTCGATTTTGAGTGCTTCGTCACGCGTGACGAACGTCAAAGCAGGAAGTGACTCAATTTCCCAATCTTTTAAGATCTCATGGTCAACAGCTAGAGCGCTGAGCAGTTGATTGGATTGGATATCGGCCGCCAACTCCTCGATGTCGAGCCCGTAATCGACGAACGAGCGGGCAATTTCCCACAAGTCGCTGTCGCTAGAGCCATCCTTCAAAAAGATATCGTTAATATGCAGATGGCGTAAGAAGCGCATCGCATGACGTTTCCCTTGTAACTCCATAGCCTTAATCATCGTGAGAAGGCGAACCTCTTCTTGACATCCGCCAACACAACTAGGAACCGTCGAAACCATACGGAAACGAATCAAATGCCCGTATTCAAGTTCGAGCTTTTTAATGAGCGTCATCACATGAAGTCCATCTGGATCAGAAATGTCCATGAAATAGAATAACTCTAATGGTTTATAGGTTGCATGGATGGGAGATTCTTCCAGTGAACAGGATGACTCATTACATTGTTCTAGTTCCATTGTGTCGCCTCCTCTCGTAAACAAAAATCAAATATATCGTATGCTCATTGTAGCAACGAAAAAAAAAGGTTGGCAACGTATCTGCTCAACCTTGATTTCGACGCACCTTTTCTTCCATGAATCGAACGATTTTATTTTTAGCGGGACGAAGAGGAATGCCATGCTCGCGAAGGAGCTGTTCGAACGCGATTTTCCCTTTCGCCTCGTCGGTCACTTCAAATTCTATTTCATAGTCGTGAATCTCCAAATAATGACTTTCATCAAGGACGAGCAGGCCGTCCGGCGTCGCGATTTCGGCCCGTTTCGTCTCGAGACGGCCGAGGTGTTCGAGCGGTCCAGACAAGTTGAACGGGGCGAGTGCTGCCGTCATTTGATCATCGTGGATGATGCCGTATTTGAACAAGTTCTCGGCTTCCTCTTCGTTGATGGCGGCGTGCGTCTCGAGCAAGCCGACTTCATGCGGCTGCTTCAGTGTCAGCACTTGGCCGTTCTTTTTCTCACGGATGCGAAGGGCGGCACCATGTTTCTTCAGTTCGAACGTCGGCGTGTCAAAGTAGTCGTTGGCTTGCCATTTCACTTCGTCTGTCAAATCGTAGGCGGCGAGCAACATTTCGTACTCGTCTTTTGTCAACATCGATTTAAATTCAATTTCCACTTCTTGGGTCATAAATCATCGCTCCATTCTATGAACAATTGTTGGTTTATGATACCATACAATCGGATACATACGGAAAAAGCAGGGCTTTCCGATACGAACGAAAGTGGTGACAGCATATGCAATCCATGGATTGGGATCAATATTTAGTGCCGTATCAAATCGCGGTCGATGAACTGAAAGTGAAATTCAAGGCGATTCGAAAGCAATATAAATCTCAAAATGACCATTCTCCCATCGAGTTTGTCACCGGAAGAGTGAAACCGGTCGGCAGCATCCTCGAGAAGGCGAAGCGAAAGCAAATTCCTTATGATAAATTGTCGACGGAGATGCAAGATATCGCCGGACTCCGCATCATGTGCCAATTCGTGGACGATATCGTCCACGTCCTCGAACTGCTCCATCATCGGACCGACTTTAAGATCGTCGAGGAACGTAACTATATCACGAACCAAAAGGAATCGGGCTATCGCTCGTACCATTTGATTCTCGAGTACCCGGTGCAAACGATTCATGGCGAGTTCCCGACACTCGTCGAGGTCCAAGTACGGACGCTCGCGATGAACTTCTGGGCAACAATCGAGCATTCGCTTAACTATAAATACGACGGGGATATGCCGCTCGAAGTTCAAGAGCGTCTGCGGCGAGCGGCCGAGGCGGCGTTCTTGCTGGATGCCGAGATGAGCCAGCTTCGCGTCGAGATTCAAGATGCACAGCAAGTGTTCCGGGATAAAGAAATGAACGTCCAGACGGACCAAGACTAGGGGGCCACGGCATGCAGTTTGCGATTGTAGCACGGGGAGACGCGCGGTCGGCTGACATCGCGCAAGAGTTGACGAATAAATTGACCGAAGCGGGGCATTCGGTTTCGAAAGAGCCACGCATTGTCGTCTCAGTCGGAGGCGACGGGACGATGCTGCAGGCGTTCCACGAGTATATCGACCGGCTCGATCAGACGTTGCTCGTCGGCATCCACACAGGCCATCTCGGATTTTACGCCGACTGGCAACCGGATGAACTCGATGAGTTGACGGAGATGATTACAAGCGAGTCGTTCGAACCGGTTTCATACCCGCTTGTCGAGGTACTCATCGATTACGAGGATGGGACGACCGATCGACAGCTCGCCATGAACGAATGTACGATTAAAAACTATAAGCGCACACTCGTCTGTGACTTATCGATTCGCGATGATTACTTCGAGACGTTCCGGGGCGACGGGTTGTGTATCTCGACGCCGTCCGGGTCGACGGCCTATAACAAAGCGCTCGGCGGGGCCATCGTGCATCCGTCCATCGAGGCAATTCAAGTGACGGAGATGGCGTCGATTAACAACTTGGTGTACCGCACGATCGGGTCACCGCTCTTATTGCCGAAACATCATCAAGTGAAGATTGCTCCGCACACGAAAACCGAGTTTGAACTCGCGTTCGATCATCAAGAAGCGTTGTCGTGGTCGAACGTGCGCTCCATCCGCTGTGCGGTCGCGAAAGAAAAAGTGACGTTTGCCCGGTTCCGGCCGTTCCCATTTTGGCGACGGGTCCGCGAATCGTTCATTGAAGAAGGGAAGTAACCGATGTACGGATTTACATTGCGTCGCGTCGCGGAGACAACCGTCCCGTTGCGCGACTTTTTAATGACAGACTGTGGCATCTCACGAAAGATGTTGACCCAAATCAAACAAGGTGGCCTCATCCTCGTCGATGGCAAGCCTCGCACCGTCCGCTATGACATCCGAGCAGGGGAGGCAGTGACCGTCCACTTCCCGGTCGAACAGCCCGCCGAGACGATGTTCCGTTCCAAGCGGCCGCTCACGATCCTATTTGAGGATGACTATTTGCTCGCGGTCGACAAACCGGCAGGCATTGCGACAATCCCGTCCCGGCTCCATCCGGATGATACACTCGCCAACGCCGTGCTCGGCTATTATGAACAGATTGGATTGCAGTCGGCGATTCACGTCATCAACCGGCTCGACCGTGACACAAGCGGGGTCGTCCTGTTCGCAAAATATGCATACGTGCATCATCGCTTTAGCGAGTTGCAACAGACTGGCGGCTTGTCGCGGACGTATCTCGCGTTAGTCGAAGGGCCGCTTGAACCACAGACGATCGATGCCCCAATCGGCCGCGCCCCCGATTCGATTATGGAGCGAATCGTGACAGCGGACGGACAGCATGCTGTCACACATATTCTCGAAGTGGAGCCGCATGGCGCATATACGGCACTATCGATTGCCCTTGAGACCGGTCGGACGCATCAAATCCGGGTCCATCTGCGCCATATCGGCCATCCGTTGCTCGGGGATACGATGTACGGTGGCAAGACTGTTCTCGACCGTCATGCGCTCCATAGCGCTTCGGCGGCGTTTCATCATCCATTGACCGGCGAGAAGCTGATCATCCAAGCCGCTGACCCGGCTGATTTCCAATTCATCCTGTAACAACAATAGTCCCGCACTCGGATGAGTGCGGGACTATTGTTTAGTCGTCGTCGAACATATACGTTTTTGATTTAGAGGCGACGTTCATGACGAGCCCGATGGCGATCATGTTCATGATGATCCCGGTCCCACCATAACTGATGAACGGTAACGTCAGACCGGTGATCGGGAGGACGCCGATCGTCATCCCGATGTTTTGGAAAATTTGGAACGTGAACATGGCGATGACGGCCGTGACGATGTAGCTTCCGAACGGACTGCTCGCTTCGAGGGCGATATGGATCATTCGGTACAAGAACAAGAAGAAAACGATAATCACAATCGCTGCTCCGATAAAGCCATAATGCTCGGCGATGACGGCGAAGATGAAGTCGGTTTGCGACTCAGGAAGATAGACGAGCCCTTGTCCATAGCCGGCCCCGAACATTTGACCAGATCCAATCGCTTGAAGCGATTTAATTAACTGGAACGCCAGGTCATCGGAATACTCATACGGGTAAATCCAAGCTTGGAATCGATTCAAGGCGTGGCCTGGCACGAAACTTTGTAACAACTCGAAATGCGAGAAGAACAAATACATGAAGCCACCAATCGTTAAGGCAGCGGCGCTGAACAATCCGAGCAACCACTTCCACCCGATACCAGACACGATGATAATCGCTCCGAGCATCGTGATCAACACGAGCCCTGTGCCTAAGTCTGGTTGCGTCACAATCAGCGCGAGAGGCGGAATGGCGAGGAGCACCAATTTCATTAATAGCCATGTGTCCTGTTGGGACGAACCGTAGCGTTTATTATGGTCATAGACGATTGTCGCCATGGAAATAAGTAAGAACAGCTTCATGAATTCGGCTGGCTGGAAACTGAAGCCCGGTACGTTATACCAGCCGTACGCCCCGTTAATGTTCGGAACGAGGGTCGTATCTCGTAGCGGAATCAAACCGGCTAGTAGCAATAACCCGAAGCCATACAAATACCAGTGTATTTTTCGCAACTGTTCATATTCGATGGTCATGATGGCGAACATGGCGAAGAACCCAATGATGTAGCGGATTCCTTGGTCAAATGCGAAATTAATATGTTGCAATCGCGTCGGCAACATCGGTTGGGCCGTATAGATGGCACCTAAACTGATGATCATCAAGAAAAAGACGATTGTCAAAAGTGTTGTGTCTAAACTTTTAAAATAAGATTGAATGCGGTTCATGATGAAGTCGTCTCACCCTTTCTCTACGTATTTTATCTTACCGTAAGTTAAAAAAATCGCAATACGTTACGCGCTAGTTGACAAAACAGACACCATTCTGTAATCTGATAACAGATATTATCACCAGGTACTAAAAAAGGGGAGTTTACGATGTCAATCTATCCAACGTTAACGAATAAGACGTATGTCGTCATGGGAATCGCCAATAAACGCTCGATCGCTTGGGGAATCGCGAAGACGCTCGACGCAGCAGGCGCGAAGCTCGTGCTCACATATGCGGGCGAACGCTTCAAGTCAGGACTCGAGTCGCTTGCAGCCGACTTGAACGGAGAAGCCTTGCTGTTAGAGTGTGACGTCACGAACGACGAAGCCATCGACACGACGTTCCGGGCGATTCATGAACAAGCAGGCCCGATTCAAGGGATTGCACACTCGATCGCATTCGCAGACAAAGAAGCGCTCCGCGGTGAATTCTCAGAGATGACACGCGGCCAGTTCGCGCAAGCGCTCGATATTTCGGCATACAGCTTAACGGCTGTCGTCAAAGCGGCCAAACCGTACTTCGCAGAAGACGCATCGGTCATCACGCTCACATATCTCGGCGGCGAGCGCGTCGTCCCGAACTATAACTTGATGGGTGTCGCCAAGGCGGCGCTCGACTCGAGCGTCAAATATTTGGCGAACGAGTACGGCCCACACGGCGTCCGCGTCAATGCGATCTCGGCCGGCCCGATTCGGACGTTGTCGGCTAAAGGAGTCGGCGACTTTAACAGCATCTTGTCTGAACTCGAGCAAAAAGCGCCATTGCGTCGCAACGTCTCGGTAGAAGAAGTGGCCTCGACCGGCCTGTTCCTCTTGTCGAGCATGGGCAGCGGCGTGACAGGGGAAGTCATCCACGTCGATAGCGGTTATCACATTTTATAAAGATGGGAAAGGGCGTAGCGATACGCTCTTTTTTGTATTATCGGGGAAGAATTTCGGGTAAGGACTTGTGAAGGAGGTTGGATCATGGGTCCTTATCAGATTGATTTCACAGTCGTCCAATATGGAAATCGCCAAGTTCAACCAACAGAACGGGCGAACATCGAGCCGGTCACACGCATTCAACGTGTCCAACGAATCCGGCCCCGTCAAGAAGAATGGTTAGAAGCCGAACAACAAAACAGCCCCGGTCGTTTCGTCGACCGGAGCGTGTAATCTTATCCGCGGAACCGGAACGTCTCATAGACGTTCCATGTTTCGTTTTCGAGCTCATACATGACGGCCATGCGATTGATCGTCTCCTCGAAATGCACTTGTTCCATTCGCATCCGTTCGAGCACGTCGAACAGTTCGGCATCGGTCAAGTCTTGACCGATGGTGATATGCGGCAGAAACTCGTATTTCGGAGGCTGCTTGAGCAGACCGTCGTGCAGTTTGTCGTGAAGCGCCGACAGTTCGCGCGTCGGCAATACTTTTAAGTAGAGGACGTTGTTCGTCGGTGCGAACGAGCGGACCCCGTCGATTTTCAATTGAACCGGTTTGGTCGAGTCTGCGACTAGCTGGAGATACTCGAGCACTTTCGGCAAATCGGCCTCGTCGATTTCAGTGCGTTCCTTGATCGTCACGTGAGGTGAGATCAACGCATACTTCGTGTCGTATCGCTTCCGATACGAGTTGGCGAAGTCTTGAACTTGTTTTGATGGAAATAAGACTACCCCAATCTTCATTCCAGTTCCCCCTTTATAAAGTGGTCTACTTTTTTATGATGACCGATTTATTGAATGAAGTCAAAGCGGGCTTAGTCTTTTTTTCGAGTTTTCAGTATAATAGACATTGAGTACTTCAAGAAGCTCTTCTCGAGATGAAAGGATGTGTAGCGGGATTGTTCCCGCATCTATGATGAAACATGTACCACACTCACGCGATGTACGCGACGCGGCACGGGCTCGCTTGATTGAACGAGGCGTATCGATCGAATCGATCGCCGAAATCGTCTATCAAATGCAAGCACCGTATTCGCCACACTTGTCATTGAAAGACTGCATGGACTCGGTCGAGGCCGTGTTAGATAAACGCGAGCTCCAACACGCGATTCTCGTCGGGTCGGAACTCGACATGCTCGCCGAGCGCGGGCAATTGTCGGAGCCGCTCTTGTCGATCGTGGCGTCGGATGAAGGTTTGTTCGGTGTCGATGAGACGATTGCGATCGGGGCCGTCAACACATATGGTTCGATTGCCGTGACGACGTTCGGATACTTAGACAAAGCGAAAATCGGGATCATCAAACAGCTCGACACGAAAATGGACGACGGCCAAGTCCATACGTTCATGGATGACCTCGTCGGTGCCATCGCGGCGAACGCCTCAGGTCGGTTGGCGCACCGTCTGCGTGACATGACCGACTTCGGCGAAGACGAGATGCGGGAACGGAAAGGGTTGTATTGATGACTTCTCGCTCACAAGAGCTGGCGATCACCGGGACGATTGGATTCATTCTCTTCTCGGTGGTCGTCGTTTTAGGTTGGGTTGTACCGGTCGACCGCTTCGTCACGGCTTTGCTTGAACCGCTCGCTGGACCATTGTTCGTTTATGTGACCGAGCTCGGCAGTGTGAAAGTGTTGATTGGTCTATCCTTTATTGGCATGCTCTATTTCTTATGGCGAGGGAACCGCTTTGAGGCGTTCCGTTTGCCGATTGTCGTCATTGCCACGCTTCTCGTGACACAAGTGTTGAAGCTCGTGTTCGGGGTTGACCGACCGTCAATCGATGCCGCGCTCGACGCGACGACATATAGCTTCCCGAGCGGTCACGCCTCTGGATCACTCGCCTTGTACGGTATGCTGGCGATCTTGATGTACCGCCGCAATGAAAACTTGATCGGGTTCGGCTTGCTTGTCGCGATGGTGTTGGCCGTCTCGCTCAGCCGGGTCATCTTGAACGTCCACTATTTTAGTGACGTCATCGGCGGGTGGCTCGTCGCGCTCGTCATCGTGGCAGGGTCAGAAGTAATAAGGAGGAAACGAAATTGATTTTAGTCTCACAAGTCGAAACATGGTTGTTCATGGACCAAACTCGAGCGGACGCGGCCGACGCCCCGACGATTTTGGTCGAAAAAGATGCGTCCGGGGCCAAGTCATTCACGGCGATGCGAACGTTGTTCCAACTCAAGAAGTGGACGGGACAACGCCGCTTCGTGCCGCTCTTATCGTGCGATGAGACGGCGTATCGAGCCTATGAAGTGTTTCATGTCGACGCGGTCCCGCCGTTCGCCATCCTCGATTCGGGCCGAGTCTTATTAAAGGACAACGAAGTGGATGCGGCCTATGCGGTCGCCCTCGACGACGCTGCGCCAAAAACGTACGGTGAACGGCTCGCGTTTGTAGCCGATTATGTGGAACGGGCACTCGGTGAAACGGTCGTGCTCGCCATCGATGAGCCGGTCGCGTCGCATCCTCAGGTGCCGGAAGATGTGTTCGTACCGGAAAATGTGATGCAGACGAGTGAACGATTGTTCGCCTGGGCAAACCGACAACAGACGGAGAGGGATGAAGTGAAATGAACGAGTGGGAACCAAAAATTCAAGAACTTCTCGACGGGACGGTCGACGAACTCATCGTCCCGAAAGACGACTTTTTGACGGTCCGTTCGCTCTTGGTCGACAAGGGCTGGCTATTTGAAGTCGTCGGTGAAGCGAAACACGGCGGCGTGACGATTTATCGGAAAAACGAACAAAGCGCGTCCTCATAAGAGGAACGCGCTTTGTTCGTTTAGGCGTTAGAAGCCAATTTGATTTTTTGTCGTTTTAACTTGTGTAATAACCAGGCATGTAACACTTCACAAGAATGGTGAGGAAGGGTCAGTTCGACAAGTGGGTGTGACTGACCGAATATAGTGAAGCGCGAATGGTCCTCGTCGAGCATTGAGACTTGAATATCGGTCGCTTCTTGAAGCGAAATCCGTTGCTCGCCGGCTACTGCATCTTTTAGTTTCAGCATTTTTCCATTCGTCGCAAACTTGGTGAACGAAGACATTCCCTGTACTTTCAGTTGTTCCATCTCGTGTATCTATTCATCCGCGTGATGAATAGATTTTCACCTCGCTTTCTCTATATTGCCTTCCATTCCTCCAGAAGGTTATTCCTAGTATACCCTCCTCGCGATAAAAGAAAAGAGTTAATTTAACGAAAAATTAAGACAATTTGTTATCAATTTATAAAAATAGTGTCTCAGGCGCTTGGTGATGGGATTTGAAACGTAATCCGTATGAGCGGGATAACAAAAAAGAACCTGATTGGCTCAGGTTCGATAAAGATTATTGCACGGGTGAACTCAAAATCGTTCAATCTCCCACGTACGACGGCGATACGTCAATTGTCCTTTCAACGCGATCGATTCTTTTTTCGCATCAAAGTCTTCTTCGAGCACCGACATGTCCTCGTAACGCCCGGCGACATAGAAGGCAATCGAGACTTGCCGATTGAACAGGCTCCGCTTCGTATGATCGAAATCGATAATCAACCCTTGCGGTGATAACGCCAAAATCTCATCGATGACCGGGAGCGGGATTGGGACGAAACTGATGTTGCGAATGTCGCGGTCGAGCTTGCTTTGCAGCACGCTCTGCAAGAAGTGCGAGATCGTCGACCAGTCTTTTATGTACAGGCTGCTATGACGATCATTCGATTCGTTGAAGAAGGCAATCTCGTTTTGAATCGAGTTCAGGAAAGGTCCTTTTAAGCCACGTTCCATATGACTGAGGAACAAGATTTCAGCGATCTCGTGATCCGATAACGATTCAAGCAGATGATAGTCAGGAAAGTCGATGGCGGTGAAACTCGTTTGGTTATTTAAATACTTGGTCGAGAACGTCGACAGTTCGTGCGCCTCGATATAGCGGAACCGGGTCCGGGACGACTGTCTCATCCCTTTCATGTCCGTCCGACAAATAATCATCGGGCGGGCGAGTGATAACGCCTCGGTGACATCGTTTAAAGTCACGCCATGCAGTGTAAAACGTTGCAGTTCTCGGTCTTGTTTAATATAGAACAACTGTTTTGACATATTTATCCCCTCAGTTCGAAGTCACTATAGTTTGATTTTAGCAAATCCCTTCGTGGCGCGCCATGTTTGAGCGGTTCTAGAGGATTGAGATGATGGTTTTTTTGGGAAAATGGTTATAATTGAGGAAAAGAAGCAGAAAGGCGGATTCCATATGTGGGGGTTGAAAAAAAGCTTTCCCGAGCTCGTGACGAGTCGGTTCATCTTAAGGGAACTCGAACCCCGTGACGCAAGGGCACTCTATGTGATTCTTTCCACCGAGGAAGTGATGCGTTATTACGGGTCCGATCCTTTGCTGGCCGTCTACGAGGCGAAGAACGTCATCGCTTATTTCAAAGATCAGTTTCAGCAAGGAAAAGCGATTCGCTGGGCGATCTGTGACCGCGAAACGAACGAACTGATTGGGACGATCGGCTTTCACAACTGGACCCCGCAGTATTTTCGGGCCGAAATCGGCTTCGAGGTCGCGCCGAGCCATTGGCGCCAGGGTGTCGCGTTCGAGGCGGCGTCTGCCGTCATTCGATACGGGTTTGACGAGTTCAAGTTTCATCGCATCTCGGCGCTCGTCGCCCCGGGGAACGAAGGGTCGAACCGGTTGGTGCAAAAGCTCGGCTTTACGGAGGAAGGGCTGCTCCATGACTATGCGTATAGTCACGGACGTTTCATGGATTTGACGATGTATCGTCTCTTGAAAGACGAATGGAATGAAAGGGAGGAATGACGTTGAGACAAGTTGTGCTGTTACATGGATTGTGTGGATCACCTGACTATTTTGAGGAACTTATCCCATTGATGGACGCGGACGTATACGCGCTGATATTACCGGGACATTCCGGGACGGAGGCTGGACCAGAGACGATGGATCAGTTTGCGGATTGGGTGCTTTCTGAAATAAAACTGCGCGATCTTAAGCGTCCAATTGTGCTCGGTCATTCGTTCGGGGGCTACATCACGACCAACCTCGTCCGCCGTCATCCGGATGCGCTATCTGGTTTCGGATTGATTCATTCGACAGCGGCGGCTGATCCAGAGCCTGCCAAAGCGAAGCGGAATGAAGCCATCGAACGAGTGATGGAAGAAGGGGTACATCCGTTCATCGACACGATGATTCCGAGTGTGTTTGCCGCTGATTCCGACACCGCGTTGATTGAACGCGCCAAGCAAATCGGCTACGAGATGTCAAAAGAAGGAATCATTTCCGCGCAGATGGCCATTCGCGACCGTGCCGACGAAACGGAGACGGTCCGGTCGACGAAATTGCCCGGTCTCTTCCTCTATGGATCTAGTGATCCGAACATGAATGCGGAACGCGCTTTCCTAGGGGCGGACCGTCATACGAAACAGACGGTACCGGCTAGCCATATGGGGATGATGGAACAGCCAGAACGAGAAGCGCAACTCATCAATGATTGGCTCAAGGAGGTACAGGATGTCTAAATTCAAACTCGTTGCCGTATCAGGAAGTCTTCGTAAGGCGTCATATAACACGGCGCTGCTCCATTCCATCATCGAGCTCGGGCAAGATCGGTTCGACGTCGAGATCGCTTCGATTGAGATGCCGCTCTATAACGACGACTTGATCGACCCGGATGAACCCGAAGTCGTACGCGACTTCAAACGAGCCGTGCGTGAGGCGGACGGTCTGCTCGTCGTCACCCCGGAATATAACCACAGCATCCCGGGTGTGTTGAAGAACGCAATCGATTGGCTGTCGCTCGAACCAGGCACGCCGCTCCGTGAGAAACCGGTCATGATTGCCGGGGCGTCTCCGGGTATGCTTGGGACGGCGCGATGTCAAATTCATCTCCGTCAAGTATTTGCCACAAATCGTGCTAACGTTTTACCAGGAAATGAAATCTTTATCACACATTGTAAAGAAAAGATTGATGATACTGGATTACACGATGAAAAGTCTCGGCAACAAATCGACCGAGTGTTATCTGAGTATTATAACTGGATTGATTTTTGGAAGCGTCACGCAAAAAATTAACTTGAAGTCGCCCTGATTGTTTGATAGAAATGAATTGTGAAAACAAACACAAAGGGAGCGACGACAAACATGCAAACGTATATTGAACTGTATAATGGCGGCGAGTTGGAGGACCGGGCAATCATCAATGACGGGATGACGTTCGGCCGGGTGACGATTGTGGAATTGTTCTATCAAACGAGCCATATCTTCGGATACGTCAAAGCCGATGGGGAGAAGCGCTTCTTCCTTGAGCCTGTGTCAGCAGATGATACGTTCATCGTCGAAGGAGAAGAGTATTCGCTCCAACAGTTCATCGCCCTATTTTGATTGTTCACGACGCAAGCGACTCGCTTGCGTTTTTTTGTCGTTTTCGTCACGATTGAGAGTGAGGTGATGAGAATGAAATTAGTAGCAATCGAACCAACTCCAAGTCCAAATAACTTGAAGATTATCGTCGAACCGGCGTTCACGGGCCGTGGTGTCACGTATGACAAGGCGAGCCGTGATATGCCGCCGATCATTGAAGACATCGTCGGCTTACGCGGGGTCAAGTCGGTCTACGCTGTCTCCGACTTCCTCGCCGTCGAACGCCATCCGAAACATGACTGGCACGACGTCATGAACGAGATTCGCCGCGCGTTCGGGGAAGACGTGCCGGAAGTCGAGGCAAGTCAAATGGCGGCGGACTACGAACCGGTGCACGTCTCGGTCCAGTTCGTCCTCGATGTGCCGATGCAATTGAAACTCGTCAAAGGCGATTCGGAAAAACGGGTCGGCCTGTCAAAACGGTTCGTCGACGCCGCACTTGACGTGCAGGCCCAAGTGAAAAACGTCATCCAAGACCGACGCTGGGTCGAACAAGCCCCGCGTTACGGTGAGCTCGAGGATGTGAGTGTCGTCGCGCAAGAAGAACTCGAGGCGGCGTATCCTGAAGAGCGGGTCGCTCGCATCGTCGCCCGGGCGTTTGGCCGGGAAGCCGACTATGAAGCCAATGCGAACCAATTGCAATCAGACGATTGGAAAGCACGTTTGGCGTTCTTGGACGAGCTCGAGATTACCCCGGACAACATGGTGTACTTCCGCCGCGCCCTCGAGGACAAGGTGATGGCCATCCGTCGACAAGCGGTCGTCATGATTGGCATGTTCGAAGAGAATCGGGAAGAGTATGTCACGTATATCGAACAGGCGCTCGTCGACTCGTCACCGATTGTACGGCGTACGGCCGGCGACACGGTGTCCGATTGGGCGTTGCCGCAGTCGCAACCGTCGATGATTGAGGCGCTCAAGGATAAGAGCAAGCTCGTCCGGTGGCGGGCCGCTCGATTCTTGTTCGACTGCGGAGATGAACAGGCCGTACCCGCCCTCAAAATCGCCGAAGACGATCGTGAGTTCGAGGTGTCGTTGCAGGCACGCCTTGCCAAAGAACGGATCACGAGCGGGGAAACGGCACTCGGGACAGTATGGCAACAAATTTCAAACCGAACGAAGTAACAAATCATTCGACAATCATGAATTTAATTTTTTTACAGTTACAGGAAGGGAGACGAATCGGATTGCGATTCGTCTCTCTTTTAGCACGAATAATTTGATAATTCATCCAAATGACTAACAATCGATACCAGCAATTCGACAGTTGGGTAAACGGGTCTTTTGGCCTGTCGAACGATGGGACGTTATTCTCAATATAATCGTTGATACACTATACATATCTTATAACCGAAAAGGAGCCACACTCATGATGCTTTTTGCAGAAACACCAGAACTCGTAGCCTATAAGGAAGTCGTCGATGGTATGATCACGGTCATCTTTGAGTCGATTCACAGCGAGACGTTCTCAATCTCTGCACAAGTTCGGTCCGATATCGACGTCGCTGACGCGTTGTTCATGACAGGATGGCAGCAATACGTGGAAAACGTCCAAGTTTCATAATAAAGGTGAATAATATCCGTAAACCCATTACAAACGTCTGCACGAACGTTTACACTAGTGCTATAGACGTTTTTTTATTTTTCGGAGGAGAGTGGGATACGTGAAGAAAACTTGGTTATTGGCAATCGTTACGGCGATGATGTTGGTCGTCGCGGCTTGCAGCAAAGAAGAAGCGAACCCGAGCGATGTGGACGGTAACGCGTCGACACCGCCTGCCTTATTGACACTCGAGACGGACGTGAGCTACGATGCCGAGTCCAAACAGTTGTCGGCGACGGTATCGATGACGAATCCGAACGAGGAGCCCGTCAACGTGACGTTCAATTCGTCGCAACGCTTTCAGATGACGGTAATGAACGGGGATACGACCATCTTCGACTATGGCAGTGAATATATGTTCACAGAATCGATTATCGAAGAGACGTGGGCACCAGATGAGAAGAAAGTGTTCGATGAAGTATTCCCACTCACGCTCGAAGCGGGTGAGTACACGGTGGACTTCGTCGGTCTGGCCCAAGTCGAAGGTGCACCTGAGATGGCGGTCACCGATCAACAGTCGCTGACCGTTGAAGCTTCCGAGGTGCCGACTGAAGAAACACCGGAAGAGCCGGCCGAAGAAACGACGGAAGAAACGACAGAAAAACCCGTTGAAGAGCCGAGCGATCAACCCGCGCAAACGGACGGTTCGTTCCGCGATGTGGCCATCAAATTGAACGGTAACGCGATCGATGTTTCTGGATACACGGACGTCGAAGAGTTCGAATGGAGCGTGTCGGACGGTCATAATCTATATGCCCAAGGTGCGGCCGAAGTGACAAGTGGCAGCTTCACATTTGGTGTCTTAATGGATGAAGAACCACCGGCAGGAAAAGCATTATTCTTGGAGATGACACCGATCGGCGGCGACGTCGCATCGTTCCGCATTCAATAACCGGACGACGGAAACTTAGGTTTCCGTCGTTTTGTTTCGGGAATGAAACAAGTTGACGGCATTCATAGATTGTCAGACAATTAGGCAAACCGATATCAGATAGGGAGGAAGTTGAGAATGCAGCAACATATTATTGAGACGACACACGTCAAACCATCCATCAACCCAGCCGAAGAGATTCGTCGCCGAATCGATTTTTTAAAGGCTTATGTCAAACGAGCAGGCGCGAAAGGGCTCGTCCTCGGCATCTCGGGAGGACAGGACTCAACGCTCGCCGGCAAGCTCTGCCAGCTGGCGATGGAAGAATTGCGTGAGGAAACAAGTGCGGACTTTACATTCTACGCCGTCCGTCTGCCATATGGCGAGCAACATGACGAGGCCGACGCCAAACGTGCCCTCGACTTCATTCGACCGGACAAAACGTTCACGGTCAACGTGAAACCGGCCGTCGATGCCTCAGCCAACTCGTTCCATGAAGCGACGGGACTCGAACTTGGCGACTTCCATAAAGGGAACACGAAAGCGCGCGAGCGGATGAAAGTGCAATACGACATCGCAGCCACGTACGGTGCCCTCGTCGTCGGCACGGACCATGCGGCCGAATACGTCACTGGTTTTTACACGAAGCATGGGGACGGGGCGGCCGACTTGACGCCGCTCACAGGATTGAACAAGCGCCAAGGGAAAGCGTTGCTCCATGAACTTGAAGCGCATGAGAGCTTGATTTATAAAGTGCCGACGGCTGATTTGGAAGATGACAAACCGGGACTCCCGGACGAGGTCGCTCTCGGGATGACGTATGATCAACTCGATGATTATCTCGAAGGGAAATCAGTCGATCCAGCCATCGCCGAACGGATTGAGACAATCTTCAAACGGTCGCGCCATAAACACCATATGCCGGCCTCGCTCTATGACGAGTGGTGGCAGTGATCTTAAGAACCAGCCCCCGGCTGGTTCTTTTTTATGTGGTAACTTTCGAACCGTCCCGTTAGGCGCCCATGCTTTCAGCAGGCAATCCCGAAGCCTCCTCGCGCCGAATCCGGCACTGCGGGGTCTTCGTCGGATTGCTTTCCTGCATGAGTCAGGGCGCCACGGGCCGGATCGAAGGGACTTCCCTATGCTACAGATCAATCGATGCAAAAGCCTGCAATCGAACTCCTAGGGGAGAGCGATGCAAGGATAACCCCGTAAAGCGCGATTCGCGCTGCGGAGGCATCCGCATCGCCCCAGGAACGGAGGGTGCCGGCCAAAGCGATCGTAAATCACACAAAAGAACCGATCCTTGGACCGGTTCCTTTGTGTATCACAGATTAGCGCTTCGAGCGTGTCGGCACGAATTGGATGAGCAAGATGAGCGTGAACGCGATCAAGCTGAGCAGCGGGATCGTGAGGAATCCGAAGTAGTTCACCCAACGAATCAAACAGTCGTTACTGCAGAACGCGTCGCCGTTCGGGATGCGTTCGAGAATGACGTGATAGAGGGCGATTGCCCAACCCGCCCCGGCCATGAGACCGACGAACAATTTGTTCACAGCACGGTTAGAGAGCAGTACCGTCAAGTAATAGATGGCGAGCGGATACATAAATATGCGTTGGAACCAGCATAACTTGCATGGCACGTACAGCATGATTTCCGAGAAATAGAGACTGCCGAGCGTCGCGATGGTGGCGACAATAAAGGCAAAATGATGACGTTGCATCTGATTTCCTCCTGACGATTCAAAACTAATCGACAAACATGATATGATACAGTGAAGCAATAACGTATCCAGTATACAATCTTTGAAACGATAGAGAAATAGGTGACGTCATGCAAGTATCAGAAGTGGAAGTGTTAATCGTCCTCGCCGAAGAGTTGAATATGCGGAAAGCGGCGGAGCGCTTGTTCGTCTCCCAGCCCGCACTCAGTCAGCGCCTCGTCACAATCGAGCATCAGTGGGGCAAGAAAATTTTTGTCCGTTCGACACGGGGCCTCGCGCTCACGCCGGACGGTGAAAAAATCATCGACTTCGCGAAGAAGATGTATAGCGAGGAGCAGGAGCTGCGTGGGGAGTTGACAGCGCAACAAGGTGAGGTGTACGGTACATTAAAAATCGCCGTCGCATCCATCATGGGTCAGTATTGGCTACCGCGCGTTTTGAAGCGATTCGTCGAGCGGTATCCATCGGTTCGAGTCAAACTCGTCACGGGCTGGTCAAGCGAGATGATGCGCTATATGCTAGAGGAAAATTTCCATATCGGCATCATTCGCGGGAATCCGGATTGGCGCGGCGAGAAGATGAAATTGTTCTCAGATTCGCTTCACCTGGTCGACTTGCGGATGACCGATTTGAAACAATTAAAAAATAACGAGCGTTCGTTCATTCAATTCAAGAGCGACTCGACGTATTATCAGGAAATTTTGGAGTGGTGGCAAGAGCGCTTCTCGAGTCCGCCGCTCACGACGCTCGTCGTCGACCAAATCGAGACGTGCAAACAGATGGCGTTACACGGAATCGGATTTGCGATTTTACCTGAGTCGACGATTCGTGATGTCGAGGCGATCAATAAGATTCCGCTCACGTCGTCGGACGGGATTCCGCTTGTCCGGGATACGTGGATGTTATCGACCGAGTCGATGCTCGAGTTGGCGCAAGTGAAGGCGTTTTGGGAGATTGTTGATGAAGTGACGAAGGAGAGTGTGGAATGAGTTGGGCAATTGAGGCAAGACGGCAATTACATTTGATTCCAGAACGAGGCTATGAAGAGTTCAAGACACAGGCGACGCTTGAAGAACTGATTCGATCCTTAAACTCGCCGCGGGTGCACATCTCGCATTGGCGTACCGGTTTGTTTGTCCGCATCGACGGGCTTGTCGGCGAAAAGACGATTGGTTACCGGGCCGACATGGACGGCTTACCAATCACCGAAGAGACCGGCCTCGAGTTTGCCTCGGTTCATGAAGGGATGATGCACGCCTGTGGCCATGACGTTCATATGGCAATCGCTCTCGGGTTGATTAAGCGAGCTGTCGAAGAGCCGCTCGACCATCACCTCGTCATCTTCTTCCAACCAGCCGAAGAAGGTCCGGGCGGAGCTGAGCCGATGGCCATGTCGGAACTGTTCTATCATTTCCGTCCCGATGCGATGTTCGGACTTCACGTCGCACCAGAATATCCTGTCGGCACGATCGCGTCGCGTCCAGGTGTATTGTTCGCGAGTGCGCGCGAGTTGCATCTGACGATTCATGGGAAAGGCGGGCATGGTGCCTTCCCACACGCAGGAATTGATGCCGTCATCGTCCAGGCCGCATTGATTATGCAGCT
Organism: Exiguobacterium sp. E4787; assembly: GCF_018618375.1. Taxonomy (NCBI): domain Bacteria; kingdom Bacillati; phylum Bacillota; class Bacilli; order Caryophanales; genus Exiguobacterium; species Exiguobacterium sp. E4787. Next base: position 348,560 of record NZ_JACSLY010000002.1, on the reverse strand, counting down.
GCAAACAATCGTCTCACGGAACATCGACCCGATGGGCAGCGCGGTCATCTCGATCGGGAAAGTGATGGCTGGGACGAAAGAGAACATCATCGCGGACACGGCGAAGCTCGACGGTACGATTCGGGCCTTGTCGGACAAGGAGATGGTTGTGCTCGAACGACGCATCCGTCAAATCATCGCCGGGGTGGAGATGACGTATAACGTCCACATCGACCTCGAGTTCGGCAATCGTTATCATGAGGTCGTCAACGACGAGCGTTATTTGTTCCAATTCGAAGAAGCGGTCGAGGAAGTCGGATACTCATACAAGACGTGCGTACCGGCCATGACCGGTGAAGATTTCGGATACATGCTGAAACAAGTACCAGGCTTTATGGTCTGGCTCGGCGTGAACGATATGGGGTCTGGACTACACCAATCGACGCTCAATCCGGATGAGCGGGCCATTGATGTCGCCATCGAGCTGTTCGATCATTTCTTTAGAACGGCCATCATTAAATGAAGCGAGCGGACACGATGGTGTCCGCTTTTTTGTATGAAATGTGTAGAATTGTGCGTGAACCGTTAAAATTTTGGGAAAAAAGTAAGAGTTGTAAAGCGTCTATATTGTTAAGCTTGCTCAAATGTGAACATTTTGCGAACTCAAGCATTGAGACATTACAGCGCTATATAAAATCATTATGATAAGGGTATCCAAGGGAAATCATCTGTGATGTTGCGCGATAGACATTGGTTTTACGCGCTAGAGAGAGATAGGAGGTAATCAATAGATGTTTCAAGATCCTGTCCTGATGAGCCGGGCGTTAACGGCACTCACGTTGGGTTTCCACGTGATATTTGCCACAATCGGCGTTGGGGTTCCATTACTCATTTTATTGGCAGAGTTTCTAGGTATTAAAAAGAAAGATCCGAAATACACCTTGATGGCCCGTCGTTGGTCACGGGGCTACGTCGTCACAGTAGCGGTCGGTGTCGTGACAGGTACGGCAATCGGGCTCCAGCTGTCTTTACTTTGGCCGAACCTTATGCGGGTCGCCGGTCAAACGATCGCACTTCCACTGTTCATGGAAACGTTCGCCTTCTTCTTTGAAGCAATCTTCCTCGGGATTTATTTGTACACGTGGGATCGATTTAAAAACCCGTGGCACCATATGCTCGTCGGGATTCCAGTCGCGGTAGGTGCCTTGTTCTCAGGGTTCTTCATTACGACCGTCAATAGCTTCATGAACCAGCCGGTCGGATTTGATATTGTCGACGGTCGACTCGCCAACGTGAGTCCAATCGAGGCGATGTTCAGCCCAGCGATGCCGACCAAAATGGCGCACGTCTTGACGTCGGCCATTCTGACATCGGCGTTCATTTTAGCCGCCATCGCCGCTGTCCAGTTGCTCCGTCAACGACGGAACCAGCTCGACAAGTTGTCAATCGAGTATCATAAAAAAGGTCTTCGTTTGACGATGACCGTCGCGCTCATCTTTGCGATTGCGACTGCTCTCGTCGGCGACTTCTCAGGTAAATACTTGGCGAAGTATCAGCCAGACAAATTGGCGGCTGCGGAGTGGCATTTTGAAACCTCCTCGGAAGCCGAGCTGATTCTAGGCGGATGGCTCGAGGAAGACGGACAGGGCGGTTACGAAGTACGTGGCGCCTTGAAGATTCCGTACGCCTTGTCAATTTTAGCGGGCGGTGTGCCGAACTATGAGGTGACCGGTCTTGATGAATTTGCGAAAGAAGATCAACCTCCACTATTCATCCACTACCTGTTTGATGCGATGGTCGGGATCGGGATGTTGCTGGCATTGATTTCGTTCTTGTTCGTGCTCGGACGGTATATCAAGCGACTGCCTCAATTCAGTAAACCGATGCTCATCGCCATCGCCGCAGGCGGTCCGCTCGCGATGATGGCCATCGAGTTTGGTTGGTTCTTCGCAGAGTTCGGTCGTCAGCCGTGGGCGCTTTACGATTTGATGCGCACGAGTGAGGCGGCGACGACATCGGCAAACGTAGGATGGATGCTTATCGCCTTTGCGATCCTGTATGCAGTTCTTGGCGTGGTCACGGTACTCGTCTTGACTCGTCTGTTCAAGGACAACCCAGTAGGGAAAGAACTAAAACAATCGGAGCATCGCGGTGAAGCGATGTTCGCGGATGAAGTGTGATCGGAGGGTATGACATGCAGATTCAAGAATTAGGGATTGCCGTACTATGGACGTTTTTGTACGGCTACCTCATCGTCGCATCGATTGATTTCGGTGCCGGCTTCTTCGCTTTCTATAGTAAGTACACGAAGCGGGACCAAAAGATCAACCGTCTGATTGCACGGTATTTATCGCCGACGTGGGAAGTGACGAACGTGTTCTTCGTCTTCTTCTTCGTCGGGATCGTCGGGTTTTTCCCAGACACGGCTTACTATTACGGGACGGCGCTTCTCGTACCGGCCTCGGTCGTGTTGATTCTGTTGGCGATTCGCGGTAGTTTCTACGCGTTTGCCAACTACGGCTCAAAAGAGAGCACGTTCTATATGTTCTTATATGGGGCGACTGGGCTGTTAATCCCGGCCTCGATGTCTACCGTTCTTACGGTCAGCCAAGGCGGGTTCATCAATGAGACCGAGTCGGGCGTCGTCTTTGACGGCATGAAGTTGTTCACCAACTTCTATTCTTGGACCGTCGTCACCTTGGCAATCGTGTCGGTGCTCTATATCAGTGCCATGTTCCTCTTATTCTATGCCGATAAGGCGCGTGACGCTCAGGCGGTCCCACTCGTTCGAAAATGGGCCTTGTTCTGGAGCGTTCCGACGATTGTCGCGTCGGGCCTCGTCTTCTTCGGGTTGAAGTCGCAGGCAGCTTGGCATTATGAGAGCATCTTAGCGGGCAACTGGTGGTGGTTCGCTGCAAGTTTCATTTTCTTCGCTGTAGCCGTTGCACTCGTCTACATGAAGCGAAACTACGGCCTCGCGTTCTTGATGGTCATGGGTCAGTTCTTTATGGCCTGGTTCGGATACGGATATACGCACTTGCCGTACATTCTTTATCCGTACATCGACATCAACGGAAGTGTCGTCAACGAGTCGATGGCCATCGCCCTCGTCGTCGTCTTCATCCTCGGATTGCTCTTGCTCGTACCGGCGCTGTATCTCTTGTTACGCCTGTTCTTGTTCGACAATGACTATGTACGCGGAAAGCGTTCGAGTGGTAAAGCGTAAAGACCGGATATTCCGGTCTTTTTTTATATAGTTTTTTTGAGGGGAATCGGTTACACTGTACGAAGAATCGGGAACAGAAACAGCGTAGGAAAGGGATGTATGAAATTATGACAGGTGAATTTGCAGTCATCGGATTAGGACGGTTTGGCGGCTCGATTGTTCGTGAATTGTCGGCGAACGGTTATGACGTGTTGGCGATCGATGCGGATGAAGAACGCGTCAACGAGTTTATGGGATTGGCGACGCATGCGGTCATCGCGGACACGACCGACGAGAACGTATTGAAAAGTCTCGGCATTCGCAACTTTGAACACGTGATCGTGGCCATCGGTGAAAACATTCAAGCCTCGATTTTGACGACACTCATTTTAAAAGAGCTCGGCGTTCAAATCATCACGGTCAAGGCGACGAATGATTATCACGAGAAAGTGTTGCGCCGCATCGGGGCCGATAACATCGTCCACCCAGAGCGCGACATGGGCATCCGGATTGCGAACGGATTGATGAGCCAAAGCATCCTTGACTACCTCGAGCTCTCGAACGAGCACTCGATTGTTGAAATCAAGGCGTCGGACAAACTGTCGAACAAGTCGCTCATCGATTTGGACCTTCGCGCCAAATACGGCGTCAACATCGTCGCGGTCCGCCGCAATGATGACGTCATCATCTCACCGCAAGCCGACGAGATGATTTTGCCAGAGGACATCTTGATCATCATCGGGAAAGATACGGACTTGGATCGACTCGAACGCACACTTCGGTCCAGATAAAAAACGAGAGGCGCGCGCCTCTCGTTTTTTATTAAATGAGCTTCATTGATTTTAAGCCGTACTCGATTCCATCTTCGAGAATCGATTTCGTCACGAAGTCGGCGACTTCTTTCGCTTCGACCCGGGCATTGCCCATTGCGATGCCCGTTCCGACGTATTGAAGCATCGCCAAATCGTTCAAGGCGTCGCCGAACGCGTACGTGTTCTCGAGCCGATAGCCGTTCGTCTCGATGAAGTGGCGGATACCGTCGGCTTTACTGGCGCCACGATTGATGACGTCCATGGCGTGCGGATGCCAGCGGATGAAATCAAACTCGCCGTACGCGTCCAAATAGTGATGTTCTTCTTCAGGCGTGCAATATAGGAGCGTCTGATAGACGGCCTGTTCGATATGGAAATTCGGATCATATGTCGGAATCGGCATATCAAGTTCTCCGAGTGACTGTTCGACGACATGGTCGTTCGCTTTTGTGGCACCGCCACGGTGTTGTCCGAGATAGACGAGCGTATGGTCGTTTGAGCCGGCATGTTCGGTCAAGCGACGGAGCGCGTCGGTCGGCAACGTGTTCCGATAGACGACTTCGCCTTGGTGGACGACGATTTGTCCGTTGTAGCAGACAAAGCTGTCGATGCCGAGCTGTTCGGGGATATCAGACAGCATCGCCGGGCCACGCCCTGTCGCGATGAACGTCTCGACGCCGTTGTGGCGTAGCTGCTGAATGGCCGCGATCGTCGAAGGGGGAATGTACGACCCTTCATGGAGCAACGTGCCATCGATGTCAAAAAAGACTACTTTCTTATCTTCCATTTTTCTTCACCATGCTTTCTCTGTCTTGATTAAGTCAGTTGTATACTAAAAAGCATATCACGAAATCGAGAAACCGCCCTCAATCTTACGTCAATAGTGAAATATTGTCACAATATAAGCTATAATGAAGAAAGAATCTTACGGAACGTAATTATATTGCGAGAATCACTTATGTTTCACATAGATGAACATCAACTACTTGTAGTAAGGAGAGATTAAATGAAGTTTGTAAAGAACCACCAAACAGCTGTGTTCGCACTAGGCGGACTCGGAGAAATCGGGAAGAACACGTACGTTGTTCAATTCCAAGATGAAATCATCGTCATCGATGCGGGCGTCATGTTCCCGGAGGATGACTTGCTTGGAATCGACTACGTGATCCCTGATTACTCATATTTGATTAAAAACAAAGATAAAGTCAAAGGGGTGTTCATCACCCACGGTCACGAAGACCACATCGGCGGAATCCCGTTTCTCTTGAAACAAGTGAAGCTTCCGATTTACGCGACAAAACTCGCGCTCGGCTTGATTAAAGTGAAACTCGAAGAGCACGGTTTGCTCCGGGAAGCGGAACTGCATGAGATTGATGAGGACGCCATCGTCAAGTTCAGAAAGACGAGCATCTCGTTCTTCCGCACAACTCACTCGATTCCGAACTCGCTCGGTGTCGTCGTGAAGACGCCACAAGGGAATATCGTCCATACCGGTGACTTTAAGTTCGACTTCACACCGGTCGGCGAACCGGCTGACATCGCCAAGATGGCAGACATCGGGAAAGAAGGCGTGCTTTGCCTCTTGTCCGATTCGACGAACGCAGAAGTCGAAGGCTTCACGATGAGTGAAAAAGTTGTCGGCGGCACGATCAGTGAGACGTTCCGGAAAGCCGAAGGGCGCGTCATCTTCGCGACGTTCGCCTCGAACATTTATCGACTACAACAAGTCGTCGACGCTTGTGCCGAGACGGGTCGCCATTTGGCCATCTTCGGCCGTTCGATGGACAAGGTCATGACGATCGGGCAAGAGCTCGGCTTCATCAACGTCCCGAAAGGCATGATCGTTGAAGCCAATCAGTTACGAAACTACGAGCCGCATGAAGTGGCGATTCTTTGTACCGGTTCACAAGGTGAGCCGATGGCTGCGCTCAGCCGCATCGCCAACGGGACACACCGTCAAGTATCGATTATTCCTGGCGACACGGTCATCTTCTCGTCGTCTCCGATTCCGGGTAACGCCATCTCGGTCGGGAAGACGATCGACCAATTGTATAAAGCCGGAGCGGACGTCGTTTATGGAAAATTGACGAACATTCACACGTCGGGTCACGGGTCGCAACAAGAACAATTGCTCATGATTCGCTTGCTTAACCCGAAATTCTTCATGCCGATTCACGGGGAGTATCGCATGTTGGTGAAACACGCCGAACTCGCCGAATCGGTCGGCATCCCGAAAGAGAACAGCTTCATCATGGACAATGGTGAAGTGCTAGCTGTCGACGCTGACTCGGCTGCCATCACCGGGAAAATCTCGGCCAACGCCGTGTACGTCGACGGGAACGGTATCGGGGACATCGGCAATATCGTTTTGCGCGATCGCCGCATCCTCTCAGAAGACGGACTCGTCGTCGTCGTCATCAGCATCGACGGCAAGACGCGTAAACTAGTCTCAGGTCCAGATATCATTTCACGCGGCTTCGTCTATATGCGTGAATCGGGCAGCTTGATTCGTGACGGCGAGCGCTTGCTCAAGAAGACGGTCGAGCAAGGCTTGTCGAACAAGCAGATGAAATGGTCGGAGTTGAAACAACTCGTCTCAGATACACTCACGCCATACTTGGCACAAAAAACACGAAGACACCCAATGGTTCTTCCGATTATCATGGAAGTATGAACGAGCGGGCTGTAGGGGACTACAGCCCGTTTTTTAGAGGTCAATAATAAAGGAGATGGTGCTAGATGGAACGCAAGAAACGGAAGAAAGGATGGCTGAAATGGGGCCTGGCCGTATTCGCCTTACTCTTCCTCATCACGATGGTATACCATCAAGTCAAACCGTTGCCGGACGGCGTGTCGCGTGCGTCGGAACCGGTCGCGATTTCGGATGACCAAATCGATTTTTTATTTGATTTGACGTATCAAGGGGAAGACACGGAAGTGAACGAGCAAGAGATCTTTCAAGACGTCGAGCGGTCAATCCGCGAGGCGCGGGAATATATCGTCATGGACTTTTTCTTATTCAACCCATATTCGAATGAAGACCGGCAATATCCGGACATCACGGCCAGTCTGTCATCGGCTTTGCTCGAACAGATGGAAGCCTATCCGGACATGAACGTCGTCTTAATCACGGATGAAATCAATACGACCTATAACGGACACGCGTCCGATCATCTCGACGTCTTGAAGGAAGCGGGCGCGGAGATCGTCTACACGAACCTCGATGCGCTCCGCGACCCGAACATCTTATACTCGACGCTCTATCGCATCGGGTTCCAATGGTTCGGGGACAGTCAGAACGGCTGGTTGCCGAACCCGATGGTCAAAACGGCCCCGGACATCACAATCCGGTCGTATTTACGCCTGTTGAACGTGAAAGCGAACCACCGCAAAGTGATGGTGACCGAAAATGACGGTTTCGTCTTATCGGCCAACCCGCATGATGCGAGCGGTTATCATTCGAACGTCGGGGTGCGGCTCGATGGTCCGATTTTAGCGGACATTCTCGAAGGGGAAGAAGCGATCGCGACGTTCTCGAAAGGGGATGCCGAACGTTTCCCGAGCGAAGAGAAGCTCGCGAATCTGCGCGACGAGCCGTCGGAGGGCCCGATGCAAATCCGCTACGTCACAGAATCCAAGATTCAGGACGCGGTCATCAATGCGATGGAAGAAGCGGAATCAGGCGAGACGATTTGGATCGGCATGTTTTATTTGGCCGACCGCAACATCATTCAAGCCATTCATGAGGCCGCCGAGCGCGGCGTGTTCGTCAAACTGATTCTTGACCCGAACACGAACGCGTTCGGGCGCGACAAGTCGGGGTTGCCGAACTTGCCAGTCGCCGCGGAGTTGAACACAGTGAACCCGGAACAAATCGAGATTAGGTGGTATGATGTCAGTGAAGAGCAGTATCATCCGAAGATGCTGTACGTGGAAGGGGACCGTCGCGTCGTCGTCATAGGGTCAGGAAACTATACGACCCGCAACATGAACGATTACAACTTGGAAGCTGATGTCGAAGTCGTCACGACCGAGGAGACAGAGTTCATCCGCGAGATCGATGGATACTTCAAGCGTCTCTGGAACAACGAGCAAGGAACGTATACGCTCGCCTATGATGAGATTCAGACCGATTTGCCAATCGGAAAGTATGTGATTTATTGGCTTCAGAAACTTACTTGGACAATGACTTACTGACACAAGCCCACCTTCGATTGAAGTTGGGCTTTGTTGGTTGCTGAGCGGACGAGACATCAAAAGCATGATGACGAACAAAACCCGCCTTCACACGTGAAAGCGGGTTTTGCATCAATTCGTTTCGACGGGATTGAACTCGTTCGTAAACTCATAAAGGAATCTGCCCGTGTCGCGGAGGACGTCTGTCTTCCGGTGGAGCGAGAAATGATCGTATGGGACGGTTTCCGTCTCGATGTTGTTCGTATATTCTTCTAGCAAGAGCGAACTCGCTGGCTCAATCAAGTTGAACTCGCCGCCGCGTCCCGAGAAGGAGAACACTTGGACGGAGCGTGGCCACGTCTCAAGTTTTTCTTGGAACGCCTGCAACCCGTCAGAACTCGGGGACAAATCCCGGATGGCAGGACTGCCGGTATTGATCCCGAAATTACTGGCGGACAGACCGAAGTTGGCAAGTCGTGTTCCGGCGAACGGACTATCATACGTCACGAACTTATCGACGATGTATTCGTCTTGATTCAAGATATAGTTCGCTGCCGCCACACCGCCCATGCTGTGACCGATCAAATACATCCGGTCGAACGAACGGTTTCGTTCCTGTTTATAGCGTTCGATGGCAAGGTTTAACCACTTGGTCTGATTGTTGAGCGATGCCTCGGCATCCTCATATTCAATCCGGACAATCGGTCGGTTCGAACTATAGTCGTTGATGACGCAATCGACCGCGCCTTTCACCGTCACGGTACAGAGGGCTCCATCTTTCGCCAGCCCGCGCTGTTCCATATACTGCGAGAAGCGGAGGAATGTGCGGTCGGTCCCGAGCAAGCCGTGAACGGCGAACGTCGGGATGAACTCGTCCGTCTGCGCCGCCTGGCGAATCGCCTCAGATTTCCGTTCCGTCGTCAACTCGTCTCGAATCGTCACGATCATCAACGCGAGCGTCAAGACGAGGATGAAGCCGCCGAAGATGCGAGAACGAATCGACGTCTTGTCTGGATTACCGACGTTTTGACGATATTTTCGCCAAACAAAGAAAGCGACTAGGCCAAGGACGACGATGATGACGCCTGTGATAATCCACGCCTTGACGTTCGGCACGTGGGCGACGAGTGTCATATTATTTTGACGGCCACCGTACACTTGCCACTCGACATGTTTCATCGACCGTACATCGAGTCCGGTGCCGTCTTCGACGAACACCCCGGTCGGCACGGTCAGATTGAACCGGATATCGGCTTGTCGAACATAGCGTTCGGCCAGTTGTTTCGGGGAGCCGCTTAAATTCAGACCTGGCAAATCGACGCGTTCGAGCCGCAGGTCGAGGTTCGTGTTCATGACGTATGAATCAAACCAAATCCCATCCTCTTTTTCGACATCAAACTTCATATCAGGTGGGACGAGGATACCGGCCGGACCGGTCTTCCACTCCTCTTTAATGTTTTGGAGATCATCGACGTTGTCGAACGTCTTCTTGAGCACCATGCCTTCATAGTCGTCTTGACTCGAGTAGTCACGTGTCGCATACCCGTTCTCATTCGCCTGTTGTTTCCATGTATCCCAATCGAGCCGCAAATTGAGCAGCTTCATGACCGGATGGTCGCGGAAAGCATACGTCGTCTCTAACGTGACCGATTGGTCGTAGTGGACGGTCGCATCATATTCGATTCGGACACATCCCCCGATTAAAAGAAACAGAAATGGGAATACTAACAACAGTGCCTTTTTCTTCAAGCTCGTCACCTCAAATCGGCTCACCGTAGGTCTCTAACGGGTTGGTCGTGTTGATGCGGTCGTAAAAGAGCACCCCATCTAAATGGTCGAGCTCATGTTGACAGACGATGGCGCGCATACCGCGGAGCCGCAATTTAATCGGGGCGCCGTCACGGTCAAACCCTTCAATCGTGATGCGTCGGTATCGGGGCACGTTGCCTTTGACGACACGGTCGACAGATAGACAGCCTTCACCGCCATTCAAGTACGTCTGTTCGACCGAGTGGCTCGTAATCTTCGGATTGAAGATGGATAGTTTGAACGTCTCTTCTTCTTCATGGAGCAGGACCGTGAAAAAGCGGCGATTGACGCCGAGTTGTGGTGCGGCGATGCCGACACCGCCCCGAAGTTCATACTTCGCGCTCATCTCTGGATCTTGGCTGTTGACGAGGAACGTCTCCATCTCGTCGAGTAGCGCGAGGTCTTCTGCCGTCGGTGGGACCGGCACTTCGATTGAGCGGGCGCGGAGCCGCTCGTCTCCTTCACGAATCACATCTTTCATCGTTAACATGCAAAACTTCCTTTCTCATTGCGATATGACCAATTATATCATATTTATTAGTCATTTCGCTTAGATGGTACAGAAGGTGAAATGAAAATGATACAGAGGCGAAATAAGGGAAAAGATGTGTTGATGTAAGCGTTTTTATAGAGTGAGCATATTTTTTGCGTTATTATAACAACCCGTTTTATACTGACTAGGAAACGGCAGGATAAGTGTAACTTTCCTGAATCACGTTAATACAGATTGCTTTTTTGGACAGATACACTTAAGATTTGAGGTAGTGTTTGATCACAAAAAAGACAATTGTCTCATAGTTGAAAGGATGAGGTGAAACGAATGAACAACGTTCAGGTACTTCAAAACGTGGAAGAAAACTTCCAAACGTTCCGTATTCTCGACGAGAAGGGCGAGGTCGTCAACCAAGACGCAATGCCAGATGTAACGGACGAGCAACTTCAGGAGCTTATGCGCCGCATGGTCTACACACGAATCTGGGACCAACGTGCCATCTCGCTCAACCGTCAAGGACGCCTAGGTTTCTACGCGCCAGTGGCTGGTCAAGAAGCAACGATGATCGGGACGCAATATGCGCTCGACAAACAAGACTGGATTCTTCCAGGCTACCGTGATATCCCGCAACTCGTATTCCACGGACTTCCGCTTTATCAAGCGTTCTTGTTCTCACGTGGTCACGTCGCAGGTAACCGTATTCCTGAAGACGTTAACGTCTTGATGCCGCAAATCATCATCGGGGCACAAATCATTCAAACTGCGGGTGTGGCAATGGGCCTCAAACGCAACGGCAACACAAACGTCGCCATTACTTACACGGGTGACGGTGGTTCATCACAAGGTGACTTCTACGAAGGATTGAACTTCGCAGGTGCATTCAAATCACCAGCCATCTTCGTCGTTCAAAACAACCGCTTTGCCATCTCGACACCTGTTGAGAAGCAAACTGCAGCTAAAACGATCGCGCAAAAAGCTGTCGCAGCGGGAATCAACGGAATCCAAGTTGACGGAATGGACGTTCTTGCTGTCCTCGCCGCAACACAACAAGCGCGTAAAGACGCACTTGACGGAACTCCGACGCTTATCGAAGCACTCACATACCGTTACGGACCACATACGCTCGCAGGGGATGACCCAACGCGTTACCGTACAAAAGAACTCGACACAGAGTACCAAGAGAAAGATCCACTCGTTCGTTTCCGCCTCTTCCTCGAAGGCAAGAAGCTTTGGAGCGAAGACATGGAGAACGAAGTCATCGAACAAGCGAAAGCAGACGTGAAAGAAGCGATCAGCCTCGCTGACAAAGAACCAAAACAAAAAGTTTCGGACTTCATCAACAACATGTTCGAAACACTTCCTTCAAACTTGAAAGAGCAGCTTGAAGAATATACAGCAAAGGAGTCGAAGTAAGTTATGGCTCAAATGACAATGATCCAAGCGATTACTGATGCGATGCGCGTTGAAATGAAGCGCGACGAGAAAGTACTTCTTTTCGGAGAAGACGTTGGTAAAAACGGTGGGGTTTTCCGTGCAACGGAAGGTCTCCAAGACGAGCTCGGCGAAGACCGTGTCTTCGACACGCCGCTTGCTGAGTCTGGTATCGGTGGTCTTGCCATCGGTCTCGGTCTTACAGGCTTCCGTCCGATCATGGAAGTTCAATTCTTCGGATTCGTATTCGAAGTGTTCGACTCGATCGCAGCTCAAATGGCGCGTATGCGTTACCGTTCAGGCGGGGCTTACAGCCAGCCAATCACAATCCGTTCACCATTCGGTGGCGGTGTTAAAACACCAGAACTTCACGCGGATAGCCTTGAAGGCTTGATGGCTCAGACACCTGGTCTTAAAGTCGTCATCCCGTCAACGCCATACGATGCAAAAGGTCTTTTGATCTCAGCAATCCGTGACAACGACCCAGTCGTGTTCCTCGAGCACATGAAGCTTTACCGTTCATTCCGTGGCGAAGTTCCAGAAGGCGAATACACGATCGAGCTTGGAAAAGCAGACGTGAAACGCGAAGGAACTGACGTTTCGATCATCACTTACGGTGCAATGGTCCACACGTCACTCAAAGCGGCAGAAGAGCTCGAAAAAGAAAACATCAACGTCGAAGTCATCGACCTTATGACAGTGAGCCCACTTGATATCGATACAATCGTCGAGTCTGTTAAAAAGACTGGCCGTGCGATCGTCGTTCAAGAAGCACAACGTCAAGCAGGTATTGCGGCTAACGTCGTAACTGAAATTCAAGAACGCGCAATTCTTCACCTCGAGGCACCAGTGCTTCGTGTAACTGCACCAGACACAGTCTTCGCTTTCGCACAAGGTGAAGACGCATGGTTACCTGACCATAAAGATGTCGTTGCAAAAGTTAAGGAAGTTATCAACTTCTGATCGTGTTCATTTAACGATGAGGGAGAATTGTCTCCCTCATTGTGTTTACATGATTAATTGATGGGAGGAAAAACCAGTGGCAGTATTTGAATTTAAATTACCAGACATCGGTGAAGGAATTCACGAAGGTGAAATCGTCAAGTGGTTCGTAAAAGCAGGGGATACAGTAAAAGAAGATGACATTCTTCTTGAAGTACAAAACGACAAAGCCGTCGTTGAGATTCCAGCTCCAGTTGATGGAACAGTTAAAGAAGTCAAAGTCTCTGAAGGTACAGTTGCGGTCGTCGGCGACGTCCTCATCACGTTCGATATCGAAGGTGACGCACCAGCCGGTGAAGAAGAAGCAGCTCCTGAACAGCCTAAAGCTGAAGAGAAGACTGAAGATGTGAAAGAAGACGTGAAAGAAGACGGCCCGCGTGAAGTTCAACTTCACAAATCGGAGCGCGTCATCGCAATGCCTTCAATCCGCAAATACGCTCGTGAAAAAGGCGTCGACATCCGTGAAGTCCAAGGTTCTGGCGACAACGGCCGCGTCTTGAAAGAAGACATCGATGCATTCGCAAACGGAGAAGCACCAACAGCAGAAGCTACAACAGAGAAAACAGAATCTGTAGCTCCAGCAGCGGCTGCGAAAACGGAAATCAAACCTTACGAGTCAGCAACCCCTGAACTCGAAACGCGTGAGAAAATCCGTGGTATCCGTAAAGCAATCTCGAAAGCAATGGTTAACTCGAAGCACACAGCTCCACACGTTACACTCATGGACGAAGTCGACGTTACGAAACTCGTCGCACTCCGTAAAGAGTTCAAACAAGTGGCTGCTGACCAAGGCGTGAAACTCACGTACTTGCCGTTCGTCGTTAAAGCATTGACTGCTGCAGCGAAAGCTTACCCAGCGATCAACGCGTCAATCGACGATGTCAACGAAGAAATCGTCTACAAAAACTACTACAACATCGGTATCGCTGCTGATACGGACAACGGTCTCGTTGTTCCTGTCGTCAAAGAAGCGGACCGTAAATCAATCTATGCACTCGCTACAAACATCAATGAGCTTGCCGGTAAAGCACGTGAAGGCAAACTTGCTGGGGACGACATGAAAGGCGGATCGATCACAATCACGAACATCGGTTCAGCTGGTGGACAATGGTTCACACCTGTCATCAACCACCCAGAAGTTGCAATTCTCGGTATCGGTCGCATCGCTGAAAAAGCTGTCGTTAAAGACGGTGAAATCGTCGCGGCTCCAGTCCTCGCGCTTTCATTCAGCTTTGACCACCGCCTCATCGACGGTGCAACAGCTCAAAACGCACTCAACATGGTGAAACGCTTGCTTCAAGATCCAGCACTTCTAATGATGGAGGGATAAGAACATGGTAGTAGGAGAATTCGCACAAGAAACTGATTTGCTTGTCATCGGCGCCGGTCCTGGTGGATACGTCGCAGCCATCCGTGGCGCACAACTCGGCCTTAAAGTCACGATCGTCGAAAAAGGAAACTTTGGTGGCGTCTGCTTGAACGTCGGTTGTATCCCATCGAAAGCATTGATCACTGCTGGTCACAACTTCCAGCACGCTAAAGGTCACTCTTCAATGGGAATAACGTCTGACAACGTGTCAGTCGACTTCACAAAAGTCCAAGACTGGAAACAGTCGGTCGTCAACAAATTGACTGGCGGCGTCAAAGGCCTTTTGAAAGGTAACAAGATTGAAATCGTTCAAGGTGAAGCTTTCTTCGCATCTGAAGACACAGTACGTGTCATCACAGAAGATAGCTCGACTCCTTACAAGTTCAAAAAAGCGATCATCGCGACTGGTTCAACACCTATCGAGATTCCATCGTTCAAATGGTCAAAACGCGTCCTTTCTTCAACTGGCGCATTGGCTCTTCCTGAAGTACCGAAGAAACTCGTCGTCATCGGCGGCGGCTACATCGGTATGGAGCTCGGCACAGCGTACGCGAACTTCGATACAGAAGTCGTCGTCGTTGAAGGCGCAAGCGACATCTTGTCTGGCTTCGAGCCGCAAATGACGCAAATCGTCAAAAAGAAACTCAAACAAAAAGGCAACGTCACGATTCACACGAACGCTCTTGCAAAAGGCGTCGAGGAAACAGAAGACGGCGTAACAGTTAAGTTTGAAGTGAACGGCGAAGAGCAGTCTGTTGAAGCGGACTACGTCCTCGTCACAGTCGGCCGTCGTCCAAACACTGGCGACATCGGTCTCGAAAACGCGGAAGTCAAAGTCAGCGACCGCGGCATCATCGAAATCGACGACCAGTGCAAAACGTCGAACGAAAATATCTACGCAATCGGCGACATCGTACCTGGACCACCGCTCGCGCACAAAGCTTCTTACGAAGCGAAAGTCGCAGCGGAGGCAGCTGCCGGTAAGCCAGCGTACCTCGACTACTCAGCAATCCCAGCGGTTGTCTTCACTGACCCTGAACTTGCAACAGTCGGTTACACAGAGCCACTCGCAAAAGAAGAAGGACTTGAGATCACTGTATCGAAATTCCCATTCGCAGCGAACGGCCGTGCCCTCGCTCTTGACGAGCCAGACGGCTTCATGAAGCTCATCACGCGTAAAGAGGACGGTCTCTTGATCGGTGCTCAGATCGCGGGAACTGGCGCTTCAGATATGATTGCCGAGCTTGGTCTCGCTATCGAAGCAGGCATGACTGCAGAAGATATCGCGCTTACAATCCACGCTCACCCATCACTCGGTGAGATGGCAATGGAAGCGGCAGAAATCGCAATGGGTATGCCAATCCACGTCGTTAAATAAGTCAAAAGCTCTCTCGCTTACTCGCGAGAGAGCTTTTTCACGTAATGGACGGTCCGTTCGACTTCTCGGAAGCCGATGCGTTCATGGAACCGTTGGCTGCCGTCGTTCTCGACTTCCGTATCGGAGGCGAGCTCGTCGCATCCTTTCGACCGGGCGTAGGCGGAGGCGGCTTCGACGAGCAGTGTCGCCACGTCTTGCTGTCGCACGGATGCAACGACGTAAATTCCTTCTAAAAAGGCGGACGGGGAAGAGGTCGTTCCGGGGACGTAGTCATGACGGAAGCTAAGCTGGCAAAAGCCGACCGCCTCATCCGTCTCCGCGATAAAATAGTGCATCTTGCCGGAGCGGATGCCGAGGCGGACCTCCAACGTCAATTCGTCTTCGGGCGCATCGGGCCATAGCTGCCGCATGAGCCGAACCAAGTCGATACCATCGCGCTCATTAGCTTTTCGTATGTTCATTGGGACCCTCCTTAGGTTTCATACGTTCAGTATAAAGGAAAATAAGGAATGAAGTGAGAAAGGAGGGAACGATGATGGCGTTCGATGAAGAATTGTTATATACCGTCTCTGAGACGAGCCGTGTCCGCTTCACGGGAATCGAGACCGAGACGTCACGTTATGATTTCGGCTTTGTGTATACGCATCAATTCATGGGAAAAGTGCTCGTCGTCTGTATGCAGACCGGGCAGTCTGCCCTTCTTGACATCCATGCGCTCGAAGAACCGAGACAACTGTATCCGATGCTCGGGATCGCGTTGCGTGATACAGATTACGTCGCCGAGTTTTTACGACTCTGTCTGGACGAAAGTGGGCAAGAACAAGAACAATCGCCAAATTCTACCCTTGAAAAAATGTAAGCGTTTTCTTATAATGGTACGTAGGGGAAGCAATTCGATCATCATAAGCTACCTTTTCTTTTGATGACACAAAGCGAGCCGGTCCATATGGACCGGCTCGCTTTCGTCTTAACGGATGGCTTTTGTCTGTTGGATGACTTTAATCATTTGAAGCGATTCATCTTCAAGTCCTTGGACGGGAAGACCGGCCTCGATGTTCGCCATGATATAGTCGAGCGTCGAAGTCGTGATGAGTTCTCCCGGGATGATGATCGGGATTCCTGGTGGATACACCATGATGAACTCGGCCGAGATGCGTCCGACGGCGTTCTCGAGCGGAATCGTCTCCGTCTCCTCGTAGAACGCGTCACGCGGGCTGAGTGCAAGCGGTGGAATCTCAGGGAGCATGATCGATAGTGAATCGTTTCCTGACTGATCGTAAACCGATACGACGTCACGCATGCCGTCAATCAACGCTTGAATAGTCGATTCGTCGTCGGCGCTCGTCACGATGAACAGTACGTTCAACAAATCTGACATCTCGACTTCGATGCGATGCGTCTCACGCAAATACTTCTCGACTTCAAAGCCGGTGATCCCGAGCTCACGGACAGAGACGAGGATTTTCGTCTCGTCGAGCGCGTACGTCGACTCTGAATGGAGTTCGGCGTGACCATATACCGATAAGTGCGGCATATTGTCGATGGCCGTACGAGCCGTACGTGCGAGCGTGAGGGCACGTTCGTTCATCGCTTCTCCTTTCGTCGCCAATTGACGACGGGCCGCGTCGAGCGACGCGAGGAGGAGGTAAGACGTCGACGTCGTCGTAATCATCGACAACATTGCGTGAATCCGTTCCGGGGAGACGAGACCGCGACGGACGTTCAAAATCGAACTTCCCGTCATCGAGCCGCCGAGCTTGTGTACGCTCGTGGCCGCGACGTCCGCTCCGGCTTGCATCGCCGAGAGCGGGAGCTCGTCGTGGAACGGCAAGTGGACACCGTGTGCCTCATCAACGAGGACCGGTACGTCTTGCGCATGGGCGACGGCGACGATACGCTCTAAGTCACCGGCGATGCCGAAGTAGGTCGGGTTGATGACGAGGACGGCTTTCGTGTCCGGGTGCATCTCGAGGGCGCGTTCGACGGCGCTTGCTGTGATCCCGTGGGCAATCCCGTACGTCTCATCATATTCCGGATGGATGAAGACCGGGTGGGCCCCGGTCAAGATGAGGGCGGACATGACGGATTTATGCACGTTCCGGGGAACGATGATTTTCTCGTTCGGACCGACGACGCCCATGATCATCGCCATGATGGCACTCGACGTCCCTTGGACCGAGAAGAACGTCTCGTCGGCACGGAACGCCTCGGCAGCGAGGCGCTCGGCCTCGGCAATCGACGCTTTCGGATGATGGAGATCATCGAGCGGGGCGATGTTGATCAAATCGATTTTCAAGGCGTTTTCGCCGATGAAGTCACGGAATTGAGGGTCCATCCCTTTTCCGCCTTTATGGCCAGGGATATGGAACGCGATCGGGTTCGTATCCACGTGCGTGAGCAACGTGTCAAAGAGCGGTGTCTCGAGCTGTGTAGCACCTTTAAGTTTCAATAGTAAGTCCTCCTTGATAACAGTGTGTATATGGGTTGTCGGTTTGGTTTCAAGCTTTGGGCAATCTGAACATTTCGATTCAAAAACAATGCAACAAAAAAACTATAGTGATTTCTATCCCAACTTGCAATAGTTTTTTTTGTTGATACAATGGTTGTCGAGGTGAAGAATATGCAAATCAACTATCCGATCAATCCGGACTGGACGACAGATGAACTGATTGAAGTCGTCGAGTTCTATAACCAAGTCGCCTTGGCCAATGAAGGCGGTGTCGACCGGGAATCGTTTTTGGACGCGTATCGGTCGTTCAAACAAATCGTGACGTCGAAGTCAGAAGAGAAACAGCTGAGTGCCGTTCACGATGAGCAGACCGGATACTCTACCTATCGTACGGTCCAAGCGGCCCTAAAATCAAATGCAAAGATTATAAAGTTGTAACTGCTGGAAAGCATGGGAGGACGTAACCGTTTTCTCATGCTTTTTTTGTTATTTCTCTTATAAATAGGGTACATATCATTAACAGTTCAATCAGGTTTAGGCTCAGTTGAAATGGGAATATACTCACTAAGATAAAAAATTCAAAATAGTCAGACAATTATCTTTCTTTTTTGAATCTCATCTGATATACTCAATTCAACTCACTAAACCGTAACTTGTAGCCCAACTAAAGGAGTGTGGCATCTCATGAAACAAGTGATCGAGGCATTCAAAAGAAAAGACGCAGAAAAACGGATTCCGGTGCTGCGCTTAGAGATTGATTATGAATTGGCAACGCTCTTCGATGCAATGGCGTCACAAGATGATGCCACTGTCCAGGCTAGCAAGCATCGGTTAGAGAAATATCGCCAAGAACTATTGCGTCTCGAAGCCTGACCCACAACCACCCATTCAACCAGTATTCCATGCGGATACTGGTTTTTGTTTGGTACAATACATAATAGAGGTGATAAACATGTTGGAATGGTTCGCGATTGACTTGATTAAACAGGCAGGGGAGTATATCCGCTTACAGATTGACGAGAGCTATCGAATCGAACGCAAGACGGGGAAAGGTGATTTGGTCACGGAAATCGATCGGGCCGTCGAACAGTTGATTGTCGACCGGATTCGTGAGTCGTATCCCGAGCATCATATTATCGGGGAAGAGGGCATCTCGACGGAACCGGATGATTTGTCGGGCACGGTCTGGTTCGTCGACCCGATTGACGGCACATTAAACTTCATCCATCAAAAGCGAATGTTCGCCATTTCGATTGCCATCATGGTCGATGGGGTTATCGAGTACGGTTTCGTCTATGATGTGATGGCGGACGAGCTGTTCGTCGCACGCCGTGGAGTCGGGACGACATTGAACGGCCGAAAACTCCCGATCATCAAAGAGCACCATGTCCGGGATGCTTTCCTCAGTATGAACGCGACATGGGTGACGCCGAACCAGCAAATCGCACCAGAAGTTCTCGCGCCAATTGTGCGCGATTCGGTCGGCACGCGGGCGCATGGGGCCGCCTCACTCGAACTCGCCTGGCTCGCAGCGGGACGAGTCGACGGGTATATTACGATGCGCAATATGCCGTGGGACTATGCTGCCGGTAAACTGCTCGTCGAAGAAGTCGGGGGACGGCTCGTCTCGATTTATGGGGAGCCAGTCCGCTATGACGGGAAGACGTCCGTTCTTGCGGGGAGCGAGACGTTCGTCAAAGACGTCGTGAAGCATTACGTCATCGCAAAGGGCGCAACACCTGAAGTGAAGCCAGACTTGCAAATTGGAATCAACGGGTCTTACGACCGCGTCCGTGACTTGCTCGTCCTGGCCAACCCGAATGAGGCGATGGTCCGCGATCAATACAAAGCAGGGACGACATATGAAGCCACGCTCGGCGGGGAACGTGTCGGAGCGTACATGCTCGTCAGACGCAATGAGACGTTAATCGAGCTCGTCAATATTGCCGTCAAACCGGAACGGCAGAACCAGACGATCGGGCAGCGTCTGCTACAAGACGCGATTCGTCGGGCCGAGAGCAGCGGGGCGAAGCAAATGCTCGTCTGTACAGGCAACTCGAGCATCGTCCAGTTGCGCTTCTATCAACAAGCCGGTTTCCGCTTTGAATCGATCGAGCGCGACTACTTCCCGGACCACGGGTATCCGCCAATCGAAGAGGACGGGCTCGCCCTGCGTGACCGCATCTGTCTGACGCGCGACCTATAAGCGTGGGTGCAAAAAGGACAAAATCATAGAGAAGGCCCGGGCGTTTTGCCCGGGCCTTGTGTTATGGACGTCGGTTCGAGAGGACCCGGCGGCGCAAGTTGATTCCAAAAAATGTGGCGATACCGCTCAAGGCGAGACTGCCGATGATGATGGCGGCACTTCCTTCAGCGACACCGATGCCGATACCGACGAAGCCGGCGACGACCGCGGTCGCGATTAAAACGAACATGAGTTGCATGGAGATTCCCCCTTCTTTCGCTGGTCTTCTTCATTGTAGTCAAAAATGATGCGTTTGAAAACGTTAACAGTTGATAACACTCGACAAAGGTGGTGGGACGTGTGCTATACTCTTAAAGTTGAATAAAAGATGAAACTTTTTTAAATAAGAGAGGACTAACTACATGAATGTAAGAACTAACCTTCGGAACGTAGCCATCATCGCCCACGTTGACCACGGTAAAACAACGCTCGTCGATGAATTATTGAAACAGTCTGGTACATTCCGGACAAACGAAATGGTCGCAGAACGCGCCATGGACTCGAACGACATCGAACGTGAACGCGGAATCACGATTCTCGCGAAAAACACGGCAATCGATTATAAAGATACACGCATCAACATCGTTGATACACCAGGTCACGCCGATTTCGGTGGTGAAGTAGAGCGGATCATGCGCATGGTTGACGGCGTTATCCTCGTTGTCGATGCACGTGAAGGCTGCATGCCGCAAACGCGTTTCGTATTGAAGAAAGCACTCGACCAAGGTCTCCGTCCAATCGTTGTCGTTAACAAAATTGACAAGCCGATGGTACGCCCACTCGACGTCGTCGACGAAGTTGTCGACTTGTTGATCGACCTTGGAGCAGATGAAGATCAACTTGAATTCCCTGTCGTCTATACGTCTGCCGTCAGCGGTTCAAGTTCGTTCGATCCTGATCCAGAGAAGCAAGAAGATACAATCACGTACGTGCTCGACACGATTCTTGAGAACACACCGGCACCAATCGATAACTCGGATGAGCCGCTTCAGTTCCAAGTCACGATGCTCGACTATGACAACTACCTTGGCCGGATCGGTGTCGGTCGCGTCTTCCGTGGGAAAATCAAAGTTGGCGAGTCAGTCTCACTTTGCAAAACAGACGGATCAATCAAACAATTGCGCGTCACTAAATTGTTCGGTTACTTCGGCCTCAAACGTGTTGAAATCGAAGAAGCCAAAGCTGGTGACTTGATCGCCATCGCCGGGATGGAAGATATCAACGTCGGTGAGACGGTCACGCCAGTCGGTAAAGAAGAGCCACTTCCGCTCCTTCGCATCGATGAGCCAACACTTCAAATGCGTTTCATGACGAACAACTCTCCATTCGCAGGGCGCGAAGGCGATTTCGTGACGGCACGTAAAATCGAAGAGCGTTTGATGAAACAACTTGAGACGGACGTTTCACTCCGTGTCGAGAACACAGATTCTCCTGACCAATGGATCGTATCAGGACGTGGTGAGCTTCACCTCGGGATCTTGATCGAGAACATGCGTCGTGAGGGCTACGAACTTCAAGTTTCGAAACCACAAGTTATCATCCGTGAAGACGAAGATGGTACGAAGATCGAACCGTTTGAGCGCGTTATCGTTGACGTCCCAGAAGAGTACACGGGTTCAGTCATGGAATCAATCGGTCTCCGTAAAGGTGAACTTGCCAACATGAACACGAACGACAACGGTCAAACACGTATGGAATTCATCGTTCCTTCACGTGGCCTCATCGGATATCGTAACGAGTTCTTGTCAGCGACACGCGGATACGGAATCTTGAACCACACGTTCGAAGAGTACCGTCCGTTCATCTCTGCTGACATCGGCGGCCGCCGCAGCGGTGTCATGGTTTGTATCGAACCTGGTAAGTCGACGGCTTACTCGATCGGTGCCCTTGAAGACCGTGGAACGATCTTCATCGAGCCAGGTGTAGAAGTATACGAGGGAATGATCATCGGTGAATGTAACCGCGACGTCGACCTCGCGATCAACGCTGTCAAAGGCAAACAGTTGACGAACATGCGTGCTTCAGCAAAAGACTCGACACAAGTCTTGAAACGTCCACGCGTCTTCTCACTCGAAGAATCGCTCACGTTCTTGAACGATGACGAGTACTGTGAAATCACGCCGGAGTCGATCCGTCTCCGTAAAAAAGTCTTGAACAAGAACGAGCGCGAGAAAGCTGACAAGCGTCGTAAACTTGGTAAAGAATAAGTCGGAAAAAAGGGAGCGCCTAGGCGTTCCCTTTTGTTTTGGATAGTGTAGAATGGTTGTGTAGGAAATAAAGGGGGATTATCAGCTTGAAAGCTTCTCAAACGATGGACATCACACAAATCGATGTGCCGTGGATTGCCTCGCTACTTGGCGTCGGCAGTGACGCGAACGACTTCTCGGTCGGGTTCAACGCGTTAATCGTCACGGTCATCTTATTGACAATCCTTGTGTTTAAATTAGGTTTTGCGAAACAATTGACGTGGTGGAAGTCACTCGTCGTCTATATGTTGCTCGCACTCGGTGCAGGCACGATGGCGCTCGTCTTCTTCACATGGCCGATTCCAGAAGTTCTCCTTGTCATGGCTGTCGTCTTGGCAATCTACCGGGGTCGCCTCTGGTGGAACCGTCGACAAGGCATCGAATCACATTAAAAAATGGACGTAACGCCCTCGGGCGATACGTCCATTTTTGATTACCATCTCCGTTTTTGCCGGAACGATGGATATAGGTGGAATTGGCCGGTCGCGACACGTTCCGCGGTTCGCGCGGTGATGCGTTCTTGACACGTCTGGCACATATATGTTTTAGCAGGTTTATTACGAAGTCGTTTCGCTTCGAACGACCACGAATCAATCGTATCGATTTTGTCACAAAGAGAGCACTTTACGCGCATGGTCTCACCTTCCTCTTCGTTGATTATAGCATGATTTCAGGAGAGAAAAGCAGGGAAAGAGGATTGTAAGGGCGAATCCATTTCGTATACCCGTTCGGGAGGAGGGGAGTCTATGGCGAGTAAAGCTGCGTTCGAACTTTCGAGGGCGCAACAAGACGTATTGAACGAGATGCCGTTGACGTTTTTAGTCACGTTTGATGAGCCGAAACGGTGGCCGATCACCCATGCGATCAGCTGGGTGCAAGCGCCGAACGAGAGGACGATTCGCTTGGCGTTGACGAAGAATTCGCATGTGATCACGTTGCTCTCGCAGGAAAAGACAGCGAGTCTCATCTTTCTTGAAGGAGGACTTGCCTACAGCATCGCCCTGTCACACGTACACGAGTTCGAGCCGAGCGTGAAGCCGGCATTACACCTTCGCTTTTTTGAAGGGAAAGTCGAGGAGGTCCGTAATATATCCTTTTATGGGGCGACGTATGGACAACCGGACATCGTCAAGACGTACGATGTCGAAGCAGCAGAAAAGTTGGACCGTGAAGTCAAGGAGAGTTTGAATTCTTGATCACCAACAATTTTCGAGGGGCGGCAAAGTCTATGAAAAAAACGTATGTGCTCGATACGAACGTACTCTTACACGACCCACTATCCCTGTTCCAATTCGATGAGCACGATGTCGTCATCCCCGCCATCGTTTTAGAAGAGCTTGACGGTAAAAAACGCAACATGGATGAAGTCGGCCGCAACGCCCGAGAAACGGCACGCGTGCTCGACCAACTGCGGACGACCGGAAAACTGCACGACGGGGTCCCGCTCGAGAACGGCGGACGCTTGTTCGTCGAGATCGGTCACGAGCATACCGTCGATTTCCCGTTCGACGTCATGACGAACGACAATCGTATCCTGACCGTGGCACTCGGACTGATGAAACAATACGAGCACGACCGGACCCGTAAAGTCGTGGTCGTCTCGAAAGATATACTCGTCCGTGTCAAAGCGGACGCCATCGGCATTGAAGCCGAGGATTACTTGACCGACCACATCGTCGATACGACGAATTTATACGCCGGCTATCGTGAAATCGAAGTCGATCAAGCCATCATCGATGAATTTTATAAAGTCCGCCAGCTTCCGCTAGAAGCCGTTTCAAAAAAACTGCTATATCCGAACTCATTCGTCGTCTTAAAGAGTAACGTCTCGAAAGCGAGTGCACTTGCGGTCGTCGATGGGTTGCAACCGATCCTTCGTCCGCTCTCGCTAGACGTCGAACACGTGTGGGGCATCCATCCCCGTAACGTCCAGCAACGGATGGCGCTCGACTTGTTGTTGCGGGACGATATTCCGTTCGTGACACTGCTCGGGAAGGCCGGGACCGGGAAGACGTTGCTCGCGCTCGCGGCAGGCCTGTCGCTCGTCGAGGACGAACGTCGCTTCAACAAGCTCGTCGTGGCCCGGCCGGTCGTCCCGATGGGGAACGACATCGGTTATTTGCCCGGTGAGATGGAAGAGAAGCTCCGGCCATGGATGCAGCCGATTTATGATAACTTGGAGTTCTTGTTCAACGCCAACTCGAAAGACGAACTCGGGAACATCTTGGCCGGCATCAAATCGATTCAGCTCGAGGCGCTCACGTATATCCGTGGTCGCAGCATGCCGGATCAGTTCATTATCATCGACGAGGCCCAAAACTTGACGAAACATGAGATTAAGACGATTCTGACCCGGGTCGGCGAGAACTCGAAAATCGTCCTCGTCGGGGACCCGTATCAAATCGACCATCCGTATTTGGACGAGTATTCGAACGGTCTCACGTACGCTGTCGAACGCTTCAAAGGTCAAAACGTATTCGGACACGTCCAACTCATCAAAGGGGAGCGCTCGTCGCTCGCGCGGTTGGCCGCCGATTTACTATAACGAAAAACGCCGAGCGGCCGCTCGGCGTTTATTTCGTATTCGGATGGAGTGCCACTTGCACGTTCGATTTTTCCAGGAAAGCGTTCATCAGCATAATCAGACCGGTTACGATAAACAGTGCCGAGAATCCGAAGTGGGCGACGACTTGCGAACCGAACAACGGTCCGAGCAAGTTGCCCATGAACTGGGCCGATTGGTTATAAGAGAAGATGCGGCCGGTCGCCCGACTCGGCGTATGTTGGCGGAGCAACGACTGTACCGACGGCATGAGCGCCGCCGTGGCGAAGCCGAGACCGAATCGCATGATGACGAGTTGTGTCGTCGACGTTACGAACGCCTGCGGAATCAAGAAGGCACTATAGACGATGAGCGCCCAGAACAGGATGCGTTCGGCCCCGTAGCGGTCGGAGAGCCGACCGAGACGTTGTGCGGAAATGAGGGCGGCCACACCCGGTGCCGAAGCGACAATCCCTGCGATAAAAGCGAGCGACGTCGTATACGGGTTCAATTCCCGGACATACAGCGTCATCAGTGGGCCAATCGATTGGGCCGAGAACGTGATTAAGAACGTCGTCAGAAACAGACTAAATATGAGTTGCGGGTTACGGAGCGAGGCGATCATCGATCGCGTCGAATCAAGCCGCTCGCGCGCCACCGGCACAAAGTCCTCTTTGATGAACACGAGTGTGATGAGGAACGTGATGAATAAGGCACTGCCGGTCAAGAGAAAAACGGGTCGAAGCCCAATCAAGTCTGCGAGGAGTCCTCCAATCAAAGGACCGAGGAGTCCGCCGGTGATGCCACCGGTCGACAGTGTGCCGAGCGCCCAGCCACTTTTCTCTTTAGGCGTTTGTGAAGCGACGAGGGTGATCCCCGCCGAGATGAATCCGGATACGGCACCCATTAAGAGCCGTAAGCCGACGAGCTGATACACATCTTGGACGAAACTGATGAGCGTCATGACGACGGCCATGCCGAGACTAGCGCGGATGAGCATCAGTTTGCGGCCTTTTTGGTCGGCGAGCCGTCCCCACAGCGGGGAGACGATGGCAGCCACGAGGAAAGTGGCGCCGAATGCGACCGCGGACCACGTAACGACTTGGTCGGAATCGGTGACCCCGAGTTCTTCGATGAACAAGGGGAGGAACGGTAGGACTAGACTCATCGAGGCCGCCGTCAAAAAGCTACCGATCCAGACGATGATTAAGTTTTTCTTCCATAAAGGGTACGTAAGCGTCACGACCTTTCGAGATTGAAGTTTTTCGATACCCTATATGTTACACTTTATGAAGTAAAAAGTCTAAAAAAAGAGAAGGCGCTGTGCCTTCTCTATCATGCCTCTGTTCTCACGGCGATGTGATGGACACCGCGCCATACTTGTTGATTGTGCAAGACGTACACCGGACCGTCCGCGAGTACTTTTCCGTCTCGAGAGAACTGTAAGTAAACACTTCTGGCCACGTCGATTGGCAACGTGAGCACCGTCTCCCCATAAAAACTGACGTGCGTCGCCGTGGCGATCGGTTCGGCATTTTGAAGGAATGGCGCGAACGGCATCGCGAACGAGTCGCGCAGCGCCGCATCCTTATCAGCCCGAGACATCGGTTTGTTATGGTCGACGCGTGACCCTTGCGTCAAGCCGTCATCCCATGCCTTCCCCATCTTGGCATAGTATGCGTCGTTATCACTTTCTACCGCGCGGTCGAGGTCCTCGACGTTTCGCTTGCGGTCATCAAAAATCCAAACGGTCGGGTCGATCGTCAGCGCGTGACGAACCGCTCCGTCTAGTGGAAAAATCATGGATACGCCCCCTTTTATTCACAATACACTGTACATTATACAGCTCTTTCTCAGAAAAAGGGAAACTGCGAGAAACTCGCGGTGAATCCAGACTGTTCATTGAATTATGATGAAATATAATGTACAGTTGAGTTATGACAAACAGTCTGTCATTGTACGGAGGAGGGGTCGTAGTGGCGACAAATTTGGCTGCAGTCCAACGGGAGCAAGCGCTTCAACTATTAGAGGCAGACGCAGAAAAAATCCGTTGTTTGATTGAAGTGCAGTTAGAAAACCTAAAAATGCCGAAGTGCCCGCTTTATGAAGAGGTGCTTGATACACATATGTTCGGTCTATCACGCCAAATTGATTTTGCGGTCCGTCTTGGACTCATTTCAGACATTGAAGGTAAAGGACTGCTCGATTCATTGGAACAAAAGCTGTCCGCCCTCGCGGAAGCTTCAGATTTATGAACCTTATACTCAAACTGTGCAAGCGGCGCTGTTTGAGTATTTTTTTATAATGGGTCAGTGATTGTTGTACATAAGGAAGTGAAAACATGAAAACTCGGTTTCGGTATTTTGATTTCTCGTTGTTCATTGCAGTGCTCATGCTCGTCGGAATCAGTTCGATCATGATTTATAGTGCGAGCGTGTGGAATCGCGGCGATTACGCGAACAGCGGCTTGTTCTATCGCCAACTCGTCTACGCAGGAATCGGGATTGTCGTCTACTTCATTGCGACGATGTTCCGCTATGAGAACTTTAGAAAACCTAATATTTTGTACGGCCTCTATTTCATATCGGTCGTACTGTTGTTCATCACGTGGGCGATGCCACCACTCAACGGGGCGCGCGCCTGGCTCATCATCGGCAGCTTTACGATTCAACCGGTCGAGATCGCCAAATTCGTGTTGATTCTACTGCTCGCCAACTATTATCACCAGTTGTGGAATGGGGAGCTGAAAGGGTTGCCTGGTCGACTAGGGCGAGCCGCTGTCACTAAAAAAGGAATCCGGGCTCAGTTTGGTGCCTTCTTCATGATACCGGTCATCTACTTCTTTTTCCCATACGCCATCGCCATCAACGGTCAACCGGATATGGGGGGCTTGTTCGTCCTCGGGGCCATCATGTTCCTCATGTGGCTTGCCGTCGGGGCGCCGCTTCGGATCATCGTGCCTGCTGTGCTCGCCGGGGTTGGACTTGTCTATTTGATGTTCACGACAATCTTCTCGGAGAACCAGCGCAGCCGCATCGAAGTCGTTTTCAATCCATTCATGGACCCTGAAGGCTACGGGCACCAATTGCTCATGTCGATCATCTCGATCGTGCACGGAGGAGTGACCGGTGTCGGTCTCGGGAACAGTTATCAGAAATATGGGTATCTGCCCGAACCGGAGACGGATTACATCATGTCCATCATCGCGGAAGAGCTCGGCTTTGTCGGTGTCGTCGTCGTCCTCTTCCTGCTCTTTTTCATCGCGTTCCGCGCCGTCAATATCGCCAATCATAGCGATAATCACTTCGCGATGTTCGTCTCATTTGGCATCGCTGCCCAAATCATGGTCCAAACCGGGATCAATATCGGGGCGATGTCGGGCTGGTTCCCGGGGACGGGGGTCACGCTCCCGCTCGTCAGTTACGGCGGGACGTCACTCATCATGACGATGGGCATTCTCGGAGTGCTCAGTAGCATCTCGATGCGAAACCGGCACCGGGAAGCAACAAGACGGGCTGAGATTCGTGAGAAATCAGCCGAAAACGTGCAAGGTTCATCGTTACATGTTGTCAGGTAAGAAGGTTCGAACTACTTAAATGGGGGGATTTATGTTGAAACCAATTAGCAAATTACTTGTAGCCAACCGTGGAGAGATCGCCATTCGTGTATTTAGGGCAGCCACTGAACTAGGAATGCGCACAGTCGCCGTCTATTCACAAGAAGACAGCGGCTCGTTACACCGCTTTAAAGCGGACGAGGCATATTTGATCGGTCTCGATAAAAAGCCGATTGACGCCTATCTCGATATCGAGGACGTGATTCGAATCGCGAAACAGTCGGGGGCTGACGCGATTCACCCAGGATACGGTTTCTTATCTGAGAACATCGAGCTCGCACGTCGTTGCCGTGAAGAAGGTATCATCTTCGTCGGTCCGAATGAATCGCATCTTCATGCGTTCGGGGATAAAGTTCGGGCCCGTCAAAGCGCAATCGCGGCCGGTCTCCCGGTCATTCCAGGTTCGAACGGACCGCTCACATCATACGAAGACGCGCTCGAGTTTGCGAACGAGCATGGGTTCCCACTCATGGTCAAAGCGGCGATGGGCGGCGGCGGCCGCGGGATGCGTGTCATCCGCACGGAAGCTGAGATGAAAGATTTGATTGAACGTGCCAAGTCAGAGGCGAAGCAAGCGTTCGGTTCAGACGAAGTGTACATAGAAAAATTAGTGGAGCGTCCGAAACACATCGAGGTCCAAATCCTCGGGGACGACCACGGCAACATCATCCACTTGTTCGAACGTGACTGTTCGGTCCAACGCCGACACCAAAAAGTCGTCGAGGTCGCACCGTGTGTGACGTTGTCTGAGGAATCGCGCCAAGCGATTTGTGACGCGGCGGTTAAGCTCATGCGCCACGTCGGCTACATCAACGCCGGGACGGTCGAGTTCCTCGTCACGGAAGACGAGTCGTTCTACTTCATCGAGGTCAACCCGCGTATCCAAGTCGAGCACACGATCACAGAGATGGTGACCGGCTTCGATATCGTGCAGACCCAGCTCATGATCGCGCAAGGCGAGTCGCTCCACGGCGACGTCATCCATATGCCGAAACAAGAAGACATCAAATTGCTCGGTTACGCGATCCAGTCACGTGTCACGTCAGAAGACCCGGGCAACAACTTTATGCCGGACACAGGCAAAATTATGGCGTACCGCTCTCCGGGCGGCTTCGGGGTCCGACTCGACGGCGGGAACGCTTACGTCGGGGCCGAGATTTCACCGTATTATGACTCGCTTCTCGTGAAGCTGTCGACACACGGCATGACGTTCGAACAAGCGGCTTCGAAAATGGTCCGTAACTTGAACGAGTTCCGGATTCGCGGCATCAAGACGAACATTCCGTTCTTGATTAACGTGATGAAGCACCAGAACTTCATCAGCGGTGACTACAACACGTCGTTCATCGACGAGACGCCAGAACTGTTCGTCTTCCCGAAACGGAAAGACCGTGGAACGAAGTTGCTCAACTATATCGGCGACGTCACCGTGAATGGATTCCCGGGTGTCGGATTGAAAGATAAGCCGATTAGCCGCTCGGTCCGGATTCCGCAAGACCTTCCGGCTGAAGCCAAACCAGGTACGAAACAGATTTTGACGGAGCTCGGTCCGGACGGCCTTGCCGATTGGATCAAACGTCAACCTGAACTGTTGTTGACGGATACGACGATGCGAGACGCGCACCAGTCGCTTCTTGCGACGCGGATGCGGACACAAGACATCGTCAATATCGCCGAACCGACGAGTAAACTCATGCCAGAGCTATTCTCGGTCGAGGCATGGGGCGGGGCCACGTTCGACGTCGCCTATCGTTTCCTCTCGGAAGACCCATGGGTTCGCCTCATGCGGCTCCGCGAGAAGATGCCGAACGTCTTGATTCAAATGTTGCTTCGCGGCGCGAATGCGGTCGGGTATAAAAACTATGCCGACAACGTCATCGAACAGTTCGTCCATGAGGCGGCCTATGCGGGTGTCGACGTGTTCCGGATCTTCGACAGCTTGAACAACCTCGAGTCGATTCAACTTGCAATCGACGCGACGTTACCGACTGGAAAAGTCGCGGAAGCGGCCGTTTGTTATACGGGCGACCTGTACGATGGCAACCGTCCGAAGTACCACTTGCCGTACTACGTCGATTTGGCGAAGAAACTCGAAGCGAGCGGGGCTCATATTCTTGCGATTAAAGACATGGCCGGCCTGCTCAAGCCAGAGTCGGCATACGCGCTCGTCTCAGCCTTGAAAGATGCCGTCGACTTGCCGATCCACTTGCACACGCATGACGCTTCCGGCAACGGAATCTTCACGTATGCCCGGGCGACGGATGCGGGCGTCGACATCGTCGACGTGGCTGCGAGCTCGATGTCAGGCATGACGTCACAACCTTCAGGCGGCAGCTTGATTTATGCGCTCGACCATCACGAGCGTCAACCGAAAATCGATGTGAAGCATTACGAGGTCATCAGCGACTACTGGCAAGACGTGCGTCATAACTATGAGCCGTTCGAAAGCGATATGCGTGCTTCGAACCCATCGGTTTATGAGCATGAGATGCCGGGCGGACAGTACTCGAACTTGCAACAACAAGCGAAAGCGGTCGGGTTAGGCGACCGTTGGAGCGAAGTGAAGGCGATGTACGCCCGCGTCAACATGTTGTTCGGCGATATCGTCAAAGTGACGCCGTCGTCAAAAGTTGTCGGGGACATGGCACTGTTCATGGTCCAACATAACTTGAACGAACAAGATGTGGTCGAGCGGGGTCACCAACTCGACTTCCCAGACTCGGTCGTCGAAATGATGCGCGGTGAGCTCGGAACGCCTCCAGGCGGATTCCCGACAGACGTGCAACAAGCCATCTTGAAAGGCGAAAAACCGCTCGACGTACGTCCGGGTAAACTGATCGAACCGTATGATTTCAAGGCGGCGCAGACGAAGTTGTTCGAGAAGCTCGAGCGCCCGGTGACGGACTTCGAACTGCTCTCGAACGCGTTGTATCCGAAAGTGTTCGAGGATTACGTCACCCATTCGACGACGTATGGCGATGTATCCGTCCTCGACACGTTAACGTTCTTCTACGGCTTGAACGTCGGAGAGACGATTCAAGTCGAGATCGAGACCGGGAAGACGCTCATCATCAAACTCGTTCAAATCAGTGCGGCGAACGAGGACGGTATCCGTCTTGTCTCGTATGAGATGAACGGGGTACCGCGTGAAATCGAAATCAAAGACGTGAACGTGAAATCGGCGACGACGAGCCGACCGAAAGTTGATCGGACGAACCCGAAACAAGTTGGTGCTTCGATGCCGGGATCGGTGTTGAAAGTGCTCGTCGAACCTGGTAGCCGTGTCCATCGCGGGGAACAGCTCCTCGTCACGGAAGCGATGAAGATGGAGACGACGGTCCAAGCCGCTCAAGACGGTGAAGTCAAAGCGGTCCATATTAAAGAAGGCGACACAATCCAAAGTGACGACTTATTGATTGAGTTTGTATAATGGAAAGAAGCATAGCCGCGCTATGCTTCTTTTTTAGATAGGAGTGGGAGAGATGAGACGAGTATGCTGGTTTCGATCGGATTTTCGATTGACAGATAATCATATGTTACACCGGGCCTTGAAAGACGCTGATTCCGACGATGAGATGGAGTTCGTTTTTTGGCTCAATCCGAACTATTGCGAGCCGTTCGAGACGCGCCACGATTACTTTTTCGCGACGATGCGTCAATTCATGGATGAGTTGGAAGAACGCGGGCTCGGACTTCGGGTCATCGTGGCCGATACGGCCGAACAGTTCGTCGAAGCGCTCGGTGAGCTCGATGTGCTCTACTTCAACGCCGAGTATGTCGAACCGTTCAAACAGCGGGACGACGCCGTCATCCAGGCGCTCGGGGAAGCGGTCAAAGTCATTCGCCTGCTCGACCGCCATTTGTTCGCCCCGAATGCGTTCACGAAAAAAGACGGCGATCCGTATAAGGTATACACGCCATTTAAAAAAGCAGCCTATGCCGAGGCGCCGCCCGCGCCGTATGAGGTCGACGTGAATGCGTTGAAGCGTCACGTGACGACAGGGCATGAAGTCCCGGTCGAATTGAAGCGTCAGTTCGATCGCTGTGAGCGTTCGTGGAAAGCGCTCGGCGAAGCGGCAGCCAAACGTCGTTTGAGCGACTTCGTCGCGAATCGGATCGATGCGTACGATGAAGACCGCGACATCCCGGCCATCGCCGGCACGAGCCGTCTGTCTCCGTATCTCCGGACCGGGGTGCTCTCCATCCGGACCGTGACGGAAGCGGTGTTGAAGGCGCCGAAATCGAGCGGACGCGACACATATTACGATGAGTTGTTATGGCGCGAATTTTACTATATGATCATGGTCCAATTCCCGGGACTGAAAGACCGTCCGTTCAACGACAAGTATAAGCATCTCGATTGGGAGAACGATGACGAGAACTTCCAGGCGTGGTGTGACGGAAAGACGGGCTACCCGATCGTCGACGCGGCGATGCGGCAATTGAATGAGACGGGCTGGATGCATAACCGGCTTCGCATGATTGTCGCCTCGTTCTTGTCGAAGCATCTGATGATCGACTGGCGGAAAGGGGAACGCTATTTCGAACAGAAGCTGATCGACTATGAAGCAGCCTCGAATATCGGGGGTTGGCAATGGGCGGCTTCGGTCGGCACGGATGCGGTGCCGTACTTCCGTATCTTCAATCCGACGACGCAGTCCGAGAAGTTCGATGGGGACGGGACGTTCATCCGGAAGTACGTGCCCGAACTCGCGAATCTCGACAAAAAAGCGATTCATTTCCCTGACTTGACCGAGCGGGATGGATACGTCGACCCAATCGTCGACCATAAGGAAGCGCGTGCCCGGGCACTCGAGCGGTTCAAGGACGCGCAGTAAATAGGCATCAAAAAAAGGAGCGATGCCCTCGCTCCTTTTTGTGTACGTGATTAAATGGATTGTTGTCGTGCGGCCTCGGTCGTCTGTTTCTGACTCCGATACGCATGATATGCCAAGTACGAGATAATCCCGAAATAGCAGGTAATCAAGAAGGCGTGGAGAAGCGGGACGTACGTGGCGTGTCCCCCAAGGACGATCCACGCACCCGTGCCGACTTGAAGCAGGATGAAGAACAGCGAGGCCCACATGCCGGTCTCGACGAGGCGGTTCGTCTCCCGACGTGCCAAGTAGAGGACGTATAATGTATAGAAGACGAGCAATCCGGCCATGATGCGGTGCCCCATTTGGACGTACGACTCGAACGTCCACACGTTCTGGTCACAAATCGGCCAGCCGACACAGGCGTATGTCGCGCCGAGGTGACGGACGTAAGCGCCCGTATAGACGACGACCATCGTATAAATCGTCAAGCCGTAAAGATGAACCTTCAACCGTTCGGAGACGGCCCGATGCACGCGTTCCCCTTCGAACAAGAGAATCGTCAAGATGAGCAGCGATGCGAACGAGACGAGCGAGATGCCGAAGTGGAGCGCGAGAATCGCGTCCGATTGTTGCCAAATGACGGCCCCGGCACCGATAATCGATTGGATGAGCATGAAAATGAACGCGAGGAACGCGAACACTTTGACATCATACCGGTTCTTGACGACCGCAAACGTCCAAATCGTCAAGGCGATGATGAGCAGTCCCTCGATGCCAGAGACGACACGATGACTGTACTCGATCATCGTTTCGACGCTCGGGTTGGTCGGGATCAGTTTCCCGTGGCAGAGCGGCCAATCCGTTCCGCACCCGTCGCCGGAGTCCGTCTTTGTCACGGTTCCACCCATGATCAGGACGAGCATCATCCCGAGCGTGACGAGCGCTGAAAATAGTGCGAGTTTTTTATGCATTCGTTTCCACCTGCTTTTGAGAAAAATCACTAGAATTGTGCCTTGTAAGTTTATATTTTTTTCGCCATACTTATTATAAGGCTTTACGCCGTAAAAACGAAACGGAAAAGCTTGCAATCGCTATCAAAATCGTTATTCTAGTATTAACATGGCGTTTTTACTGTGACAATTATCACACGTTTGTCACAAAAAACTAGCTATTTTACAAGCATAAACGACGTATTCTTTTTGAAAATATGGTATCTTTGTTATGAGTTAGGTGAACTTTGTTCATATTGTGTTTTTTCTGTGAAAAGAATACGTGGATTTCGTGATTAGTAGGGGGGTCAGTATGACAAAAGTCAACCCAGGAACAATGGCAGAAGTAGAATATACAGAATCCGCCTCGTTCCGCGACTATGTTGCTCTGGCAAAAATGGGAATCGTTCGCGCCAACTTGTTGTTGGTATTCGCCGGTTTCTTTGTAGCAGCAACATATCAGAGTGATACGCCAGTCTTTTATTTATTTGAGGTTTGGCCGCAGCTCTTATTAACGATGTTAGGAAGCGCACTCGTCATCTCCGGGAGTTGTTACCTAAACAACTTCGTGGACCGTGATATCGATTACTTGATGGGACGTACAGACAATCGGCCGAGTGTCACCGGTAAAATTTCAGGAGAACGGATTTTGCTCCTTGGATTAACGCAGCTTGCGATCGGGACATTGCTCTTATTGATCGTCTCGTATGTGGCAGCAGTCTTCGG
Source organism: Exiguobacterium sp. E4787 (assembly GCF_018618375.1). NCBI lineage: Bacteria > Bacillati > Bacillota > Bacilli > Caryophanales > Exiguobacterium > Exiguobacterium sp. E4787. Next base: position 313,273 of record NZ_JACSLY010000002.1, on the reverse strand, counting down.
TTTAATCGGGGCATTTTTTTATGTCGTCATTTATACGATGTGGCTTAAACGGACGCACACGTTGAACACGGTCGTCGGCAGCATCTCCGGAGCGGTACCGCCGCTCATCGGTTGGGCAGCCATCGATCCTGCGCTTCATATCGACGCGTGGCTCATGTTCCTCGTCATGTTCTTGTGGCAACCGCCACACTTCCTCGCGCTCGCCATGCGGCGTGTCGAGGAGTATCGAGCGGCCGGCATTCCGATGCTACCGGTCGTCAACGGCTTTGCGATTACAAAGCGTCAAATCATCTGGTGGATTGCGACGCTGATTCCAGCATCGCTCTTGTTCATGCATTACGGGTTAGTCTACGTAATCATTGCAGCCGGTCTTGGGGGCTACTGGTTATATCTCGGGTTGAAAGGTTTTAAAGCCGAGGATGAAATCAAGTGGGCAAACAAAATGTTCTTTTATTCATTAATTTATTTAGTCGTGTGGATTGTCGCGCTGATTTTGACGGCAGCACTAGCGTAATCACACTCACTATATAGAAACCATTACACATCATTTTGGGAGAAAGTGGGGATTGTTGTGAAATCATTTAAAAAGCTTCTGTTTGGCATCGTCCCGATGATGATGTTCGCACTGCTATTATCAGGGTGCGGCGTTGAGGGATTGTCTGCATTGAAGCCGATGGGAGAAGGCGCTGAAATTCAGCTCCGGATCATTATCATCAGTTTGGTACTTATGCTCTTCGTACTCGTCATCGTATCGATCATTTACGTTTACGTGCTCATGAAGTTCCGTCGTAAAGACGATTCAATTCCGAAGCAAGTCGAAGGAAGCAGCACGCTCGAGATGATTTGGACAGTCGTGCCAATCATCTTGCTCATCATTCTCGCTGTACCGACAATCACGACGACTGTCGAACTCGCGAAAGCGAAAGAAGCGAAAAAAGAAGAAGAAATCAATGTTACGGCTAACTTGTACTGGTGGGAGTTTGAATATCCGAACGCAGGCGTCGTCACGGGACAAGAACTTGTCATCCCGGTCGGCAAACGTGTCGGCATCAACTTGACATCGAAAGACGTCATCCACTCGTTCTGGGTACCGGCTTTATCTGGTAAAACGGACACGAACCCAGGCCTTGATAACGAAATGTGGTTGCATGCAAATGAACCAGGTACGTTCTTCGGGAAATGTGCCGAGCTTTGCGGACCGTCACACGCGCTCATGGACTTCAAAGTCATCGCACTCGAACAAGAAGATTACGACAAATGGCTCGAAGACATGAAAGCACAGCAAGACGCGAACACAGAAAAACTTGTTGCCGATAACCAAAACTTGACGACAGGTGAGGCCGTTTACGTCGAGAGCTGCTTGAGCTGTCACGGCGGCGGGAAAGTCGCGCCTAGTCTGACAAACTTCGGCGATCGCGAAAAGTTAGCTGGTTATCTTGAAAACAACGAAGAGAAATTGAAAGAATGGATTCGTGATCCTCAAGAATTGAAACAAGGCGCGCTAATGCCTGGCTTCGGTGAAGGCCAAATCAGTGATGAAGAGTTAGATGCACTCGTTGACTTCTTGTACGATCAGAAGATTGACTAACGGGAAAAGGGGGATTTCACGTGGCACAGACCACTGCATTGCAGCAACCGCGTAAATACAATGGCATCATGGATTGGGTTACGACGGTTGACCACAAAAAAATCGGTATTTTGTATTTGTTCTCAGGAATCTTCTTCCTCCTTCTCGGTGGAATTGAAGCATTACTTATTCGGTGGCAACTCGTTCGTCCGATGAACGACTTCGTCAGCGGCGAAACGTTTAACCAATTGATTACGATGCACGGGACGACGATGATCTTCCTAGCGGCCATGCCGATGTTATTCGGATTCATGAACGCCGTCGTACCACTTCAAATCGGGGCACGCGATGTCGCGTTCCCGTTCATTAACTCACTCGGATTCTGGTTGTTCTTCTTCGGTGGTGTCATGTTGAACCTTAGCTGGTTCTTCGGCGCAGCTCCGAACGCAGGCTGGACGGCGTACGCGCCGCTCTCGACACAACCGGAAGCATCAGGGGTCGACTTCTATGCCCTTGGTCTTCAAATTTCAGGTTTCGGTTCACTCATGGCCGGGATTAACTTCCTCGTCACGATTTTGAACATGCGTGCTCCAGGTATGAAACTCATGCGGATGCCGCTCTTCACGTGGACGACGTTCGTCGCTTCGGCGTTGATCGTCTTCGCGTTCCCACCGCTCACAGTCGGATTGTTCATGTTGATGTTCGAACGCTTGTTCGGAGCCGTTTACTTCGACCCGGCAGCCGGCGGTAACGTAGTCATCTGGGAACACCTCTTCTGGATCTTCGGACACCCGGAAGTATACATCTTGATTTTACCGGCGTTCGGTATTTTCTCGGAAATTATTCCGACATTCGCTCGTAAACGCCTATTCGGTTATACAACGATGGTCTTCGCAACGATGCTCATCGGTTTCCTCGGATTCATGGTTTGGGTCCACCACATGTTCACGGTCGGTCTTGGACCGGTCGCCAACTCGATTTTCGCTGTCGCAACAATGGCCATCGCCGTTCCGACAGGGGTCAAAATCTTCAACTGGTTGTTCACACTATGGGGCGGACAAATCAAGTTCAACGTCGCGATGCTCTACTCGGTCGCATTCATTCCATCATTCCTCGTCGGGGGAATGACAGGGGTCATGCTTTCGGTCGCACCGGCCGACTATCAGTACCACGATAGTTACTTCGTTGTCGCTCACTTCCACTACGTAATCGTAGGTGGGGTCGTTTACGGTCTATTTGCAGGACTTTACTACTGGTTCCCGCTCATGTTCGGCAAAGCGCTCTCTGAGAAGCTTGGCTACTGGCAGTTCTGGTTGTTCTTCATCGGGTTCCACTTGACGTTCTTCCCGCAACATTTCCTCGGATTGTTCGGGATGCCACGCCGCGTCTTCACATACCTTCCGAACCAAGGGTTTGAGACGATGAACTTGCTGTCGACAATCGGAGCCTTCTTCATGGGTGTGTCGACGATCGTCTTGCTCGTCGCTGTTGTGAAAGCATTCTTGTCGAAACAACGCGTCAAGCCGGACCATTGGGAAGATGGACGTACATTGGAGTGGACGCTTCCTGTACCGACTCCAGAGTACAACTTTGCACAAACACCGCTTGTCAAAGGTCTCGATACGTTCTGGCTCGAGAAGATGGCGGGCAACAAACGGGTATCTGTCGCTGAACCAGTAGCAGACATCCACATGCCGAACAACTCGATTATCCCGTTCTTCATGTCACTCGGCTTGTTCATCGCCGGACTCGGAGCGATTTTCCAAATGGATAACGCAGTTGTCGGTTGGTCACTCATCGTGATCGGATTGCTCATCACATTCGTGTCGATGTTCCTCCGTTCATGGATTGACGACCATGGCTTCTACATTCCAAAATCGAAGATCGAAGCGGATTTGAAAGCGATTCGTGAGAAAGGAGACCAATAAATGGCACATGCAGTCGAAAAACACCCGGTGACCGGAATTCCGGCCAATCCAGAGAAAGCCACGCTGGAAGGGAAAAATAAATATGTAGCCTTCTGGTTCTTCCTCGGTGGAGAGACCGTTCTCTTCGCCTCGCTCTTCGGAACGTATGTCGGTCTACTCAACTCTGGTGCGCCAGAGGAACTTCGTTCTTACAATATCTTTGAGATGGGGCTCGTCTTCTTAATGACGATGCTCCTCCTCACAAGTTCGCTCACAAGTGTTCTCGCCATGATGAACATGAAAGCGAACAATCCAGGCCGCATGAAGTTTTGGTTGGTGATTACGCTTCTCCTCGGGGCAGGTTTCCTTGGAGCTGAGATTTACGAGTTCATCCACTACTACCATATCGGTCACACGTTCACGTCGAGCGCGTTCGGATCTGCGTTCTACACGCTCGTCGGTTTCCACGGCGCGCACGTCACGTTCGGTCTACTTTGGATCACGACGCTGTTGATTCGCAACTGGAACCGTCCAATCGATGTGTACAACGCACCGAAGTTTTACGTGTCGAGCCTGTACTGGCACTTTATCGACGTCGTCTGGGTTTTCATCTTCTCAATCGTCTACCTCTTAGGGATGGTGAGCTAACATGGAAAAACAACCAATCAACGAATCACACAAACAGTTAGAGCTTGAAGTAAAAGCCGAGTCACGCCGCGAGTATCAACTCCAGTTGATCAGCTTCGCGATGATGATTTTGCTCACATTCGTCGCGTTCGGCGCCGTATACGCTGAACTCATGCCGGTGTGGGCGGCAGGTGGTTTCTTAATCATCCTCGCCATCATCCAAGTGTTCTTGCAGCTGTATATCTTCATGCATATGAACAACCGTGGCAACACGTGGATCGTCGGAATGATGTGGCTTGGCATCTTTGTCGCCATCATTACAGTCGCTGCACTTCGCTTGCTCATTTGGTAAATGTGACAAAGGATTGAACATCTGTGGAAACATAGATGATTCAGTCCTTTTTGCTTTACTTCAAAAATAAAGGAATAGTAATCTTGAAGTGAACGGTTTCATTGGTTTGGGAGAGAAAGAAAAGGGGTGAAGGGATGCTCTGGAATACATCAGAGCTACTCAAACAGTTCGATTGGATGACACTTTGGAGTCCATGGTTCGGATTGTTGATGGTAGGGTTGTACGTCCTCTATGCGGTCGTCACAGAGAAAATGGCGAAGCGAGGGTACGAGTCGACCACGTTACTACAAAAGTTCAGTATGTTATCCGCCATTTTATTGTATTACATCGGTTTCGGAAGTCCGGTCGATGTTCTCGCACACATCATCTTCTCGGTACACATGTTGCAGATGGTGCTCGTCTATGTTCTCGCACCGGCGCTCGTCGTGTACGGGATGCCGTATTGGGTGTTCGAGAAATTATTTAGCTATAAGGTGATTGGGCCGACGCTTAAGTTTATGACAAAACCTTTGATCGCACTCGTTTTGTTCAATGCATTATTCACGTTTTACCACATGCCATTCATCTTTGACTACGTCTTGACAAACTATGGTGTGCACCGTATCTTCCACGGCGCCCTCGTCGTCTTCAGTTTGACGATGTGGTATCCGGTCATCGCACCGTTCCTCTCAGAAGAAGAGGAAGGGATGTCAGATTTGAAGCGGATGGTATACATCATCGCGAACGGTGTGCTCTTGACACCGGCCTGTGCGTTCATCATCTTCAGCCAAGGTATCTTGTATGACGCCTATACGGACGCGGAGACGTTCGCAACGGTGCTCGGCTACTGTATGCCGAACGGCGATGTGTCGGGTCTCGATTTGAATGCGCTCATGGGAGCGACGAACAGCGCTCTCGAAGACCAACGTTTCGGCGGGGTATTGATGAAGCTCGGTCAAGAAGTCGTCTACGGTTTCTTCTTCGGCTGGACGTTCTTCGGTTGGGTGCGCCGGACGAAATCGCTTGCGATTGACGAAGGCATGTCGTTCACACCGCAAGAACCAAAAGAGAAAAAATGAACTAAGTCAAAGGGGAAACTACGATGAACTATCTTGCCTTGATCAGTGTGACATTCATTGTCATCAGTGCTATTTTAGTAGCGATTGGATGGACGATCATTGCGCGCGATCGCCGCAACGTCGACAAGCATAAGAAAGTCATGACGGCCGCCGCAATCGCCGCGACGACATTCTTCATTCTTTACGTCTCACGGACGATTTTTGTCGGCAATACCGCTTTCGGAGGACCAGATTCTGTGAAGCCTTACTATTTGGCGTTCATGATTTTCCATATCCTGCTCGCGACGACGGGTGGGGTCCTCGGATTGATCACGCTTTACCTCGGCTATAAAAATAAAGTCGAGAAACACCGTAAAATCGGACCGAAAGCCTCGGTCGTCTGGTTTTTCACAGCGATTACAGGCGTGACGGTATACGTCCTCCTTTATGTCGCCTATGACCCGGGTGAGACGACGAACGTCTTCCGTGCCATTATCGGCGGGTGAATCGAGAGAGGGGGATGAGGATGAAACGGAACAGCTATATGACGGTCGGCTTGACGGTCGCCATTCTGGTGGCAATCGGTGTGGCCTCGTACTTCTTTTTCTTTAAAGAAGAGGACCTGCCCGTCATCCAAGAGCCGACCCCGTTCACGTTGACGAACGCGCTCGACGGTCAGTCGTACAATTCGGATAATGGCAAAGTCAAAATCGTCACGTTCTTCTATACGAACTGTCCGGACATCTGCCCGCTCACGTTGCGTGACTTCATGAAGCTCGAGCAAGAGTTGAAAGCGAACGACCTGTACGGGACGGACGTCGAGCTCGTCGCCATCACTGTCGACCCTGAAGTCGATACGGTGCCGGTCCTCGAGAATTATGGGGAGGCGTTTCAAGCCGAACCGACGGGCTGGAAGATGTTGACCGGGGACCAGGCCGATATCGACCGCATCACGCGTCAGCTTCAATTCTATTATTCGAAAGCGAACAGCGGACTCGTCACGCATGCGACGACGATGTATATCATCGACCGTCAGCACGACGTCCGTGCGGTCGCCCAAATGGCCACGGCAGGAGAAAAACCCGTCGATATCGAAACCATTATGGAGGACGTGTTAGTACTCGCGGCAGAAAAGGAGTGAAGAAGATGAATGATACGATGGCTGTCATCGGAAATGATTATTCCTATGGAGATGTGACGATCGCCGAGCGGGCGATTGAGGATTTGATTGCTTGCAGTGCAATCGAATTCGGATTGCGCGAAGTGAAGGTCGTGTCCGTCTCGAAAGAGCGATACGATTATCAAATCGTTGCACCCGTCTCACTCGTTGAGGCTGAACGCTTATATCGGTACGTGCGCGACCAGTTCGACTTGTTGCTCGGACAAGTCGATGTGACGCTCAACGTCATCGCGACATGACAAAAGGGAGACCCTCGGCGGGTCCTCCCTTTTTTGTATGCTGATGATTTATTTTGTCTATATTTTCCAAGATTCAACTCTGGTAAGATGAAAAGAGTAGTTACGGTACACGACTCATCGAGGGGGAAATCAGATGCAACAGCAAGCGTTGGTCGTCATCGACATTCAGAATGACATCACGAAAAATTACAAAGCGATCATCGACAACATCAACACATCAATCGATTGGGCGGTCGCCAAGGGACTTCATGTCGTCTATATTCGGCATGAGAACTTATCTGCGGGGACGAGAACGTTCAAAACCGGGACGCGCGGGGCGGAATTAGTCCCAGATTTGAAGATTGTGTCTGATCACGTGTTCACCAAATACAAGGGCAACGCCTTGACGAGCGAGGCGTTCGCGACGTTCATTGAACAGCACGGCATCGACACGTTCTATATCACCGGGGGCGATGCGACCGCCTGTGTGAAGTCGACGTGTTACAATCTGCGGAAATCCGACTATACGGTTAGCGTCCTGTCGGATTGCATCACGAGCTATGACTTGAAGAAAATCGACGACATGATTGCGTATTACGAGGGTAAGGGCTGCACCATCATCCAATCAGAGGACTTGTCGGCGTAACTTGCTCTGCCGATGCTTACCTCGGTTCGTTATATGTGTCCATAAGAAAAACCCCTTCGCTTATGCAAGGGGTTTTACTTCGAGTGTCTCAGCGAGTGCGGCTAGACGACGCTCGCAATCACGGACGATTTCTTCTGGGAACTCTTCGTCGTACTCGACGCCGTGCGGGTAGTAATGTTTTCCGAGAATTGGTGTCAACATTTTGACGACCGCATGACGGTCCTCGATTTGGCCTTCGATTGCATATACCGGTAAGCGAAGGTAGAACGTCTCGCCTGTCGATTGTTTCTCGTACTTCATGTCATACGTTGCACGCTCATAGTCCCAAGCGCCTTCACGGATGAAATGATGATGATCCATGATCGTCTCGAGCAAACCGAAGCGGATCTCTTTTCCCTCGATGTGGAACTGCTCAAATTTCATCATAATCCCCCTTTTCCCTAATAAACCTCATATGTCATCATATCATATTCGAAAACGTTCTTGGAATAACGTGTGTTCAAATTGTGAAAAAAAGATGAACGCCTCAAGCGCGGGTGTCGAGGTAATGGTTGATTTTGTCTGTAAGCCTCACACCGAGCGGCATGAGTCCCTCTGAGCCGAAGAAGACGTTGAACTCTAAAATGTAAAATTCACCGTCGGCGACGATGACGTCGAAGGCCGCGTGATTGATGTGGAGCGTCTTGGCGATGTCGAGCACTTCCGCGACGACGTCTTCCGGGATATCATCATATGAGAACTGGGCGCCTTGGGCGACGTTGTTCAAGAACGCCTCGCTGACACGCCAATACGAACCGACGACTTCTTCACCGATGACGATGATTCGCAGGTCACGGTCGTTCGGGATGTATTGCTGGACGTAAAACGTCTCGTGCTTGTCGACGTACTTGAGCCAATCCTGTTCATGCTTGATGAGCCAGACGCCTTGTCCCATCGACGACTTGGCCGTCTTGGCGACGAACGGATACTCGAACTCTTCCAAAACACGCTCAATCGTATAAGGGTTTTTCCCGTAGATGAGCGTCTTCGGGATTCGGTGCGGGAACGTCGCCTTGAAGGCGCGCGTCATCTCAATCTTATCGTGCCCGAGGTGATACGTGGCTGGAGACGGGAAAATCGGTTTATTGAGTCCGTAGATGATCGAGTTAACCATCCAATATTCAGGGAACAAGACGAGGTCGGCTGCTCTTACTTTATCGAGCTGGTCGTAATAATATTCAGGTTTCGCATAGTCGGTCTTAATGCCGGCCGAGCGAATCATATTGAATGAGACTTTTTTCATAGCGAGGTGCAGGTGCGCACCTGTTCACTTCCTTTCTGGTTGGACGCTTGACAGTCACATTCAATTATAAAGCCGATTGCTTACAGAGGGAATCAAATGTGTTAAAATCATGGCAGAAAGGGTGAAAGCCATGATTATTACTGAACAGACGATCGCCCTGCTCGATCAAACGGAATCGTTAGCCGATTTGATTGAAGCGAGCGAGTCGTTCCAAACATATATTGCCACGAAACAAGCGCGAGCCCAATCAGAGGAAGCGCGTCTCGTGGAACGTGAGTTCTTGCGGATGAAAGAAGATTACGAGTACGTACAGCGGTTCGGGAAACATCACCCGGACCACGATCGCATTAAAAAAGAGATGCATCTAGTCAAACGGCGTCTCGATGTCCAGCCAGAAGTGGCCGCATTTAAAAAAGCGGAACGCAGTTTAGATAAGCTGCTCGGGGAAGTGAGTGAGCTGTTGGCCTTCTCGGTTTCTCCAAAAATCAAAGTCCCGACCGGAAACCCGTTCTTCGACGAAGGCGGATGTTCAGGCGGAGGAAGTTGTGGAGGCGGAAGCTGTGGATGTGCCATCTAAGACGTTTGAGTTGAATGGTCGAATCGGGTTCGTCGTTTACGTCCAATCGTTGAAACAAGTGAAGGCGTTGCGTCGCTATGCGAACCTGTATTACGTGTCAAAGCGGGAGAAGTACGCCTTCTTGTATACCGACCTTGATGGACATGAGGCGATTCTCGAACAAGTGAGCGCGTTGCCGTTCGTCGAAGCGGTCGTCCGCAGTGAGCGGCCGTTCGTCGCGGAAACGTACGAATCGAAGCAGAAATAACACAGAGATGAAGGCGGAACCGCCTTCATCTTTTGTGGTGAAGGAGAACGAATATGCGAGTGATTTCAGGAGAAAGAAAAGGGACCCGACTCAAGGCGGTCCCGGGGTCGGCCACACGACCAACGACAGATAAAGTAAAAGAATCGTTATTCAACATCATCGGTCCTTATTTCGCCGGGGGCGATGCGCTTGACCTATACGCCGGGAGCGGCGGTCTAGGAATCGAGGCGTTGTCACGGGGGTGTGACCATGCCGTGTTCGTCGACAAGCAACGAAAGGCGATTCAGACGGTCACAGACAATTTGCAGACGACACGTTACGAGTCGAAAGCGACGGTGCTCCAACAAGACGCTCGCTCTGTTCTCGACCAACTCGTCCTCAAAGGTCAGCCGTTTAAACTGATATTCATGGACCCGCCGTACCATGCGGAGGAACATGTGCCGTTTTTACAAATCATTGAAACGAACCGGCTGTTGACGGACAACGGTGTCGTCGTCTGCGAGCACGGCAGCGACGTGACGTTGCCGGACCGAGTCGGGCAGTTGGAAAAAATCAAGGTGCAACGCTACTCGGACGTGATTACGATCAGCTTTTACGAGTATGCAGCGACCGAGGAGTGAGAACATGTCAAAACGTATCGCGATTTGCCCGGGGAGCTTTGACCCGATTACGAACGGCCATTTAGATATCATCGAGCGGGCGGCGGCTATCTTCGACGAAGTTATAGTCGCCGTGCTCGAAAACTCGAGTAAGGCACCTCTCTTTAACGTGGAAGAGCGTCTGTCGCTCATTCGTGAGGTGACCACACATTTACCGAACGTCACCGCCGACGCGTTTGGCGGTCTGCTCGTCGAATATGCCGCCAAGCGTGAGGCGGCGACCATCGTCCGTGGCCTGCGGGCCGTCTCGGACTTCGAGTATGAGCTTCAAATCGCATCGATCAATAAAAAGTTGAATGAGAACGTGGAGACGTTGTTCATGATGACGAACAGCCAGTACTCGTTCCTCAGCTCTTCGATTGTGAAAGAAGTCGCCAAATACGGGGCGTCCGTCGCCGAGCTCGTCCCGGAGCAAGTCGAACTCGCGTTGCGGCAAAAATATGAAGTGAGTCCCGGACAATGAAGTCGCTCAAAATCGGTTTCGGTCTGCTCGTGGCTGTCCTGATTTTCTTGTTCGTGCCACTCCCGTATTACATCACGTATCCGGGCGAGGCGACGACGATCGAAGAGTTCATGACGGTCGAGGGCGGGGACAAAGAACCGGGCGAACTGAAGATGGTGACCATCTCGCAACGCCGGGCGACACCGCTCTGGCTCGTCGGCAGCTGGTTCACCCCGTTCACGGAGGCGAGTCCGGCCAGCCGCTATCTGTATGACGGGGAAAGCGAGGCGGACTACGAACGCAGACAAGAGTTGTTGATGTCGTCGTCGCAACAAGCGGCGATTCAATACGCCTATGAGTTGGCGGACGCCGATGTGACGGTGACGTTTGACGGCATGTACGTCTCGGCCCCAATCACGGGGTCGCTCGCCGCGAACGTCTTGAAGCCGGGTGACATCATCACGGCGCTCGATGGCCAATCGTTCGCATCGCGCCTTGACTTTATCGAACGCGTCGCCTCATTTGAAGCCGGCGATGAAGTCTCTGTCACGCTTGAACGTGACGGTCGCGAACGTGAGGTCGATACGCTGATTCAACCGATTGACCGGAGCGGGGACCGGGTCGGGCTTGGGATTTATGAGCCGCTGCCCGTCCAGGACGTGCGCACGGACCCGGACGTCTCGTTCGAACTGACGAACGTCGGCGGACCGTCGGCCGGCCTCATGTTCACGCTCGAGATTTTTGATCAGTTGACGCCGGGCGATTTGACGGGCGGTGCCGTCATTGCCGGAACGGGAACGGTCGATGAGTTAGGGAACGTCGGGCCGATTGGCGGGGCATGGCAAAAAATCGTAGCTGCGGACGAGGCTGGGGCATCCGTGTTCTTCGTGCCGGCCGGGTCGAACTACGACGAGGCGATGGAGTCGCTCGACCGACTCGAGAGCGACATTGAAGTCGTTCCCGTCAAGACGGTCGAGGAAGCCATCGATTATTTAGAATCGATGAATTGAGGAGTTTGCATATGTTCGACGAGTGACCGATTTCCGAGCGGAAGGCGATACGCCTCGGTCACTCGAGCCTCGAACGCAAGATCGGGATGGTACTTGCTGAGGAGCGGTACGTCTTTTTTTATGTCCTTTAACACAGTGCGCCCGATTGTGTTGAACGCGAGCGGACGGATATACGGTACGTCGTCGAACCGTTCCGGCAACTCGTCCTGTCGCCAATGGATGAGGATGGCGACGAGCGCTCGTTGGATGGACGTCCGGGTATAACGTCTCGTCAATAAGCGGGCGAGCGCCTGTTCGAACGTCGGCTCGAGCCCGGCTTGAATCAAGCGGGGCGACAGCGAGCTGTCGATACCGACGAGTTGCTCAAGTACGTCTTTCGGGGTCGTCCGCAGCTTATATTGAAGGACGGGCCAATAAAGTGACCAATGCGCCATCGGATTGTCCTGAAACAGCGTTCTCGTGGCGTCAGGGACGGCCCGGACCAGACCTGACTCTAAGTAGTGGGCGCGCACGCCCGTGGCCGACATGACGTCTGAGACGCTCGGGTCATGGTATCCGGCCCCGAGACGGCGAATCGTGTGCAGTTCGATGGACGTCGCCGCTTTCGCGTAGTGATAGGCGAGAATGTTGTTCGGGAGCGTCAAATCAAAGTCGGGATAGAGTGACCCGAACGCCTCGCTCGACGCCTTGGCGGAAGAACGTCCATTGTCCAACGCTTCTTTGAACGCCGTCTGATAGGCTGGAGTCGCTTCGATGTTGGCCGCCGCCGCCTGGGTAACGTCGCTGATGTCGCCGCTCTCGCTACCGAAGGACAGCGTTTGACAACGTACGCGCTCGGCGATGGCGACCGCGGCGCTCGCGAACCGGTCGGCCCGGTGCACGCCGAAACGAGTCGGGAGTTCGATGACGAGGTCGATCGCGCCCGTTTGGACGGCGGCGCGGGCCCGGCTCCATTTGTCGAAAGCTGCCGGCTCGCCGCGCTGGGTGAACTGGGCACTCATGACGGCGATGACAGCGTCAGCGTCTGTTTCGATCCGGGCTCGTTCCGCCTGATGGAGGTGCCCGTTATGGAACGGATTGTACTCGGCAATGATGGCCGTTTTTCGCATAAAATTACTCCTTTGCATTGTCGATTGGATTGGTGTAAGATGGATAAGTACGCTTTGGCAAAGCGCCGTCGTCAACTGATTTTAGTGTAAAGAAAAAACATTGACAAAACAAGTTGGCCTATCTATAATTCATATTGTTGCAATTGAGGTGATTCGGATGAAGTGGTCTATTGCACAGCTACTTAAGCTACGAAACCAGGGTGACAGTTTTACCATCGATGAGATGGTCGAACTACCAGAGCTTACTCAGCTCCATCCGGATATCCGTTCGATTCGTCCGGTGCATGTGCACGGGAATGCGTCGTTCACATCTAATCAAGTTACATTCAATCTGAAGATTCAAGGTGACCTGACGTTGCCAGATGCGCGTACGTTGGATGATGTCATTTATGAATTCGATATTGAATCGCTCGAGCCTTTCTTTTTGGAGAATGGGCGTTATACGGAGCAATTCGATGATGTCAATTTGCCAGAAGGAAATACGATTGATCTGCGACCGATCGTAAAAGAGCTCATCATGTTAGACGTCCCAATGCAAATCTTTGGGAACGAAACAGACAAAACTCAGGTTGAAGGGGAAGGCTGGTCCGTCATTGACGAGCAGCCGGACGACCAACCAAAAATTGACCCGCGCCTCGCGGGGCTCGCTGACTTGTTCTCTAAAAAAGAGGACGAGAACGGCTAACTTTTCAAGGAGGTGGACAACGATGGCAGTACCATTCCGTAGAACGTCGAAAACTCGCAAACGTCTTCGTCGTACTCACTTCAAACTCAACGTACCTGGTATGAACGAGTGCCCGAACTGTGGCGAAATGAAGCTTTCTCACCGTGTATGCAAATCTTGCGGACACTACAACGGTAAAGAAGTAACAAGCAAATAATGCGAAAAGAAGCGGTCTCCTCGGAGGCCGCTTCTTTTCGCATTATTGGGTCGTGGAAACAGATTGTGGTAAACTTTTCAGTGCAGACTAGACGTGGAGGGATGGCCAATGAAGCCGATTAAACGAATTGGGATTATCGGGAACGGCGCCGTCGGCATGTTGATGGCTTCGCTGTTCGAACCGGACTATACGGTGACCCTCTATGGCCGTGTTGACGAGGCATCGACTGTGACGATCGAACGTACCGGCGTCACGCAGGGAACGGTTCAGGTTCGCCTCTGTCCGGTGACGAAAATCATTGAGACGGAGCAGGACGTGTTCTTTGTGACGACGAAAGCGCATCAGGTCGAGGCGGCGACGGAACGATTGTCCGGCGACGTACCCGTATTCATCTGTTCGAACGGAATCGCGCATCTCGACTATGCACGTACGAAAGGATTCCACCTCGGTGTGGTCGAACATGGTGTGAGCCGCGATGGCCATCGGCTTCAGCATACCGGGCTCGGGCGCATCCGCATCGGCAGCCTCGGCTCGCTCGAAGAGATGTCGTTCAACGCGTCACCGCTCACTGTCGTGTGGGAGACGGATATCGAACAAGTCGTCACCGAGAAACTATTCGCCAACGCAATCATCAATCCGATTACGGCGCTCTGCCGTGTCGAGAACGGTGCGGTCGCCGTACCGCCTTGCCGCGATATCGCGACGGCGCTTTACGAAGAACTGACGATGTTGTTCGACCGTCACGTCCCGTATACATATATCGACACGATTATCGACAAGACGGCACACAATCGTTCTTCGATGCTACGTGACATCGAGGCGGGGCGCCAGACCGAGGTCGACGCCATCTTGACGCCGCTCTTGAAACGTGCCGACGAACGAGGCGTCACATTGACCGTCATTCCGGTCATGCAAAAATTAATTTTAGGAGCGAGCGTATCGTGCTAGTGTATATCGTTTCATTTCCACTCGTCATTTGGTTTATGGTGTATATGATACTTAGAAAAATTATGCCGAAATCGGTTAATACGTTCAAACTCGCCTGTGACGCCGGCGTGATCCTTTGGTTTTATGCATGTGCGGTTCTGCTCGAAGCGATTGTCGGGATCGATTTGATCTGGCTGTTGCTTGCGGTCTGTGCCGCCATCTTCCCGGCCAACGCGATTTGGCAACGGATTCGCCATGAGGATGTCGTCTATTCGAAGATGTTCGTACACGGGTGGCGCTTATTGTTTCTGGTGCTCGTCCCGGCCCACATCGTCTTGTTTACGATCGGCATCGCACGAGAGATGATGTATTAATCGTTTGAAAGGAAGTCGTTATACGTGAGGATAGAGTCGCTAGACGCCATGTACGCCCCATCGTCTCCGATGATGCAAGTGGAGACGGGCTATTCGAAATGGCTGGACTATACAGGGATGGATGAGCTCGAGGTGAGGGCGGACGAACTGATGAACCGTTCCTTCAAGCA
The DNA here is from genome assembly GCF_018618375.1 of Exiguobacterium sp. E4787. Lineage (NCBI taxonomy): Bacteria > Bacillati > Bacillota > Bacilli > Caryophanales > Exiguobacterium > Exiguobacterium sp. E4787. The sequence continues at coordinate 298,061 of NZ_JACSLY010000002.1, read as the reverse complement.
TTTGCCCGCGCTCGTCGACATTTTGCGAGACCAACAAGCCGTCCACGGTCCGATTTCTCCGGCGCTCGAATCAAAACTCGAAGCGTTGGCCGCCGGTGAGGCGTTCACGATGGTGACCGGGCAACAAGTCGGGGTGTTCGGTGGTCCGTTGTTCGCGGTGTATAAACTGTTGACCGTGCTGAAGAAGACCAGACAGGCGGAAGCGAAATTGAACAAACCGGTCCTCCCGATCTTTTGGATGGCGACGGAGGATCATGATTATGCCGAAATCAATCATGTCTTCGTGAGCCAACCGCTGTCGCGTCAACTGCGCAAAGAGGCGTTGTCGACCGTCCCGCTCGCCGGGAAGGCGTCGGTCGGAGAATTGGAATTCGATCGCCTTAAAATCGAACTCGTGCAAATGTTGCAACGCCTCTTGTTATCCGAGACGGAGACGCGTTATACGACGACGCTCTATCATGAGCTCGTCGATGTGATTCAAGCGAGCCATTCGTTCGCCCAATTCTTCGGTCAAATGATGCGTCGGTTTGTCGGCACGGACTTCATCCTGTTCGACCCGCACCAGCCGGAAGTTCGGGCCCTCGAGCGCGACGCGTTCAAACGGTTGATCACGGAACACGATCGCTTGCAGGCGGCGCTGCACGATTCGTTCGAGGACGGGATGCCGATTGTCGAGTTGAATCGGGAAGCGGCCCACCTGTTCTATCACGATGGGACACGCGAACTGTTGACGAAACAGGACGGGCTCTTCACGACGAAGCGGGGCCACCGCTTCACGGAGGCTGAGCTGATTCAACAAGTGGAAACGCACCCGGAGCGGTTCTCGAACAACGTCGTGTCCCGTCCGCTCATGCAGGACCACTTGTTCCCGACACTCGCCTATATCGCAGGTCCTGGTGAAATCGCCTATTGGCTTCAACTTCGTCCCTTGTTCCATGTCCTCGATTGGAAGATGCCACTGTTGCTTCCACGGCTCGGGGCCGTGCTCGTCTCGGCGAACGATGAGAAGAAGCTCGCCCAAGAAGGCGTGACGCTCGTCGACTATTTGGCGGACCCGTTACCGGATCACACGTTCGATGATGAAGCGTTTGACCAAAACCTGTATGCGTACCGGACGCTCACGGAAGCAATCGGGCGCGAGGCAGGCAAACACGGCCACCGGTTTGATGCGAAGGCACGCCATGTGCTCGAACGCCTTGGCGACGAGATGCGAGCTGAAGCGAAACGCAACCAATATCGCTTGAACAGTCGCCGGATTCATCTATCGACACGGCTCTTGCCGATGGACGCCCCGCAAGAACGGATTTGGTCGATGGTCCCTTTGTTGAACCGTCACGGTCTCGATTTGTTCGAGCGTTTACGCCGGACTTATGAACAAGCTGATTTCGAGCGATGTTTGGTCAAATTGTAACCGAAATGTGCTCGATTGAGATGGTTCCCAGAAATTTGTGGGAACCATTTTTTGTTTGTTACCTTTTTGTTTCCTCTTTTCGCTAAAAAGCTATGCGGCGCTTGACATTTTTATGATAAAGTAAACGTAATAAAATAGTTGAAAAATGTAGGTTGAGAGGGTTTTTGTATGTTTGAGCATGAAACGGTATTAAAAATGGAGTCCATTGAGGGACTAAATATTAAGCCAGACGGGATTTATGTCGATTGTACGTTAGGAGGAGCCGGTCACAGCGAAGAAATCGTCAAGCGTTTGACGACAGGCCATCTATACGCCTTCGACCAAGACGACGTCGCGCTCAAGCACGCGAGTGAGCGGCTGGCTCCATATGAGGACCGGGTTACGTTCATTAAAAGCAACTTCGTCCATTTGAAAGACGAACTGTTGGCGCGGGGAATCACTCAGGTCGATGGGGTATTGTTCGACCTTGGCGTATCGTCGCCGCAGCTCGATGAGGCCGAACGTGGCTTTAGCTACAATTACGACGCACCGCTCGATATGCGTATGGACCGTTCACGCGAGCTGTCCGCGTATCACGTCGTCAACGAATGGCCGTTCGGAGATCTTGCCCGCATCTTCTTTACATACGGGGAAGAAAAATTCTCCAAACAGATTGCGCGTAAGATTGAGCAGGCCCGTGCCGTCAAACCGATCGAGACGACGTTCGAACTCGTCGAATTGATTAAAGACGCAATTCCGGCGCCAGCTCGACGAAAAGGCGGTCATCCTGCGAAGCGGACGTTCCAAGCCATCCGCATCGCCGTCAACGATGAGTTGAACGTGTTCGACCGTGCCGTCCAAGACGCGATCGACATGCTCGCCATCAACGGACGCATTTGCGTCATCACGTTCCATTCGTTAGAAGATCGAATTTGTAAGCAAGTGTTCAAAGAGAAAAGCCAGCATCCGCCGTTACCGCCCGGATTGCCGGTCATCCCGAAAGAGTTTGAACCCGAACTGAAATTGATCACGCGCAAGCCGATCACAGCCGGGGACGACGAGCTCGAAGGCAACCGCCGGGCCCGTTCTGCCAAACTCCGGGTCGCAGAAAAACAAAAATAGACTGTACGTAGGAGGGATACCTGATGCCAGAAGCTGCTCGCAAGGCTCTGCAGCCTCAAGTTACGCCGAATCGAAATCCGATTCCGCAAGAACGACCAATACCAGCTCCAAAACGACGTACGTTGACTTTGTTCGAATCCATCCTGTACCCGACCATGATTGGTTCAGTTGTCCTGTTCGGTGGCATCACGGTATCGAAACATAACGAAGCGTACAACATCATGCGCGATACGGCTTTAATCACACAAGAGACGAACACGATCGCCAAAGAGAATGAAGAATTGAAGTATGAGATCGCCCAACTAAGCTCACCTGAGAGAATCTATGCGATTGCTGAAAAGCTCGGAATGCAATTCAATGAGAACAACGTCAAGGTGATTGACTGATGAATTCTCTACAACAGAGTAAAAAAAGAGTGGCGTGGGTGGCGATTGTTTGCTTCACACCGCTCTTTTTATTTTTTGTCGGTTGGTTCTTCTATTTGTCCGTCTTCCAGACGTACAAAGGCGAGAACATGCTCGCGTTCGCTGAGGAAGAGCGTTGGAAAGCGGTCAGTACGCTAAAAGCGGAGCGGGGCGAGATATATGACCGGTTCGGACAACCGATCGCCATCAACATCCCGTCTTACCGCATCGTGGCCGTATTGAAACTCGGTGGCGAACGGGTCGAGAACAAGACGCTCATGCCCGATGAGTTCGCCGAGGCCGCCAAGCAACTCGCGACCGTCATTCCGATGACTGAGGCCGATATTTTGAAGCGGCTCGAGCAGAACAAAGATCGCGGTCAAATCGAGTTCGGCGTACCGGGCCGCGATTTGACGGTCGATCAAAAAGAAGAGATTGAGGCGTTCGAGATTCCAGGGGTCACGTTCGTCGAAGAGCCGAAACGTTACTATCCGAACAAAGTGTTCGCTTCGAGTGTCGTCGGCTATGCCCAGAAAATCGATCAGAACGGTCGGATCGAACTCGTCGGTGAGCTTGGTATCGAAAAATCACTCAACGATGTCTTGAGTGAGTCGTATGGGCTGTACCGTTTCGAGAAAGACTTGGCCGGACGCCAAATCGTCTCGAGCGACGAACAATTGAAGATCGACCCGGAAGACGGGGCTGACGTGCAACTCACGCTCGACCACCGGATTCAACAGCTGCTCGATACGAAAATGGAAGAACTGTATCAAGAATACAAACCGAAGAATGCGACGGCGATTATCATGGACCCGAAGACCGGCGAAATCATCGCCTTGTCGGACCGTCCTTCGTTTGACCCGAACACGCGCGAAATCAGCTCGTATAGCAACTTCTCGGTGTCGTCTCGTTTCGAGCCGGGGTCGACAATGAAAATCTTCACGTTGGCCGCCGCCATTAACGAAGGCGTCTATAATCCGAATGAACTGTATAAATCGGGTTCATATAAGTATGGCAAGACCGTATTCAATGATTACAACATTACCGGATGGGGTACGATTCCTATGGTAGAAGGCGTCTGGCATTCGTCGAACGTCGCGTTCTCGATTCTTGCGAACGAGCGTCTCGGCCTAAGCCGCTATGAGGATTATTTCAACGCCTTCAAGTTTGATCAACGCACAGGCGTCGACTTACCGGGCGAGGTCAATAGCCAATTCGACTTCGAGAGCCCGTTGAACGTCTTGATCACGGCATGGGGCCAATCGACGGCCGTCACGCCGATGCAGATTTTACAAGCGACGTCGGCCATCGCGACCGATGGGACGATGAAGCAACCGCACGTCATCAAGAAAGTCGTCAACCGTGAGACCGGTGAGACGATTCGGACGACGAATCCGAAAATCGTCGGACAACCGATTACGGCCGAGGCGGCCAAACAGACGCGGGAAGCGCTCGATGGCGTCGTCAACAGCGACGTCGGGACGGGGCAATTGTATGCCCTCGACAACTATCGTGTCATCGGGAAGACCGGAACGGCGCAAATCGCCGAGAACGGGAAGTACTTGAGTGGACAATACATTCACTCGTTCGTCGGCATGGCGCCTGAGGACGACCCGGAACTCGTCATGTATATCGCCGTCGATCGTCCGAACGGTGACTCATCGACGACGGGACCACGCATCATGGCACCGTTGTTCAAAGATGTGATGGACGTCGCGCTCCGCTATCGGAGCGTCGAGCCGGACAAGCAAGCGAAATCGATTGACGCCTCGACGAAAACGACAGCATCGTTTGTCGACCAAGGTCGTGATGACGCAGTGAAGGAAGCCAAAGCGGCCGCATTCACACCGGTGGCACTCGGCAACGGTGAGACGGTCACGGCGCAAAGTCCGGTCGAGGGGCAACCGTACGTCGTCGGTGAGCGATTGCTGTTAAAGACGGCGGACTCGTTCGCGATGCCGACGCTCAAGGGCTGGTCACTTCGTGACGTGAAGCGGTTAGCAACGCTTTATCAATTGAATTTAGAAATAGACGGCACCGGCTTTGTCACATCTCAATCGATTGGGAAAGGCAAGCCCGTCAAGACGGGAGCGACGCTGAAAGTGAAGCTCGCGTCACCGTCGAACTAACGCAAAGGGATGAAGAGGGCCTCGGCTCTCTTTTCCTTTGTCACAGGAGGAAATGGTTATGGAACAGTTGACGATTCAAACACTCGCATCTTGGTTTGGGATGGAAATACATGATTCGCGCGAGGTCCGACACGTCGCGACCGACTCGCGAGACGACAATGCCGACGGCTTGTTCGTCCCGATTATCGGGGCGCGCGTCGATGGACATGATTACATCGAGGCTGCCATCAAGCAAGGGGCGATCGTGACGTTTTGGGAACAAGACCGTCCGTTGCCGGAAGGGATTATCGCCATCCCGGTCTCCTCACCGTTAACAGCACTTCAAGAAGCAGCTGCCCGCTACTTGGCGGAAATTAATCCGAAAGTCGTCGCCATCACCGGGTCGAACGGGAAGACGTCAACGAAAGACATGATTGCCGTCGTGCTCGGCGAGACGTTCAAGACGCATAAGACGGCCGGAAACTTTAACTCGGACGTCGGATTGCCGCTCACCGTGCTCCGAATGCCACGCGACACCGAAGTCGCTGTTCTCGAGATGGGCATGAACGGGTTCGGGCAAATCGAGTTGCTTTCGAAGCTCGCCAAACCGGACATCGCTTTCGTCACGAATATCGGCGAGTCACACGGCGAACAAGTAGGGGGGCGTGAGGGGATCGCCAAGGCCAAGCTCGAGATTAAAGCCGGGTTGAAACCGGACGGTGTCTTAATCGTTGATGCCGATGAGCCGCTCCTAAATGAGGCAGGCGGGTACCGCGTCGGATACGATTCGACTGCGGACGGTAAGCTCGAGGTCGTGGAGGCGACGTTTGACGCCTCGATTTTTCGCTACAATAACGAGCTGTATGAGTTGAAAGTGCTCGGGGCCCATCAAATCCGCAACGCCGCCTATGCGATTGCCTGCGGTCTCAAGTTCGGGTTAGGGCATGACACGATTCAACGTGGTCTTGACCGCGTCCAGTTGACGTCGATGCGGATGGAGAAACGGATGTTCGGCGATGCCCACTTGGTCAATGACGCCTATAACGCGAGCCCGACGTCGATGATTGCCGCCGTCGAGACGATTAAAACGCTAGAAGGGTTCTCACGCCGCGTCCTCGTTCTCGGGGACATGTATGAACTCGGGACGGACGAGATTGCTCAGCACGAACAAGTCGGTCATTGCATCACGGCCCCGGTCACGGATTGCATCCTCATCGGAGAAAAAGCGAAATGGATCGCGGCAGGCATCACCGACCCGCGTGTGAACGTGACAATGGTGCCGACGGTCGAGGAAGCGAAAGTCCTCCTCGGCAGTTATCAACGCCCCCAGACTGTGATATTGTTAAAAGCATCGCGAGGACTGGCGCTCGAGCGTCTAGTTCAATAAACAGAGTAGTGAGGTACGAACATGTTAATCAGTTTAATCGTCTTAATCAGTTCGTTATTGACCGTATTGGTCGTCATGCCGCGGGCCATCCCGGCACTTCGTAACTTAAAGTTTGGCCAAGAAATCCGTGACGAAGGTCCGGGTTGGCACCAAAAGAAATCAGGCACGCCGACGATGGGCGGCATCGTCATCTTGCTCGCCCTCGTCATCGGTTTTCTCGTCTCGGTCGTCTTCGGTGAAGCCGTCGCCGGGTTCGGTACGCTCTTGTTCGTGACCCTCGCCTTCGGGGTGATCGGTTTCCTCGACGACTACATCAAAGTCGTCAACAAACGCAACCTCGGTTTGACGTCGCTTCAGAAATTGATTGGTCAAATCGTCGTCTCGGTCTTGTTCGTTTGGTTCCTCTCACTCGGTGGGGCACTTGATACGACGATTCAAATCCCGTTCACTTCGATCGCGTTTGATACGGGCTGGTTCTATGTCGCCATCGTCATCTTCTGGCTCGTCGGTTTCTCGAACGCGGTCAATTTGACGGACGGCCTCGACGGTCTCGTCTCATTCTCGGCCATCCCGACGTTCGCTTTCTTCGGCATCTATGCCCTCGGGCAAGACGAAGTGGGCATCGCTTGGTTCGCCTTCAGTGCGGTCGGCGCCTTGCTCGGTTTCCTCGTCTTCAATAAATACCCGGCGAAAATCTTTATGGGTGACACGGGATCGCTCGCCCTCGGTGGTGCGGTCGCCGGCCTCGCGCTCATGCTCAAGCTCGAGCTGTTGCTCGTCTTCGTCGGAATCATCTTTGTCATCGAAACGCTCAGCGTCATCTTGCAAGTGCTCTCGTTTAAAACGACGGGCAAACGAATCTTTAAGATGAGCCCGATTCATCACCATTTCGAAATGGTCGGTTGGTCAGAATGGCGCATCGTCTTGACGTTCGGTGGAATTAGCTTAATCACGGCAGTCTTGTCGTTACTACTCATGTAATGGATGGTGGAAGACATGCAACAACAGTGGAACGATAAACGAGTTCTCGTACTCGGCGCGGCACGGAGCGGCATCGCCGCGGCCGCTTACTTAAGAAATGTCGGCGCGAACGTGACCATCAACACCGGGAGCGAACCGTCAACGGAAGAACGGATGAAAATCGAAGCGCTCGGCATCAACGGTGTTTTCGGTGCCCATCCGCTCGAATTGCTCGACACGACGGACGTGATCGTCAAAAACCCGGGTATCCCGTATCACATCCCGCTCCTTCAAACAGCGCTTGAGCGGAAGATCCCGATTTATACCGAAGTCGAACTCGCCTACTTGGCGACCGATGCCAAGTTTGTCGCCATCACCGGCTCGAACGGCAAGACGACGACGACCACGCTCGTCCATGAATTGCTCAAAGGAGGAAGTCGTCCTGTCCATGTGGCAGGGAATATCGGTTTCCCGGCAATCGAAGTCGCATCGAAAGCGAAGCAGGGCGACATCATCGTCATCGAACTATCGAGCTTCCAACTGATGGGCGTCGAACAGTTCCATCCGCAAGCGGCGGCACTGTTGAACTTGTCACCGGCGCATTTGGATTATCATGGTGACTTCGAATCGTATGCCGACGCCAAAGGGAACTTGTTCCGGAACATGACGGCAACAGACCGTGTCGTCGTCAAGGGCAGTGACACCGAAGTGATGAAACGCGTCCCGGCCGATCTCGATGCTTCGACGTTCGGTTACGACAGCGGGGATGCGCATGTCACCGACGGCTGGATTACGTTGCACGGCAAGCGGGTCATCCGGGTCGAGGATCTCGCCCTCGGCGGGGCCCATAACGTGGAGAACGTGTTGGCGGCCTTGTTGCTCGTCGAACCGTTCGATATCCCGGCCGAACATATCGATCGTGTGTTGCGCACGTTCGGTGGCGTGGCCCACCGAACGGAAAGTCTTGGCCAAGTGCTCGGACGCCGGGTTTATAACGACTCGAAAGCGACGAACAACGTGGCGGCCGAAGCGGCATTGAGCGGATTCGATGCCCCAATCATTTGGGTGTGTGGGGGACTTGAACGTGGAGCCGAATTGGATTCACTTATTCCGGCGCTCGGACGCGTCAAAGCCATCATCTCGTACGGTGAGACGGCAGGGCGTTTCCAAGCACTCGGTGAAGCCGAGCAGATTCCATCGTTCGCGGTCGATACGCTCGACGCAGCCGTACCGCTCGCATTTGAACAGTCAGCCCCAGACGACGTGATTTTATTGTCACCGGCCTGTGCGAGCTGGGACCAATATAAGACGTTTGAAGAGCGCGGCGAACATTTTGTCCGCCTCGTCCATGCATATGAGGAGGCCAATCGATGAAAATCATGATTTCTGGTGGAGGAACGGGTGGCCATATCTACCCGGCACTCGCTCTCCTTGATACGCTCAAACAGCGCCATCCGAACCTCGAGGTGCTCTACATCGGCACTGAGAACGGTCTCGAGGCCGATCTCGTCCCACGCGCTGGTGTGCCGTTCAAATCGATTCGAATCGCCGGGCTCAAACGGTCGTTGTCGCTAGACAACGTCAAGACGGCCTATTGGTTTGTCCAATCCGTCCTGATGTTGCGTAAAGAGATGAAGACGTTCCGTCCGGACGTCGTCATCGGCACGGGCGGATTCGTCTCAGGTCCGGTCGTCTTCACCGCACAACAACTCGGCATCCCGACGATTCTGCATGAACAGAACAGCATCCCGGGCTTGACGAACAAATTCTTATCGAAGAAAGCCGACCGGGTCGCCTTGTCGTTCGCAGGTTCGGAATCACAGTTCCCCGATGCAAACGTCCGTGTCATCGGTAACCCGCGCGGGAGCGAAGTGTTGAAGACGACGGTGAATGAAGCCGCCGTCCGGGCCGAGTACGGTATCGATGAACGTCCAATCGTCTTGATTTATGGCGGTAGCCGTGGAGCCGAGGCCATCAACCGGGCCGTCATCGAGGCCATCCCGGAGCTTGCGAGCGAACCGGTGAACGTGCTCTACGTGACCGGGAACGTCCATTATGACAACGTCGTGGCGAAGGCGCCGAAAGCCGATAACGTCCACGTGTTGCCGTACGTTTACGACATGCCCGAACTGCTCGCTTGTGCAAGTCTTGTCGTGTCACGGGCCGGTGCCTCGACCATCTCGGAATTGACGGCGCTCGGTTTACCGAGCATCTTGATTCCGAGCCCGTACGTGACGGCTGACCATCAGACGAAAAACGCCTCGGCGCTCGTCGAGAGCGGTGCGGCCGAACTGATTAAAGAAGGGGATTTGACGGGCGAATCGCTCGTCCGCTCAATCCGGCATGTATTGGCCCATCACGATGAGATGGCCGCAGCCTCGAAACGGTTAGGATTCCCGCACGCCGCGGAGTCGCTCGCCGACCTCGTCGAAGAAGTCCGCGGATAAAAGGAGAGTAGCCATGGAGACACGTCAGAATACCGTTCGTAGTTTGGAAGACCGGATCCCGTATATGAAAGATCAACGCCGTAAGAAAGCGAACCGACGGTTGTCGACCATCCTGTTGTTGTTCGCGGTGTTGATTGCGCTCGTCGTATATATGCAGACATCGGTGTCTGATGTGAAAGCGGTGAACGTGAACGGCCTGTCTTGGTTGACAGAAGCGTATGTGCTCGCCGAAACGGACATCGACACGTCCACGAAAATTGTTCAAGTCTCGCCGAACGGGATTGAACAGGAACTTCGTAAAGTGCCTGGCGTGAAAGATGTCAACGTCGACCGTTCTTGGTATAACGTCGTGACGATTGACGTTGAAGAAGAGAAAATGATTGCTTACTCTCGAACGGACGAAGAGGAAGTCGTCGTCCTTGCTGATGGTTCGTTGCATCCGACCGGGTCCATCACGGATCCAGCGAAACTAAAAGATGGTCCGTTGTTGCGTGAATTCACGGATTCGGCGGAACTCGAGAAAATCGCGAGTGAACTCGAGCAAGTCGATGACGCGATGCGGGCCCGAATGTCAGAAATCGTCTTCTCGAAACAGAAAGGCGAACCGACGCGATATGAGATTTATATGAACGACGGTAACACGATTCAGACGCCGACGTTCAAGCTCAGTCAAACGGTATCGAAATACGGCGAAATCTATGAGAACATTCCAAAAGGACAACGCGGAACCGTCGTTATGGATGGTGGATATTATTTCGTCCCGTACGAAAAACCGAAAGAATAATCTGAATTTTTACAGCCCTTAGACACATAAGGGCTGTTTTTTTATCGATTGTAATCGAATTGACACCCCAAAACTGCGTAATTTGTAGGATTCTACCTTTTCTCACTATCTTATTTGTTGTAAACTTAGACGTGAGATATCTTGCCGGACCTAACAATATTTTTGGATATCTGTAACAATGTAACGGAATTCAATCACAGAAATTAAAGCGCGGAGGTGTTTCCCTTTTGGAAGCGAATGGTTATGTGGCCGCATTGGATATAGGAACGTCAGAAATTAAGCTCGTCGTGGGTGAATTACTCGGGGGAACGCTTAACATTTTGGCGGAGGGGTGTGCCCCGTCTGCAGGAGTAAAACGTGGCGCCGTCGTCGACATCGATAAGACGGTTCAAGCCATCAAGCAAGCCGTCGAACATGCCGAAGCGGCGCTAGGTGATCAAATTCGGTCGGTATACGTTGCCATCGAAGGGGAACATATCCAAATCGCCCCATGTCATGGAATTGCATCAGTTAAACGAGAAGACCAAGAAATTACGGATACAGACGTCATCGAAGTCATCAATTCGGCGCAAGTTATGCGCTTGCCGGATGAGATGAGCGTCATCGATGTTATTCCTTCTTCTTTCACGGTCGATCAACAGACAGGTGTCGTCGATCCCCGCGGAATGCTCGGTTACCGTTTAGAGATGCACGGTAAGATGGTGACCGGTTCGAAGACGATTTTACATAGTATTCGTCGTTCCATCGAACGGGCAGGATTGAAACTAGAAGGTTTCGTCCTCGGCAACTTGGCGCTCGGCATGAGTGCGGCATCGGTCGATGAAATCGATCTTGGCATCGGTTTGGTCGATATCGGACATGAAAAAACGACCGTCTCGGTCTTCTATCGAGGCGACCTCGTCTACTCATATATCCTTCCGGTCGGAGGCGATCATATGACGCGCGACTTGGTGTATAAGCTCAATTGCAAATACCAAGACGCCAAAGTGGCGAAAGAAGAATACGGACTTGCCCTTGAAGAGATGGCAGACGTCTCAGAAGGATTCTCGTTCACGAACATCAACGGGGAAGTCACGTTCGAACCGCAATCAGAAATTAGTTACGTTTTAGAGGCAAGAATAGAGGAAATGTTCACACTCGTGTTGAATAGAGTGCAAAAGGTAGGCGTTCCAACGCTCAGCGGAGGCTATCTCCTCTGTGGTGGGGCCGCTGCTTTACCTGGCATCCAAGAACTAGCGACTCGTGTCATGGGTCAAAAGACGAGACTGTATCAGCCATCGTCGATTGGCGTCAGACATCCGAAATACGCGACCGCGGTCGGCGTCCTCAAGTACGTGCTTATGAGCGATCACCACGTCTCGAAGTCACGACTTGAAAAGTCGGATGACCGTGTAGCCGTCGCAAAACCAGACGGCGCGTCTCAATCCGGGAACGACCATGACCACGACGATAATGTGGTTCAGGACGACCGTGAGACGAAAAACGGTTTCGGTCGATTAATGGAAAAATTATTTGGCGTGTAAATTTGACGTTGTGTTAACAATTGGAAATTACGTAGGGGGATACCTGAAATGATGTACTTTGATGAGGCGATTGACGCCGTAGCAAAAATTAAAGTAATTGGAGTCGGGGGCGGCGGTTCAAACGCTGTCAACCGCATGATCGAGCACGGAGTACAAGGTGTCGAGTTCATCGCCGTCAACACGGACGCGCAAGCACTCAACATGTCGAAAGCGGACGTGAAGCTTCAACTCGGAGCGAAATTGACGCGTGGCCTCGGTGCCGGCGCTAATCCGGATATCGGTAAAAAAGCGGCAGAAGAGAGCCGTGAGCAGTTGATTGAAGCGCTCGATGGCGCGGATATGGTCTTCGTCACAGCTGGAATGGGCGGAGGAACCGGAACGGGAGCAGCACCTGTCATCGCCGAGATTTCAAAAGAAATCGGAGCGCTCACAGTTGGTGTCGTCACGAAACCGTTCATGTTTGAAGGACGCAAACGTATGCAACACGCCCAACACGGGATTCAAGCGTTCAAAGAAAAAGTTGATACACTCATCGTCATTCCAAACGACAAGTTGCTTGAAATCGTCGAGCGCAACACGCCGATGATCGAAGCGTTCCGTGAAGCGGATAACGTCCTTCGCCAAGGTGTCCAAGGGATCACGGACTTGATTGCCATTCCTGGTCTCATCAACCTTGACTTCGCTGACGTCAAGACGATCATGACTGAAAAAGGTTCGGCGCTCATGGGTGTCGGTGTCGCCACTGGCGAGAACCGTGCCGTTGAAGCAGCGAAGAAAGCCATCTCATCTCCACTTCTCGAGTCTTCAATCGAAGGCGCGAAAGGTGTCTTGATGAACATCACGGGCGGACTTAGTCTCAGCTTGTACGAAGTCACGGAAGCTGCTCAAATCGTTCAAAGTGCCGCTGATGAAGAAGTGAACTTGATTTTCGGTTCCGTCATCAACGAAAACTTGAACGACGAGATTATCGTTACTGTGATTGCAACTGAATTCGCAGAAGAAGCGCAAGGGACGAACCCGTTCCTTCAGCAACCGAAGAAACAACCGGAAGCTGAAGTGAACCGTGAGGCTCAACCGAAAGCGCAAGAAGCTGCGCCACAAGATGAAGGGAACTTCCATAGACCGGTCTATGGTGGGGACGTCCCAGACGAGACGATCAACATCCCAGCGTTCGTAAGACAACGCCGTAACTAAACAACAGGGGGTGCCGGTTCTCGGCATCCCCTTTTTCTAAAAAAGGAGAATCATATGCGACTGTTACATACATGGGAAACCGAGACGTATCGCTATCAGGCTTATGTGACGACCCGGACGGACGGACATAATCAAGGCAACGTCGGACTCCACGTCGGCGATGACGCAGAACAGGTCGTCGCCAATCGGGAGTACTTCTTTGACGCGGCGGGTCTCGCCCTCGCGGATTCGGTCTGGGCCGACCAAGTCCATCAGACGAACGTTGAAGTCGTCGGCGACGCCGACCGCGGCAGAGGCGCCTATCGCTATGACGAGACGATTCCGGCGACGGACGGTCTCATCACGACGGCCGACGCGTTGCCACTCGCCCTCGTCTTTGCCGACTGCGTCCCGCTGTTCTTCTGTGCCGAGCACCATGGCGTCATCGGTGTGGCGCATGCCGGTTGGAAAGGGACTGTCGGGAACATTGTCGCCGCGATGACGGATGCGTTCGCCACGCTCGGTGTTCCGGCCGAAGCGATCGACATGTTCGTCGGGCCAGCCATCACAGCCGAGCATTATGAGGTCGACCGCCGCGTCCTGGATGCGGTCGAAGCGGTCTCACCGGCTGCGTATGCGTCATCGGTCATGGACGAACGAGCAGGCCACGCCCGTCTATCCCTGCAACGAGTGAATGAGACGCTCGCTGTGGAACGAAATATCGAGGTTACCCAATCGAACTTGTCGACCGTTTCTGATCAAACCTTTTTCTCGTATCGGAACGGAGACGCCAAGCGTCGCTTTGCGGCCGTCCTCGTCAAGGAGAAGAAATCGTGAGTATAGCCAATAATGTGAATCAAGTCAGACAGACGATCGACGCGCATCGGACCGATCAAGCGGTGACGCTCATCGCGGTCACGAAATCGGTCGGTCCCGACGTGGCGAACGCCCTCTATGCAGAAGGCATCCGCGACTTCGGCGAAAATCGTCCCGAAGGATTGCTTGAAAAAGTCGAACAGTTGCCGACTGATGCCAAGTTTCATTTCATCGGTAGCCTGCAGACACGTAAAGTAAGACAAATTATCGACCATGTGGCAGCGATTCATTCGCTCGACCGCCTTTCGCTCGCTGAAGAGATCAATAAACGTGCCCAAGGCGTGATCGATTGTTTCGTGCAAGTGAACGTATCGGGCGAAGCATCAAAACATGGTCTCGAAAAAGAGGAAGTCATCCCGTTCATCGAGAACTGTAAACAGTATCCTCACGTGCGGATCATCGGCTTGATGACGATGGCCCCGTTCACAGAGGACGAGACGGTGATTCGGGAGACGTTCCGAAACTTGAGACAATTGCGCGATGACGTCGCGCGTCATGCTTATCCGCATGCACCGTGTACCGAACTGTCAATGGGGATGTCTAATGACTACACGTTGGCGATTGAAGAAGGCGCATCGTTTGTTCGTATTGGAACCGTACTTGTGCAATAATATATTTTAAGGAGGAATCCGTTATGTCAATCAAAAACAAAATGAAGGACTTCTTTGGACTCGAGGAAGATCCGAACAACCAGTTCGAAGGAGACGAGTATGCTGTCGCCGAAACGAAGACACAACCGATGACGGAGGCAATCGTCAAAACTGAGGACCGTCCGAAAACATCGAACAATATCGTCGCGTTGAACACGAAGAAGAAAGAACGTTCAAAAGTCGTCTTGGCCGAGCCGCGTGTATTCGCCGAAGCCCAAGATATCAGCGACCAGTTGAAAGAAAACCGGGCCGTCATCGTCAACCTTCAACGGATGTCGAAAGAGCAGTCTCGTCAAGTCGTCAACTTCTTGTCAGGTGTCGTCTATGCGTTAGAAGGGACGATGACGTCGATTGGACATAACACGATTCTATGTACTCCGAACAACATCGAGTTGACGGGGTCGATCTCGAACTTGATTTCGGAGGACGAACTCAATAGTAAAGGGTGGTAACTGAATGGAAAATGCTATACCTGCGTTAGGCAACACGATCGTTACATTACTTGGATATTATAGTTGGGTCTTGATTGCCTATATTTTATTATCGTGGTTCCCAAATGCGCGTGAATCAAAGTTTGGTCAAATCTTGTCGTATCTTTGCGAACCGTTTTTGAATCCGTTTCGTCGCATCATCCCACCAATCGGCGGGATGCTCGACATCTCCCCAATCGTCGCTTTATTTGTGCTACGGATGGCGCAATTTGGAGTGCGTGCGATTTTCGGTATTTAAATGAGCGTCTTCGATCATTATCGACCGAACGAACGGGCATTTATCGAGCAAGTGCTCGATTGGGTTCAACAAGTCGAGAACAACTATATGTTTAAAGTGACGGACTTTTTAGATCCACGCGAGCAACAAATCGTCCGGCAACTCGTCGGAAAGCAGCTCGCGATTTACGAGGATGGCGGATTTGTCGGCGCGGAACGGCGTCGTCTGATCCTGGCTCCGGATTATTACGAGCTCGATCCGAACGATTTCGAGATTGCGATTCGTCAAATCGACTATCCGACCAAGTTCGTCGAATTGACGCACCGTCAAGTGACGGGAACGCTCTTGAACGCCGGGTTGAAGCGGCAGAAGTTTGGCGACGTCGTCCTTGATGATGGCATCGCCCAGTTCGCCACGACGCGTGACGCGGCTAGTTTCATCGAGATGAACGTCGATCGGGTCGGCAAGGCTCGGATTCGCATCTCCGAAGTGGTGCCTGAGGCTGTGCTCGTCGTACCTGAAGTCAAATGGAGCGAGGAGTTCGGTATCGTCTCATCACTCCGGTTTGACACGGTCGTCAGCGAAGTGCTCGGTTTATCTCGGCAAAAAGCGCAGGCGCTCGTCAAACATGGAGACTGTAAAGTGAATCATAAACCGATTGATGATCCGAGCTTCATCCTTGAACCAGACGATTTGGTCTCGATCCGAGGGTATGGCCGTGTCAAACTGACGGCGATTCTCGGCTCGACAAAGCGTGAGAAAATAAAAATCCAGTATGGCATCATACGTTGAACTTAGGAGGAAAGTCGAATGGCGTTGACACCGATTGATATTCATAATAAAGAGTTCTCGACTCGTTTTCGCGGGTACGATATCGATGAGGTCAATGAATTTTTAGATCAAATCATTAAAGAATTTGAACTATTGATTCGTGAGAATAGAAGGTACGAAGAGCTCGTCAACGATATGCAAGCCCGTATCGACTACTTCTCCTCGATGGAAGACACGTTGAACAAATCGATTATCGTCGCCCAAGAGGCAGCTGAAGAAGTGAAGACGAACGCGGCCAAGGAAGCGAGTCTCATTTTGAAGCAAGCCGAACGCGAGGCGCTCGCCCGTGAGGAAGAAGCGTCACGCAAAGAGCAACTCGCCGAACGTGAAGTCATTCAAATGCTCAAGAAAGTCGAATTGTACCGGACCCGGTTCCGCGTCCTCGTCGATGCTCAGATGGAGCTCTTGAACAGCACTGAATGGGACACGATTGTCGGGGAGCCGCCGGTCCAGACGGTTCTTGACGATACGACCGAACTTGCGTATAATGACGACGAAGTCATACCAACAAAACATCACGGATAATACACAATACGTCGATTAGGACACGTCGATAAAGTCATACCTACGAAGCGACTTAGGGAAGGTGCAAGCCTAAGAGAAAGACTTTATCGGTATCCCCTATGAGTGTCGGGCTGAAGTTAGTAAGCGCGACCGCCTGACCTCGTTATCGGTTACCAAGAGCGGTCTCGGGGTTTTCCCTGAGATTAGTAGGGTGGTACCGCGAGTCGACTAACTCGTCCCTATTAGGGGCGGGTTTTTTTGTTGTCAAAAAAAGATGCAGGAGGAGTTTCAATGAACTACAAAGACACACTATTGATGCCTGACACAGAATTCGCGATGCGCGGAAATCTGCCTAAACGTGAGCCAGCGATGCATGAGGCTTGGGAACAAATGGACCTATACAACCGCGTCCAAGAGAAAAACGCCGGGAAACCGCAATACATCCTTCACGACGGACCTCCGTACGCGAACGGTGACATCCATATGGGCCACGCGCTCAACAAAGTATTGAAAGACATCATCGTCCGTTTCAAATCATTGAACGGCTACCAGTCACCGATGATTCCGGGCTGGGACACACACGGTCTCCCAATCGAGAACGCGCTACAAAAAGCGGGTGTCAACCGCAAAGAAATGACGGTCGCCGAGTTCCGTGAGAAGTGTGCAGCGTATGCGATGGAACAAGTGAACTCGCAACGTGAACAGTTCAAACGCCTCGGATTGCTCGCTGATTTTGACAACCCGTACATCACGCTCCTCCCAGAATACGAAGCGGCTCAAATCCGTCTCTTCGGGACGATGGCCGAAAAGGGCTACATCTATAAAGGGAAGAAACCGGTCTATTGGTCACCTTCTTCTGAATCGGCGCTCGCAGAGGCAGAAATCGAATATTACGACAAGAAGTCACCGGCCATTTACGTGGCGTTCCAAGTCGTCGACGGGAAAGACGTTCTTCAGACGACCGATCATTTCGTTATCTGGACGACGACACCGTGGACAATTCCAGCCAACCTCGGGATCGCGGTCAGCGACGAGTTGACGTACACGCGTATCGAGCATGACGGCAAAGGGTATATCGTCGCCGAATCGCTCGTGGAAGAAGTGACGACGGCACTCAAGTGGACGGATTACACGGTGAGCGGTTCTTGGAACGGACGTGAGTTCGAGTACATGACGGCGCAACACCCGCTCTACGACCGGACCTCGCTCGTCATGATCGGCGATCACGTCACGGCTGACGCGACAGGTCTCGTCCATACGGCACCTGGACACGGGGAAGACGACTATCGTGTCGGACAAGCGTACGGACTCGACGTCTTGTGCCCGGTCGACGACCGTGGTTATATGACGGATGAGGCGCCAGGTTTCGAAGGCTTGTTCTATGAAGACGCGAACAAACAAATCGGGATGAAGCTCGAAGAGAACGGCTACTTGCTCAACTTGAAATTCATCAAACACTCGTACCCGCACGACTGGCGTACGAAAAAACCGGTCATCTTCCGCGCGACTCCGCAATGGTTCGCCTCAATCAAAGACTTCCGGGCCGATATGCTCCGTGAAATCGAAGAAGTGAACTGGGTGCCGGAATGGGGCATGACACGTCTTTACAACATGGTCCGTGACCGTGGGGACTGGGTCATCAGCCGTCAACGCGCCTGGGGTGTTCCAATCCCGATCTTCTATGCCGAAGACGGAACGGAAATCATCACGAACGAGACGATCGAACATATCGCCAACTTGTTCCATGAACACGGATCGAACGTCTGGTATGAGCGCGAAGCGAAAGACTTGTTGCCAGCAGGCTTCACACACCCGAACAGCCCGAACGGCGAGTTCCGTAAAGAGCTCGACATCATGGACGTTTGGTTCGACTCAGGTTCGTCACATGCGGGCGTACTCGAACAGCGCGACAACTTGCGCCGCCCGGCCGACTTGTACCTTGAAGGATCGGACCAATACCGCGGCTGGTTCAACTCGTCACTCTCGACGGCTGTCGCGACGACTGGCAAAGCGCCGTATCGCAACGTGCTCAGCCACGGTTTCGTTCTCGACGGAGACGGACGCAAGATGTCGAAGTCACTCGGTAACACGATTGCACCGAACGACCTCGTCAAACAGTACGGAGCAGAAATCGTCCGTCTTTGGGTGTCGTCGGTCGACTATCAGTCAGATGTCCGCGCGTCACACGATAACTTTAAACAAGTGTCGGAAGTATACCGGAAAATCCGCAACACGTTGCGCTTCTTGCTCGGTAACTTGAACGGATTCGACCCGTCGATGCGTGTCGCGTTCGAAGACATGCCGGAAGCGGACCGCTTCATGGCGACAAAACTCAAACAGCTTCAAGCGAAAGTCGTCAAAGCATACGACACGTTCGACTTCATGGCCGTCTATCACTTGAGCCATAACTTCTGTGTCAACGAGTTGTCGTCATTCTATCTCGACTTCACGAAAGATATCCTGTATATCGAGCGCGAAGATGACGCGCGTCGTCGTGCCGTTCAAACGGTCATGTATGACACGGTCGTCACGCTCACGAAATTGCTCGCCCCAATCCTTCCGCACACGGCGGATGAGGTATGGCAAGAAGTGCCGGCGAAACAAGCGGATAGCGTCTTCTTGACGGACCTTGACGAAGTGGCGGCATTGTCGGAAGACGAGAAGGCGTTGCTTGCGAAATGGTCGAAGTTCCTCACGTTCCGTGACGACGTCTTGAAAGCGATCGAGATTGCACGTGGTGAGAAATTGATCGGGAAACCGCTCGAAGCGAAGTTGCTCGTCGCGCCGAAAGGTGAGACGAAACAGTTGCTCGAGACGATCGACAACGTGCGCCAATTGCTACAAGTGTCACAGCTTGATTACGTCGACTCGGCTGATGTCGATTATGCGACAGCCGAAATCAGCGTCTTGAAAGCTGATGGTGCCGCTTGTGCCCGCTGCTGGACGTACTCGACCGAGCTTGGTCAAGACGAACAGCACCCAGAGCTTTGCCCGCGTTGTACAGAAGTCATCGCATAAGCCGGACCGGAGTGGCGATCGTCCACTCCGGTTTCTTATGACTTGAAAGGAGAATCTGATGAAACGTTACTACGGATTAGCACTTTTCCTCATTTTGCTCGACCAAGTGACCAAATGGATCGTCGTCCAGACGATGACAATCGGACAGTCGATTGAACTCATCCCTGGGTTGCTTTATTTGACGTCTTACCGTAATAAAGGTGCGGCTTGGGGCATGCTCGAAGGGCAGATGGTGTTCTTCTTTATCGTCACGGCCATCGTCGTCGTCGGTTTGATTTACTTCTTGCATAAAGAAGTGAACGGGTTCGATTTGCTCGGTTATAGCGTCGGGTTACTACTCGCCGGTGCCATCGGGAACTTTATCGACCGTCTCTTCCGCGGAGAAGTCGTCGACTTTGTCGACACGTACCCGTTCGGATACAACTTTCCCATTTTTAATGTCGCCGATATGGCGCTCACGTTCGGGGTCATCTTTATGATCATCGGCGTCTTGTTCGAAGAAAAATTAAACAAAGAAAGGGGACAATCGTAATGGAAACTTACACATTTGTCGCCGAAGAAAAGGCTCGTATCGATAAATGGATGAGCGAACAAAGTGATTGGTCACGTTCGCAAATCCAAGACTGGATCAAGGCGGGAGACCTGCTCGTCAATGGACAGATCGTCAAGCCGAACTATAAATTGCAAGAAGGCGACGAAATCGTCGTGACGGTCCCAGATGCCGTCGAACTCGAAGTGTTAGCTGAGAATATCCCGCTCGACGTCGTCTATGAGGACGAGGATGTCATCGTCGTCAATAAGGCACGCGGCATGGTCGTTCATCCGGCGGCCGGCCATACGTCAGGGACGCTCGTTAACGCGCTCCTCTACCACTGTGACGATTTGTCAGGCATCAATGGCGTCAAACGTCCAGGCATCGTCCATCGCATCGACAAAGACACGACCGGTCTCCTCATGGTCGCGAAAAACGATGTGGCCCACGAATCGCTCGCGAGCCAGTTGAAGGATCGTAAAATCAAGCGTGAATATATCGCCCTCGTCCACGGCGAAGTCGCCCATGAACTCGGGACAATCGAAGCGCCAATCGGGCGTGACACGAACGACCGTCAACGGATGACGGTGACCGACAAGAACGCGAAAGAAGCAATCACGCACTTCCGTCTGCTCGAGCGGTATAAAGATTTCACGCTCGTCGAGTGTAAATTGGAGACGGGACGGACGCACCAAATCCGCGTTCACATGCGTTATATTGGCCATCCGCTTGCTGGTGACCCGAAATACGGTCCACGCCGTACGATTCAATTGAACGGTCAGGCGCTCCACGCGGCGACGCTCGGTTTCTTCCATCCGCGTACGAACGAATGGCTTGAATTCGAGGCGAAACTCCCAGCCGACTTCGAGGCGGAGCTTGCCAAATTAGACAAAATCGAGAAAACGCGTTGACTTTCAACCGATTCCGATTTATAGTCTAGGAAGCATAACACCTTTAAACCCAGTCCAGAGAGGCTGTGAAAGGATTGTGGCCGCGGCCACGACACGTCGATTATTTGAGGCAGAGGTCTGCCCTCACATATGAAGACTTCCTTTTCCAGCCGGATGAGGAAGTCTTCTTTTTTTATACAATTTGTGAGAGGGGAGAACTAGTTGAAACGTTCCACCATTTTAGACGAAGCGGCCATCCGCCGCGCACTTACCCGAATCGCCCATGAGATTATCGAGCGAAACAAAGGGACGGACAACGTCGTACTCGTCGGGATTAAAACCAGAGGCGAGACGCTCGCCGACCGGCTCGCCCGCCGAATCGAAGAAATCGAAGGCAAACCGATCGCCCTCGGCAACTTAGACATCACGCTCTACCGGGATGACTTATCAAAGAAATCACTCGATCCGGAAGTGAAAGCGACCGAGTTACCGCATGATATCAACGGCAAGACGGTCGTCTTGATTGACGACGTCCTTTATACAGGCCGGACAGTGCGGGCTGCCATGGACGCACTCGTCGACCACGGTCGGCCGGATTATATCCAGCTCGCCGTCTTGATCGACCGCGGACACCGCGAGTTACCGATTCGCCCCGACTTTGTCGGCAAGAACGTCCCGACGTCGAAGTCGGAACAAGTCGTCGTCAGACTCAGTGAAGTCGATGCGACAGACGAAGTATTCATCAAACAGCAATAATCAAAAAACCTTTAAGGTGGTCCAGAGAGGCCAGGAAGGAGAACCACATATGAAACCCATCCTCAACATCCACGAGCGTCCCGCTCACTTACCGCAATGGCTGCTCTTCAGCCTGCAACACGTCTTTGCCATGTTCGGAGCGACGATTTTAGTCCCGATTTTGACGGGCCTAAGCACGTCCGTCGCCCTCGTCGCTTCCGGTGTGGCCACGCTCTCATTCCTAGCCATCACACGTTTCAAAGTCCCAACTTATCTCGGATCGAGCTTCGCGTACATCGCGCCGATTATCGCCGTCAGCCAACAATGGGGTGTCGAAGCCGCCTTGTTCGGAGGCATCATCGCCGGTTCCGTTTACGGCGTCGTCTCGCTCATCATCTATAAGACCGGCGTGAACTGGTTGCTACGCTTGCTGCCGCCGGTCGTCGTCGGTCCGGTCATCATGGTCATCGGCTTATCGCTCGCACCGGTCGCCATCGACATGTCGATGAATAAAGACGGGGCGTACAACGGAACGTTCATCACCGTCGCGTTGCTCACGCTTGGCATTACGATTCTCGCCATGACGACGCTCAAAGGAGTATGGGGCGCTGTCCCGATTTTGTTCGGCATCATCGGTGGTTACCTCATCGCCGCACTGTTCGGAATCATCGACTACTCGGCGCTCGGACAAGCGAGCTTGTTCCAACTGCCTGACTTCACGATGGTGTTCGTCGACTACATGCCGATGTGGCAAGTCGGGGCACTCCTCGCCATCGTCCCCGTCGCACTCGTCACGATGACGGAACATATCGGCGACCAGATGGTCACGTCGAAAATCATCGGCCGCGAGACGATGAAAGACCCAGGTCTCCATCGGACCCTCCTCGGCGATGGGGTCGGGAAAGCGGTCGCCTCGGCACTCGGTGGTCCACCGTGTACGACTTACGGTGAGAACAACGGGGTCATGGCTATCACGAAAGTGTATAGCGTCTACGTCATCGCCGGAGCGGCACTCATGGCCATCAGTTTCGGATTCCTCGGACACGTCGAAGCGTTCATCTCGACGATTCCGAACCCGGTCAAAGGCGGCATCTCGATTCTCTTGTTCGGGGTCATCGCCTCGAATGGTCTCCGGACGATGGTCGAGAGCAACGTCGATCTCGCCGAGAAACGCAACCTCATCATCGCCTCGGTCATCCTCGTCATCGGACTTGGTGGGGCGATGGTACAACTCGGCAGCTTCCCGGTCCAAGGGATGGCGCTCGCAACGGTCGTCGGGATTCTCTTGAACGCCTTCTTGCCAAAAGCGGAAAGCGTGGAAGAACCTGCTGCTGAAACAATTGAAGACACACGACAAGCAAGTAACTTTTAATTCGATCCCGTGAGGTCGGCAAAGTGAAGGCTCGTTTATTTGGGTGTGTTCTGCCCAGATAAAGGCGTCCCTTCACGTAGGTGAAGAGACGCCTTTTCTCTTTGCCTTCACATAAAAGGAGGAGACGAACATGAACATCATCAAACAACAACCGAAGCATTTTGTCAGCTTGGACACGCTATCCCTCGACGAGATTATGGGTTTGATCGAGGAGTCGCTCCGTTATAAACAAGGGAACATGCCCCCATTGTTCGATGGGAAGACGGTCGCGAATTTATTCTTTGAAAACTCGACGCGAACGAAAAATTCGTTTCAAATGGCCGAACGGCATTTGAAGGTCCAGGAAATCCCGTTCGACGTGGCGACGTCTTCGGTGACGAAAGGTGAGACGCTCTACGACACGTGCAAGACGCTCGAGGCGATTGGGGTCGATGCCCTCGTCATCCGCCATCCGGAGTCGGGATACTATCATGAACTCGTCGAAACATTGAATATCCCGGTGTTGAACGGCGGTGACGGGAGCGGGGAACATCCTTCCCAGTCACTCCTCGACCTCGTCACGATCTTTGAAGAGTTCAAGACGTTCGAGGGATTGAATATCGCCATCTGCGGCGACCTCGTCCATAGCCGTGTCGCCCGCTCGAACGCCTCGGTGCTCAAACGGCTCGGTGCGAACGTCGTCGGCTGCAGCCCCGCCTCCTGGTGGGACGAGTCGATGGGGCTCGAGCATCGTGACCTCGACGACGTGTTGGCCGACTGTGACGTCATCATGTTGTTGCGCGTCCAGCACGAACGCCACATCATGGGCGATATCTTCTCGAAAGAAGATTACCATGTACGCTACGGCTTGACGCCGGAACGCGTCGAGCGGATGAAACCGCAAGCCATCATCATGCATCCGGCCCCGGTCAATCGGGACGTCGAGATTGCCGGCAGTTTAATCGAACATCCGCAGTCGCGTATCTTTCCACAGATGACGAACGGCGTTTACGCCCGGATGGCCATCTTAAATCGAGCATTAGGGGGACAATTATGATACTTCAACACGCAACTTGGTATGACGGGAACACGAAACGGACGACGACGCTATTGATTGAGGACGGCGAAATCCGCTCGGTCGACTATAACGGCACGACTGAAGGACACGAAGTGATCGATGCGACAGGGATGCTACTCATCCCGGGACTCGTCGATGTCCACGTCCACTTGCGCGAACCGGGTGGGGAGAAGAAAGAGACAATCAAGACCGGGACAGAGGCGGCTGCGGCCGGCGGATTCACCACAATCTGTGCGATGCCGAACACGCGTCCGGTCCCAGACGACCGCGCCACTATGGACCAGCTGTTGGCAAAAATCGAGCAAGACGCCATCGTGCGTGTCCTGCCATACGCCGCCATCACGAAACGACAGCTCGGCACCGAGCAAGTCAATATGGCCTCGCTCGCCGATTCGTTCGCCTTCACCGACGACGGGGTCGGCGTCCAATCGGCAGCAATGATGCGTACGGCGATGCGGGAAGCGAAACGACTCGACAAGGCGGTCGTCGCCCACTGCGAGGACAATACGCTCAAGGCCGGTTCGGTCCACGAAGGCCGGTTCAGTGAAGAACATGGCATCCAAGGCATCCCGAGCCTCGCCGAGAGCATCCATATCGCCCGGGACGTCTTGATCGCCGAAGAGACAGGCTGTCACTATCACGTCTGCCACGTCTCGTCACGACAGTCGGTGCGCGTCATCCGCGACGCCAAACGAGCTGGTATCCGGGTCACGGCCGAAGTGACCCCGCATCACCTCGTCCTCTGTGAAGACGATATCCCGGGCCTCGACCCGAACTTTAAAATGAATCCACCGCTCCGGAGCGCGGACGACCGGGAGGCGCTACTCGAGGGCTTGTTCGATGGCACGATCGATATGATCGCGACCGACCACGCCCCGCACACGGCCGAGGAGAAGGCGGCCGGCATGGAACGGGCCCCGTTCGGGATCACCGGTTTCGAAACGGCGTTCCCGCTCTTGTACACGACGTTCGTCAAAACAGGACAGATGGAAGAGGCGGCGCTCATCGAGTGGATGACGAAACGACCGAGCGACGTGTTCGGGTTGCCGTACGGTGTGATTGAAGTCGGCCGAGCGGCGGACCTCGCCCTCATCGACCCTGAGACGGAGCGGGTCGTCAATCCGACGACGTTCCGCTCGAAAGGGAAGAACACACCGTTCGCTGGGAAGAAACTAGTTGGCTGGCCGGTCATGACCATCGTGGCTGGAAAAATCGTATATAAGGGGAGATTCGATGAAACGAACATTATGGCTTGAGGACGGTACTTCATTTGTAGGAACAGCGTTTGGTGCAAGTGTGGAGACGATCGGGGAAGTCGTCTTCCAGACCGGAATGACCGGGTATCAAGAGATGTTGTCTGACCCATCGTACTGCGACCAGCTCATTGTGTTGACGAATCCGTTGATCGGGAACTATGGCGTCAACCGCGAAGATTTTGAGACGACCGTTCCGATGGCGAAAGGGCTCATCGTCAAAGAAGTGTGCGACACACCGTCGAACTTCCGCTCGACCGCGACGCTTCATGATACGCTCAAACGCTTCAACATCCCGGGTCTAGCAGGAGTCGACACACGCATGTTGACGCGTCACTTGCGCTCACTCGGCGTCATGCGCGGTGTCATGGTCGACGGCGACTCGACGTGGGAGACGGTCAAACACCGCTTCGATGTTCTCCTGCCGACCAATCAAGTCGAGCGTGTCTCGACGAAGCGGGCGTATGTCAGCACCGGCAGCGGCCCACGGATTGCCCTCATCGATTTCGGCGCGAAGCTCGGCATCATGCGTGAACTCGTGAAACGCGACTGTGAAGTCGTCGTCTTGCCGCACGACGTGACGGCAGAAGAAGTGATGCGCTATGAGCCGGACGGCGTCATGCTGTCGAACGGACCGGGGGACCCGAAAGACGTCCCGACGGCGTTACCGCTCATCGAGCGCCTCATGCCGACACTCCCGATTTTCGGAATCTGTCTCGGCCATCAGTTGATCGCACTCGCGAGCGGTGCCAATACGTTCAAACTCCCGTTCGGTCATCGCGGTGCCAACCATCCCGTGGTCGAACTAGAGACCGGAGCGGTGACAATCACGTCCCAAAACCACGGCTACGCAGTCGATGAAGCGTCACTCGCGACGACAGGACTCGTCGTCACGCATCGCGCCGTCAACGATGGCACGGTCGAAGGTGTGAAGCATCTGCATCATCCGACGTTTTCGGTCCAATATCATCCCGAGGCGGCACCGGGTCCATACGACGCCAACGATTTATTTGACCGTTTCATGCAACTCGTTCAAGAAAACAAACAGAAAGTAGGAATGTGACATGCCAAAACGACCAGATATTCAGAAAATCCTTGTAATCGGATCCGGCCCAATCGTCATCGGACAGGCGGCAGAATTTGACTATGCTGGTACCCAGGCGTGTCTTGCCTTGAAAGAAGAAGGATATGAAGTCATCCTCGTCAACTCGAACCCGGCGACAATCATGACGGACCCGACGACGGCGGACCGTGTCTATATCGAACCGCTCGAACCGGAGTTCGTCGAACGGATTATCCGTCAAGAGCGACCAGACGCGCTCCTGGCCACACTCGGCGGCCAGACCGGCCTCAACTTGGCGATGGAACTCGATCGTCGCGGTGTGCTTGAAGATTGCGGCGTCGAATTGCTCGGGACAAAATTATCGGCCATCGAACAAGCTGAGGACCGGGAACAGTTCCGCGACCTCATGTATAAGCTCGGCCACGGGGTCCCGGAAAGCGAAATCGTGCAGTCGCTCGAGTCGGCTTGGGGCTTTGCCGACCGGATCGGCTATCCGATTATCATCCGTCCGGCGTACACGCTCGGAGGAACCGGTGGCGGGATTGCCCATGACCGGAATGAATTCGAACAGTTCGTCGAATCAGGACTGAAAGCGAGTCCAGTGACACAAGTGTTGCTCGAGAAATCGATTGCCGGCATGAAAGAAGTCGAGTATGAAGTGATGCGCGATTCGAGCGACCAGGCCATCATCGTCTGTGCGATGGAAAACTTTGATCCGGTCGGGGTCCATACGGGCGACTCGATCGTCTTCGCTCCGACGCAGACACTGTCGGACCGCGACTATCAGATGCTCCGCAGCGTCTCACTCGACATCATCCGCGCTCTCGGCATCGAAGGGGGATGCAACATCCAGTTCGCCCTTGACCCGGACAGCTTCACGTACTACGTCATCGAGGTCAACCCACGTGTCTCCCGCAGTTCGGCGCTCGCCTCGAAAGCGACGGGATACCCGATCGCCAAGTTGGCTGCGAAAGTAGCGGTCGGATACAAGTTGTCAGAATTGAAGAACCCGGTGACGGAGACGAGTTACGCCTCGTTCGAACCGGCGCTCGACTATGTCGTCGCTAAGATTCCGCGCTTCGCCTTCGATAAGTTCGAGACGGCTGACCGCCGGCTCGGCACCCAGATGAAAGCGACCGGGGAAGTGATGGCGATCGGCCGCAACTTGGAGGAAGCGCTCCTTAAGGCTGTCCGTTCGCTTGAACTCGGGACAGAAGACTTGGCCGTACCGCGGCTCGCACAATTGACGACGGATGAGCTCGATCGCGAGTTGACGACGCCGACGGATGAGCGACTCTGGATGCTTTATGAGGCACTCCGTCGCGGTTATTCGACGGAACAGTTGCATGAGCTGACCAAAATCGACCGTTTCTTCTTATCGAAACTCGCACGGATTTGGCAACATGAAGAGACGCTCCGGCTTGAGCCGCTCACGAAAGAACGACTCGTCGAAACGAAGCGTCTCGGGTTCAGCGATAAGATGATCGCCCGCATCGTAAACGAGAACGTGGAGACGGTGACGACGCTTCGGAACGACTGGGGCATCCGTCCGGTGTACAAGATGGTCGACACGTGTGCGGCTGAGTTCGCCTCGGAGACACCATACTTTTACGGGACGTACGAAGTTGAGAACGAGGCCGTGAAGACGGACAAGCCGTCGATTCTCGTCCTCGGTTCGGGCCCGATCCGCATCGGTCAAGGTGTCGAGTTCGACTACGCGACCGTCCACTCGATTCAGACGATTCGTGACGCAGGTTATGAAGCGATCATCATTAACAACAACCCGGAGACGGTGTCGACCGACTTCTCAATCTCGGACCGACTCTACTTCGAACCGCTTACGACCGAGGACGTACTCGAGGTCATCCGCAACGAACAGCCACTCGGCGTCATCGTCCAGTTCGGTGGCCAGACGGCCATCAACTTGGCAGCCTCGCTCGAAGCAGAAGGGGTCCAGATTTTAGGGACATCGCTTGAAGACATCGACCGCGCCGAAGACCGGAAAGCGTTCGAAGCGACGCTCTCGGCCGAACAGCTCGCCCAGCCTCCAGGCAAGACGGCGGTCACGGTAGAAGAGGCCGTCGCGTGTGCCGACATGCTTGGCTATCCGGTACTCGTCCGCCCATCATACGTCCTCGGCGGCCGGGCGATGGAAATCGTTTATGAGCGCTCGGAGCTCGAGCGGTATATGCGCCACGCCGTCGTCGCCTCGAAAGACCGTCCCGTCCTGATCGACCGCTACTTGACGGGCATCGAGATTGAAGTCGACGCCATTTGTGACGGGACGGACGTCTACATCCCGGGCATCATGGAACATATCGAACGGGCCGGGGTCCACTCGGGCGACTCGATTGCCGTGTACCCGCCGCAGCGGTTGAGCGAAGCGTTAAAACAGAAAGTCGTCGATTACACGATTAAACTCGCCAAAGCGTTCCGGATCAAAGGATTGCTCAATATCCAGTTCGTCTACGCGGACGACTTATACGTCATCGAGGTCAACCCGCGGGCGAGCCGGACCGTCCCGTTCATCTCGAAAGTGACGGGCCTTCCGGTTGCACGCATCGCCACGCAGACGATTCTCGGAACGAGTTTGAAAGACCTCGGGTTAGGGACC
The DNA here is from genome assembly GCF_018618375.1 of Exiguobacterium sp. E4787. Lineage (NCBI taxonomy): Bacteria > Bacillati > Bacillota > Bacilli > Caryophanales > Exiguobacterium > Exiguobacterium sp. E4787. Next base: position 268,660 of record NZ_JACSLY010000002.1, on the reverse strand, counting down.
GGCTTGCATCCGGAAGCGGACGCGATTTCGGTCAAAGTCCCTGTATTCAGTTTCGCGAAACTGAAAGAAGTCGACCCATCACTTGGGCCGGAGATGAAATCGACCGGTGAAGTCATGGCGACAGACCGCACGCTCGAAAAGGCGTTATATAAAGGACTCGTCGCCGCCGGCATGACGATCGCCTTGAAAGGGAACGTCCTGTTGACGGTCGCCGACCAAGACAAGGAAGAGGCGCTCGACATCGCCCGCCGTTTCAACCGACTCGGATTCCGCCTGATGGCCACGTCTGGCACGGCGCATGCGCTCTCGACAAATGGCTTGCCGGTCCACCCGGTCGGGAAAATCAATGAGGCCGGAGAGACGATGCTGAGCGTCATCGAACGAGGGGAAGTCGATATCGTCTTGAACACGACGACGCGTGACGCCCTTGCGACGAAAGACGGGTTCATCATCCGTCGGGCCGCGGCCGAGCAAGGGGTGCTCTGCCTGACGTCGCTCGACACGGTCGAGGCGCTGCTCCAAGTCATCGAGAGCCTGTCGTTCCAAACGACGAGTTTACCGGCCTTCACGACATTCGGGGTGACCGTATGAGACAACTCGCGACCATTTTATCGAACCGATTGATTGCGACGGCGACGATGGAGATGAAAATCGAGATCGCACCGCAGGCCGTTGCGCCGGGCACGTTCTTCCATATGAAGACGTCAGAGCTGTTGCGCCGGCCGCTCTCGGTCGCGAACGTCGAAGACAACGTCGTCACGTTCCTGTATAAAGTGATCGGCAGTGGGACGGCAGATTTGGCCGCGCGTCGGACGGGAGACGTCTTAGACGTCCTCGGACCGCTCGGCAACGGTTTCCCGCTCGAACAGACGGGTAAACGGGTCGTGCTCGTCGGTGGGGGCATCGGGGTGCCGCCGCTCTACTACACGCGGCGCCTGCTCGCCGCCCGTGGCATCGAGACGGTAGCAATTCTCGGGTTTGATACGAAAACGAGCATTTTTTATGAAGACGCGTTCCGTGAACTTGGGGAGACGATCATCACGACGGTCGATGGAACGTATGGAGAAATGGGATTTGTGACAGGTCCGCTTGCGCGGGTCGACGCCGATGTCTTATTCAGCTGCGGGCCGGAACCGATGCTGAAAGCGGTCGCCGCGTCACACATCGAAGAGCGCTATATCTCGATTGAGAATCGGATGGGGTGTGGCATCGGCGCTTGTTTCGCTTGCGTGTGCGAAGCGCCAAGCGGTTACGTCAAAGTGTGCAGTGACGGACCGGTATTTCGGGCAGAAGAGGTGACGCTATGAGACTTCACGTCGATTTGCCAGGCTTACAGTTAAAGAATCCGATTATGCCAGCATCAGGCTGTTTCGGATTCGGGGAAGAGTTCGCCAAACTCTATGACTTATCGATGTTAGGCGGAATCATGATTAAGGCGGCGACAGGCGAGTCGCGATTCGGCAACGGGACGCCGCGGGTCGCCGAGACGGCACAAGGCATGTTGAACGCCATCGGCCTTCAAAACCCGGGTGTCGACGCCATCATCGAACACAAACTACCGTTCTTGTCCGCGTTCGATACCGAGATTATCGCCAATGTGGCCGGCTCGACGCCCGAAGAGTACATTCGTGTCGCGCGAGAGCTCAGTGCCGACCCGACCATCAAGGCGCTCGAACTGAACATCTCGTGCCCGAACGTGAAGTGCGGCGGGATGCAATTTGGGACCGATCCCGACATGGCGGCGGAATTGACCCGACTCGTCAAAGCGGCGTCAACAAAACCGGTATACGTCAAACTGTCACCGAACGTCACGTCAATCACAGCGATGGCGAAAGCGGTCGAAGCGGCCGGGGCCGATGGCATCACGATGATTAACACGCTCGTCGGGATGCGCATCGACGTCACGACCGGGCAGCCGATTCTCGCCAATCGCATCGGTGGTTTGTCTGGACCGGCCATCAAACCGGTCGCCATTCGGATGGTCTATGAGGTCGCCCAGGCCGTCGATATCCCGATTATCGGGATGGGCGGCGTGCGGACGGTCGACGACGTCTTGGAGTTCATTTATGCGGGTGCTTCGGCAGTCGCGGTCGGAACGGCCAATTTTGAAAATCCTTACGTCTGTCAGGAAATCATCGAAGCGTTACCAGGACGACTCGACGAACTTGGGATTGATCATATTTTAGACATCAGGGGGAAAGCTTATGAACAGACTGTATCTCGCGCTTGATGTCGAAACGGGCGCCGACGCGTTCCGATTATTGGAACGAATCGAACAAAAACCGGCCGTCAAAGTCGGGATGGAACTGTTCTATCGGGAAGGGGGCCGCTTTGTCGAGCAACTCGTCGACAGCGGGTACCCGGTCTTCTTAGACGTCAAAGTTCATGACATCCCGGAGACGGCAAGGCGGACGCTCCGTCAAATCGGCCGCCTCGGCGTCGAGTTGACGAACGTCCATACGTTCGGCGGCGAGACGATGATGCGTTACGCCTTGGACGGCTTACGTGAGGTGACTGATACGACGAAATTGATTGGGGTCACCCAGTTGACGTCGACCGATGAACAAATGCTCGCCGAAGAGCTACACATCGAAGGAGGATTGGAACAGGCCGTCCTTCGCCAGGCTTCCATGGCCGGCCGGGCCGGGCTCGACGGAGTCGTCGCGTCCGTGCATGAGGCCCACTCGATTCGCCAAGCGCTCGGCTCGTCATTTTTGACCGTGACGCCCGGTATCCGCATGAACGAGACAGCGGACGACCAAGTCCGGATCGCCACGCCGAAAGCGGCTCGTGACGCCGGTGTGTCGGCCATCGTCGTCGGCCGACCCATCACCCGGGCTGAAGACCCGAACGCTGCCTATGCATACTACTTACAAGAATGGAGTCGAACTTATGAGACAAATCGCTGAAGCTTTATTACAAATCGAGGCCGTGACCCTATCACCAGAAAATCCGTATACGTGGTCGAGCGGGATGAAGAGTCCGATTTATTGTGACAATCGCTTGACGCTCAGCTATCCTGACGTCCGCAACCTCATCATCGACGCGCTCGTTGAGGTGATCCGTCCGCTCGATGTCGACGTCATCGCCGGGACAGCGACAGCGGGAATTCCCCATGCGACGCTTGTCGCCGACCGGCTCGGGTTGCCGCTCGTCTACGTCCGTTCGAGTGCGAAAGGACATGGGAAAGGGAATCAAATCGAGGGCCGGTTTGAACCGGGGGCTCGTGTCGTCGTGATTGAAGACTTGTTGTCGACCGGCTCGTCGAGCATCGAGGCCGCCAAAGCGATTCAGGAAGCCGGCGGGGAAGTCGTCAAGATTCAAGCGATTTTCTCCTACAGTCTGAGCCGCCTCGCCATCAATCTGTTAGACTCCGGCTTCACGGCGCATGCACTGATTACACTTTCGGATTTGCTCGACGTTGCCGTCAAGAAGCGAATCATCAGTAAAGAAGAATATGCTTCCTTACGTGACTGGCGAAACGATCCGACAGGTTGGAGCGAACGTGTCTTATCTTCATAATCTGTAACGAGAATCCACCTCCGGGCGGATTCTTTTTCTATTCGGTACATGGCATACTGAACATGTTAGAATAGGGAAAGCAGTCAACAAAGGAGATGTGTATGGCGTATTCTAGAATGAAGGGAAAATCCTTGAAAGTCCGTTTTCAAGAGATCCCGAAACATCGTAAACTTGCGTTCGGACTCGTCCTCACCGTTTTGCCCCTCATTTTCTTCTTGAATTTATTCATATTCAGTCACGTGTTGGCACTTGGGGACACGTACGAGGACCGCTATCAAATGAAGAAACTTCGGCTCGAGACGGCGCACGGAAATGTCGAGTTCGTTCGAAGTACGAATGAGAAGGTCCACATTGATGTGTTACAGACGAACTCGAAAGAGCGTCGCATCAAAGTCAAATCGGTTGGCGATACGATTTCGGTCGTCGAACGATACGGACAATTCAGTCAATTTGGCAGTCGAGCGAGCGATGAACCGTCTCGTTATAAAATCCGAGTCGCCTTGCCGAGCTCGATGACATCGATCGAAGTCGAGGCCGAGCAAGTGACCGGCCAAGGATTGATTGCCAAGACAATCGTCTTGGAGGCGAACGCCGTTAATGTAAAAAAACTCGAAAGTGATCGGCTTCGTGTCGAAACACGGAGTGATACGACACTCGAAACCGTCCGTGTCGTCACGGGAGATATCCGTTCGTATCGGAACGCGACCGTGAGCGACATCGTCGTCAATCAAAGCATGACGATTCAGACGGAGGCGGGGACGCTCGCGTACGCGCCGCGTAATGCGACCGGACAAGTGAACGTCACGACCACAGGCAACGTGACGGCGTCGGAACGGTTCAATGAAATCGGGGGCGGCGTATACCATCTGTCGAACTCGAACCGACCAAACATCGAACTCATTTCCGAGACAGGAAAGGTCGAGCTTAAATGATGAACAAACGTTACATCCCAAAAGTCGGACTTCGAACTTTGAAGACCGGCATCGCCGTCGCCATCACCATCGCTTTGTCCTGGTACGTATTCGGCATCTATTCTGGCATGGGGGCCATCGCGGCCGTCGTCGCGATGCAACCGACCGTGAAGCGGTCATCGAAAATCGTCTTCAGCCGCATCTTCGGAACGATGGTCGGGCTCATGTGCGGTCTCTTGATCGTCTATGCGTTCGGGGTCAACCCGATTTCAATCGGACTCGCCGTCATCGTCGCGCTCACGCTCAACACGACGTTCGATAAGACACACATGTCGACGTATGCCGCGTTCGCAATCGTGCTCATGCTCGAGAATCCGACGACCGACTTCTTCCACTATGCGTGGACCCGTTCATTATTGACGGCCGTCGGGGTCTTCGTCTCGCTCGGTGTCAACTATGCGTTCATGCCGCCTCGTTACGAGGAGCGGTTGCTCAGTGAGATTCGGAAGACGTCGGCGTACATGTTCCAGCACTGGCGCGAGCTCATCGGCTCGCCGTCCGAGTTGCTCGAGACGCGGGCCCGCATCCTCGGCCATCAGGAGCTGCACATGATGCTACAAGAGGATATGAAAGTGACGAACGTGAAATTGAAGCATTTGACGATGAAGCAATACCGGTTGTTGATTCATCTCGAGGATAAGCTCGTCTTGTTGCTCGAGAGTCACGCTGAACACCGGGAGGCGCTGTTGATTATGGACGAGGAAGAGCGCCGGGCGTTCGAATCCGAGTTTTTATACCTGCTCGCGCATCACCACGATATCCTTTATACGTGTGACAAGCCGCATGCGCTGTTCACGTTGCCGCATGAGGATTTATCCGTTTCTGAAATCTTACACGGGCATTTGCTCGACTATCATGAACAGCTCGAAGCGTTCAAACATAATCCGAAATAAACGAAGGCCTCGTTTTAGCGACGGGGCCTTTATTTGTTGTCAATGTAAGTGGAGATGTCATATTTACACATGCCTTTGGCGACACCCTCCGTTTCTGGGGCGATGCGGATATCTCCGCAGTGCGTGCCGCACTTTACGGGGTCATCCTTGCATCGCTATCCCCAAGGAGTTCGGGTGCCGGCCTTGGCATGTGTCTGCTCGCCTATCGATCAGACGTGTACCAATCCTTTCGTTCGTCCGCCGGCGTCCCGACTCCTGCAGGAAAGCAACCCAACGGAGACCCAGCAACGACATTGAGTCGCGATGCGGCTCCGGGGTTGCCTGCGGAAAGCGTAGGCGCCGAGAGGACGAGTGACCATGGGCTAACAAGAAAAAGCCACGTCATGTGACGTGGCCAGAACTCATTGCTGGAGTGATTTGACGAGCCGCTCATCCGGCGTGACGTACACCGTCTGTTGATCCGTATAGATGACGAATCCAGGCTTGGCACCGCTCGGCTTTTTCACGTAACGTGCTTTCGTGTAATCGACCGGCACACCGCTCGAGGCACGGGCCTTCGAGAAATAAGCGGCGACCGTCGCCGCCTCGAGCAACGTCGTCTCATCGGGTTCGCTCGAACGGATGATGACGTGGGATCCGGGTATGTCTTTCACATGGAGCCAAATCTCGTCGCGACGGGCGAACTTGAACGTCAAATGATCGTTTTGCGTATTGTTCTTCCCGACGAAGAACTCTGTCCCCGTCGACGACGTATACGCTTCGAGCGAAATTTTCTTCGTCTGTTTCTTCTTTTGATTCCGTTGTTTCATGTAGCCGCCTTCGGCCAACTCTTCTCGAATCTCGACGATATCGGCCGGTGAGGCGACGTCGAGCTGGGCGACGAGCGTCTCTAAATACTCAATCTCGGCGTCGTTCAATTCGATTTGTTTCTGCACTTCGACTTTGGCGACTTTCAACTTGTTGTATTTCTTGTAGTACGCTTGTGCGTTCTCGTTCGGTGTTTTCAGCTTGTTGAGCGGGATGTCGATCATGCCGCCTTCCTCGTCATAATAATCGACGACGTGGGCGACGGTCATGCCTTTCTCGAGCTGGAACAAGTACGTCGTCAACAGCTCCCCGTATTTTTGAAGCTCGTCGGACCGTTCCGTCGCCTTCAAATCGTCAAGCAGTCGCTTGCGCTTCAACAGGTTTTTCTCAAGCTCGGACTTGAGCAGACGCTCGACGTCGTGGGCTTGTTGTTTGACGCGGTCGCGGTTCGCTTTCTCATAGAAGAAACGGTCGAGCACGTCTTTGCTCGTCTCATAGCGCTCTTCAGAGGCAATCTCACCGGACGTAAGCACGATCGGACTAAAGCGCTCTTTGCCCGACGCGAGCTGTTGGAAGACGTAAGGGCCTTCGAGGTCGCTCATCACGCTGACGAACGACTCCTCGATGCTGGCCCGGTTCGGGAGTTTGGCTCGGTGGACGATTTCTTGGGCGATTTGCGGGCTGAGCCCAGCGAAACTGGCCACGAGCTGCTTGTCGAGCGAGCCGGCATTCCAGTCGATTCGTTTCAAGCCGGCTTCACGCTCCGTCAACGGATCACACTTGTCTTGGGCCGGTGGCAATAAGTACTCGCTGCCCGGCATGATCGTCCGGTACGTGTTCTGTGACGGCGGGAGATGTTTGATGGCGTCTAAAATCTTGCCATCCTCGTTCGTCAAGACGACGTTCGAGTGGCGTCCCATCAGTTCGATATACACTTTCTTATTCTCTTCGTCGCCGAGCTCGTTTCGTGAACGGATTGACAGGACGATGACACGGTCACGTCCGACTTGTTCGATTGCCGTGATGAAGCCACCTTCGATGTGTTTTCGGAGCATCATACAAAACATTGGCGGTTCTTGCGGGTTCTTGGTCGGGTTATCAGTCAGTTGGAGCCGCGCGTACATCGCATTCGCCGAAACGAGCAATTGGACGCTTTGGCGGTTCGAGCGGACTTGAATCATCAAATCGAGCGAATACGGTTGGTGCACGCGATTGATGCGCCCACCGACGAGCGCTTGTAATTCTGTTACAACACGATATGTCATTAATCCATCATATGCCACTAGTCTCATCACCTTTGTTCTTTTTCTGTCTCTACGTTATCAGATTCACGGAAAATATGGTACGATGAAGTAGGAAATCCGAACTTCTTCTTGCCGGAACAATTGATTGACTGCTATTATAATTAAATGTGATGTTAGAAGATGGAGGTCTTGCAGTGAATTTTAAAGAACGAGGATTATTAATCGTCTTGTCTGGCCCGAGCGGCGTCGGGAAAGGTACCGTTTGTCGAGTACTCCGTGAAGAGAAGGACAACAACCTTCAATATTCGGTCTCGGCGACGACCCGCAAACCGCGCGAAGGAGAAGTGGAAGGCGTACACTACTTCTTTAAGACGAGAGAACAATTTGAACACATGATCGAGCATAAACAATTGCTCGAGCACGCTGAATTTGTCGGCAACTATTATGGGACACCGGTTGAATGGGTTCGTGAGACACTCGAAAGCGGGAAGGACGTCATCCTCGAGATTGAAGTCCAGGGCGCTTTCCAAGTGAAAGAGCGTTTCCCGGAAGCGGTCTTTTTATTCTTGGCTCCGCCAAGCCTGCAAGAACTACGTAACCGCTTAGTCGGTCGAGGCACGGAATCGGAAGACGTGATCAAGCAACGCTTGCTCGTCGCCCGGGAAGAAATTGAATTGATGGATGCATACGATTACGTCGTTACGAATGATGAAGTGGATAAAGCGATCGATCGTATCAAAGCGATCGTGACGGCCGAACATTGTAAACGTGAACGTGTCGCGTCTCTCTATAAAAAAGCCATGATGGAGGTCATTTAATGTTATACCCTTCGATTGATGCCTTACAACGTATCATCCCGTCGAAATACACAATCGTCACGGTGGCCGCGAAGCGGGCCCGCCAAATTCAGGACGGAAAAGCAACAAAAATCGCCGCGCCAAAATCGTATAAGCCGGTCGGTCAAGCGCTAGAAGAATTGTATTCGGGTGACACGACAATCATCGCGAACGAACAAAACAACGGATGAATTGTGACCCAAGTCGGATGCGACTTGGGTCTCATTGTCTATAAGGGGGAGAATTGTGAATGTTGAACGATCGGAATATCTTGCTTTGTGTGAGCGGCGGTGTCGCGGCGTATAAGGCGTGCGCGCTCACGTCGAAACTCGTCCAGGCCGGTGCGAACGTTCGAGTGGCGATGACCGCGTCAGCCGAAGAATTCGTCGGCAAAGCGACGTTTCAGGCGCTCAGCCGAAATCCGGTATACACCGACGTGTTCGAGGAACACGATCCGACCAAAATCGCCCACATCGACGTCGTCGATACGAGTGATTTGATTGTCGTTGCACCCGCCACGGCGAACATGATTGCGAAACTCGCAGCCGGTATTGCCGATGACTTCATCACGACCTCGATTTTAGCGGCCAAATGCCCCGTCATCGTCTCACCGGCGATGAACGTCAATATGCTCGAACACCCGGCCACGCGCCGCAATCTCGAGACGCTCAAAACGTTCGGCTATCAAATCATCGAACCGGGCGTCGGCAATCTCGCGTGCGGGTGGATCGGTGGCGGACGCCTTCCGGAACCGGAAGACCTCGTCCGTATCGTCGAGAGCCAGTTCATCCCGAAACATCTGCTCGGGAAACGCGTGCTAATCACGGCCGGTCCGACGGTCGAACGCATCGACCCGGTCCGCTTTTTATCGAATGACTCATCAGGCAAGATGGGCGTCGCGCTCGCCGCGGCTGCCCGCGATATGGGCGCACACGTCACGCTCGTCCACGGACCGCTGCAAGTACCCGTACCGGACGGCGTGACCGCCATCGCCGTCGAATCAGGCACGGATATGCTCGAGACGGTGCTCGCGCGTTTCGATGACCAAGACCTCGTCATCAAATCGGCCGCCGTCGCCGACTATCGCCCGAAGACGGTCCATAGCGAGAAACATAAAAAAGTGCACGGCCCGTTGACGATCGAACTCGAAGAGACGACCGATATCTTGAAGACGCTCGGGGAGAAGAAGACGCATCAGCTCCTCGTCGGTTTTGCGGCAGAGACGGAGAATCTCGAGCAACACGCCCGCGATAAAATCGCCCGTAAACGGGTTGATTATCTTGTCGCCAACGATGTGTCCCAGCCAGATATCGGCTTCCGCGCCGATGACAACGAAGTCACGTTGTTTCGGGCGGACGGGGCTCACGTACGCTTACCGCGACAGAGCAAACGTGAACTCGCTGTCGAATTGCTCACACATTTTAAGGAAGATTTGCGATGATCGCCCACGTCCATGTCGATGCGCCCGTCATCACAATAGACCGTCCGTTCGATTATGAAGTGCCGCCCCAGTTCGAGACGTTAATCGAACCGGGCATGCGTGTCTCGGTCCCGTTCGGCTCACGACGCCTGCTTGGAATCGTCACCGGTGTCTCAGAAGGGACGCGCGAAGGGTTGAAACCGCTCGAAGCCCTATTAGATGAAGAATCATCACTGACGGACGAGTTGCTCGACTTATCGACCCATGTGAAAGAGACGACGCTCTGTTTCCGGTCGTCGGCACTCCTCGCCATGTTGCCGGCAGCGCTGAAAGTGAGTTACGACAAAGAGATTAAAGGCGAGACGCTCCCGGACGGCGTTCGAGCCGGTACCCATCTTTCGGAGTATCCGAAAGAGACGCAGTCCATCATCTTGGCGCTCGCCAAAAAAGGGGACATCTTGCTCGCGCCGGTGTTAAAAGAGAAACGGACGGTGAAGACGGACCTCGTCATCGAGCTCATCGATGCGACGCTCATCCCGGCCCGGGCGAAGAAACAACAAGAAGCGATTCAGTTGCTAAAGGAAGTCCCGCGGATGTACTGGTCCTCGTTACGTCAAATCGGGTTATCGCGCGCACAACTGCAAAAGATGGAGTCGCTCCGTGCCGTCAAAGTGACCGAGGTCGAACTGAACCGCGACCCGTACGCCACGATTGAACAGGTCATCGAGACGGTCGAACTGAATGAAAGTCAAGCCACGGCCGTCCATGCCATCCGCGATGCGGAAGCCGGGGAGACGTTACTCTTGCACGGTGTCACCGGCAGTGGGAAGACCGAGGTCTATTTAGAAGCGATCGGTCAAGTCGTCGATGACGGCAAGCAGGCGATTTTGCTCGTCCCGGAAATCTCGCTCACGCCGATGATGGTCAAACGATTCAAACGTCGCTTCGGAGACCGGGTCGCCGTGCTCCATAGCGCCTTGTCACAAGGAGAGAAATATGACGAGTGGCGCAAAATCAAACGACGTGAAGTTGATGTCGTCGTCGGGGCACGCTCGGCGATTTTCGCACCGCTCGAAAACATCGGTCTCATCATCTTGGACGAAGAGCATGAGACGACGTACAAGCAAGAAGAGAATCCGCGCTATCACGCGCGTGACGTCGCGATTTGGCGGGCCGAGTACCACGAGTGCCCGGTCGTCCTTGGTAGTGCGACCCCGTCACTCGAGTCTTACGCCCGCGCCCAAAAAGGGGTCTATCGCTATTTACAACTCAGCGAACGGTATGGCGGCGACATGCCGCCGGTCCATATTATTGACATGCGGCGTGAGCTCGCCAAAGGCAACACGACGATGTTTTCAGAAGATTTATTTGTCGCTATCAACGACCGCATCGCGAAAAAAGAACAGTGCGTCATTTTGCTCAACCGTCGTGGTTTCACGACGTTCGTCATGTGTCGTGACTGTGGGGAAGGGCTTACCTGTCCGCACTGCGCCGTCAACTTGACGTATCACCAACACGGCGACCGGCTCAAATGCCACTACTGCGGCTATGAGATCGGTATGCCGTCGAAGTGCCCGACGTGTGACAGCAAGAAAATCAAACAGTTCGGCACCGGCACGCAAAAGATCGAGACCGAGCTGTTGAATCGTATCCCTGAGGCGCGCATCATCCGGATGGACCAAGATACGACGTCACGAAAAGGGTCGCATGAACAACTGTTGAAACGCTTCGAGGATGGGGAGGCCGACATTTTGCTCGGCACCCAGATGATTGCCAAAGGGCTCGATTTCCCGAACGTCACGCTCGTCGGCGTGCTCGCGGCGGATGCGACGCTCGGCATGCCTGATTTCCGGGCGACCGAGCGCACGTTCCAACTCGTCACCCAAGTCGCCGGTCGGGCCGGGCGCGGCAGTCTGCCGGGTGAGGCGTACGTCCAGACGTACAACCCGGACCATTATGTCATCGAGACGGCGAGCGAACACGATTATGAATCGTTTTACGCCCGGGAGATGCAACTGCGCCAAGTCGGCAACCATCCCCCGTATTGGTACGTCACGCTCGTCACGTTCGCGGCGGAAAGTCCGCTCGTCGCCCAAGCCGAGGCCGAGCTGTTCGCCGCCGATTTCGTCGAGGCGCACGTGGCCCAGTCGCGGTTGAACGGCCCGATGCCGGCTCCGCTATCGAAGTTAAAAAATATGTTCCGCTATCAACTGTTCATCAAGACGAAACATCCAGAAGCGTTATATCCGGTCCTCGCCGCGTTGCAACAGGCACGGGCGAAGGCGATCAGCAAAAAAGAATATCAATTGAGTATCGACGTAAACCCATACGTATTCATGTGAGGTGGAACCAGATGTATAAAGTAGTAGAGATTCCAAATGAGATTTTACGGGTCACGTGTGATCCGGTGACAAAGTTTGATAAAAAATTGCGTCAGACGGTCGATCGACTGTTCGACACGATGTATGAATATGATGGGGTCGGCGTGGCCGCTCCCCAGGTCAATTTGAATCAACGGCTCGCCGTCGTCCATACGGATGATGAGACGGGACCGCTCGTATTGATCAATCCGGAGATCATCGAGACATCGGGGACCGAGGTCGGCCTTGAAGGCTGTTTGAGCATCCCGGGTGAGTTCGGTTTCGTCGAACGCCACGAGACAATCGTCGTCAAGACGCAGGATTTGAAAGGCCGCTATCAAGAAGTGAAGGCGAGCGGTTTCTTCGCCCGCGCGATTCAACATGAAATCGACCATTTGGACGGGGTACTGTTCACGGACAAGCTCGCCGTGCCGGACAAAGGGACGGATCAACGCATCGTCTTCATGGGCACACCGACGTTTGCCGTCTCCGTACTTGAGCGCTTGCTCGAAGAAGGATACAATGTCGTAGGTGTCGTCTCGCAACCGGACAAGCCGGTCGGACGCAAACGCGAACTGAAACCGACGCCGGTGAAAGAGTGTGCCTTGCGCCACAACATCCCGGTATTGCAACCTGAGAAGGTGCGGACCGATTACGAGGACATCTTGGCACTCGAGCCGGACTTGATCGTGACGGCGGCGTACGGACAAATCGTCCCGACCGAGCTGTTAGAAGCACCGAAACATGGCGCCATCAACGTCCACGCCTCGCTATTGCCGAAACATCGGGGCGGTGCGCCGATTCATCAAGCCATTCTCGACGGGGACAAGGAGACAGGCGTCACAATCATGTATATGGTCGACAAGCTCGATGCAGGCGATATGATTGCCAACACGGTCGTCCCGATTGAAGAGTCGGACACGGTCGGCACGTTATTCGACAAGCTCGCGGTCGCAGGGTCGGACTTGTTGCTCAAGACGCTTCCTGCCTTCCTCGCCGGTTGGATTGAAGCCGTACCGCAAGACGAGCGTGACGTCACGTTCGCACCGAACATCAGCCGGGAGCGGGAACAGATTGACTGGACCCGTTCCGGCGCAGACATCTATAACCACATCAGAGGGATGAATCCGTTCCCGACAGCGTATACGACGATTGCCGGTGAACGGGTCAAACTGTTCTTCGGATTGAAAACGACAGGGACGGGTGAACCGGGAACGATTGTCCGGCTTGAAGCGGATGGATTTGTCGTCGCGACAGGCGACGCGGTCGCCATTAAAGTGGTCGACTTGCAACCATCTGGTAAAAAACGAATGGACGGGGCCACATTTATGCGTGGGGCCGGCCAGAAGTTACAAGTCGGCGATCGACTAGGAGGATAATATGAACGTACGAGTTGCAGCACTGGATACGCTAATCAAAATCGAACAAGGCGGCGCCTATTCGACGATTGCGGTCAACGATTTATTGAAACAGAAGAAATTGGCGACGAAAGACGTCGGCCTATACACGGAACTCGTCTATGGGACACTCGGCCGCAAACGGACGCTCGATTATATTTTAGAGAAACGGGTCCAAAACCCGAAAAAACTGGACCGTTTCGTCTTGCCACTCTTACGGATGAGCGTCTATCAACTGTTTTATCTCGACAAGATCCCGGATCGTGCCGTCTTGCACGAAGCGGTCGAGATTGCGAAAAAACGGGGCCATTCGGGTACCGGCAAGTTCGTCAACGGCGTGTTGCGCAACGTCATCCGGGACGGGTTCCCGGATTTGAGCACGCTTCCGGACGCTGAACGGATCGCCATCGAACATAGCCATCCCGATTGGCTCGTCGCCGAATGGGTAGAGACGTATGGCGTCGAAACGACAGAGGCGATGTGTAAATTGAACAATGAGCCGGCTCCGGTCACGGTGCGGGTCAACCGCCAGCGGGTCACGGTCGAAGAGATGATTGAGCGGCTCGCCGAAGTCGATGTCGTCGCGACACGTTCGGAACTGTCAGCGGACGGTCTCATCATCGAATCCGGGAACGTGCATGCGACAGCGTTCATCGATATGGGCTTGTTGTCGATTCAAGACGAGAGCTCGATGATCGTCGCCGATGCGCTTCAAGCCGGGAAAACGGAACGCGTCCTCGACGCATGTGCCGCACCAGGTGGAAAAGCGATGCATACGGCGGAACGCATGGATGGTGGAACGCTCATCGCCCTCGACTTGCACCCGCATAAAGCGAAATTGATTGAACGTCAAGCGAAGCGTCTGCATATCGATGGAGTGACCGCACTTGCCCTCGATGCCCGTCAGGCCGGGGACAAATTTGAACCGGAGAGCTTCGACCAGATTTTACTCGACGTCCCATGTTCAGGACTCGGTGTCATCCGCCGCAAGCCCGATATCAAATGGACGAAAGACAAGTCCGCCCTCGCCGGACTGCCGAAAGTCCAACGCGAAATCATTGACGCCGTCTTGCCACTGCTCAAACGAGGTGGTACGCTAGTGTACTCGACATGTACCATCGACCCTACTGAGAATGAACAGCAGGCCGATTACATTTTGTCGACCGGATTGACGTGGGATGAGACACTCCAAGACCGTCTTCCACAAGTATTGCGCCCGATGGTGTCATCGGACCGCGCTGAACTCAAATTACTCCCGACGTCGTTCGGGACGGACGGTTTCTATATCGCCGCATTCAAGAAAGAGGTATAAACATGAATCCAAAAGCAGTTGAAAAAAATCCATTGGTCGGTGCCAAGCCGTCTCTCTATTCCCTCACGTACTCAGAGCTCGAACAGTGGCTCATCGAGGCAGGAGAAAAATCATTCCGCGCGAAACAGTTATATGACTGGATGTACGTCAAGCGCGTGACATCGTTCGACGATATGACGAACGTCTCGAAACCGCTCCGCGAAAAATTAGACGCGGCGTTCCAATTGACGACGTTGAAAGAACTCGTCCGTCAAGAATCAAAGGACGGGACGATCAAGTTCTTGTTCGAGCTTCAAGACGGTTATTCGATCGAGACGGTGCTCATGCGCCATGAGTACGGGAACTCGGTCTGTGTCACGACACAAGTCGGCTGCCGTATCGGTTGCACGTTCTGTGCTTCGACGCTCGGTGGTTTGAAACGTAACTTAGAGGCCGGTGAAATCACGGCCCAAGTCCTCGACGTCCAGCGCGCGCTCGACGCGAGCGAAGAGCGGGTCGACTCGGTCGTCGTCATGGGAATCGGCGAACCGTTCGATAACTACGACGAATTGATGCGCTTCTTGCGCACGGTCAACCACGATGACGGCTTGAACATCGGTTCACGTCACATCACCGTGTCGACGAGTGGGATCGTACCGAAGATTTACAAGTTTGCCGATGAAGGCATGCGCATCAACTTCGCAATCTCGCTTCACGCGCCGACGACGGAGATTCGGACACGCCTTATGCCAATCAACCGTGCTTACAACTTGGACAAGTTGATGGAAGCCGTCAACTACTATACAGAGAAGAGCGGTCGCCGCATCACGTTCGAATACGGTTTATTCGGCGGGGTTAACGACACGGAAGAACACGCGCATCAACTCGCTGACTTGTTGAAAGGCGTCAAATGCCACGTCAACTTGATTCCAGTCAACCACGTGCTCGAGCGCGATTACGTCCGCACACCACGTAAACAAATTTTTGCCTTTGAAAAAGTGCTCAAAGATCGAAAAGTGAACGTGACGATTCGTCGCGAACAAGGTTCGGATATCGATGCGGCTTGTGGGCAGCTTCGAGCGAAGGAGCGCGAACAAGAAACGAGGTAATCACGAAGATGGAGTTAGCATACCGAACCGACCGAGGCCAAGTGAGAGCACAGAACGAGGATGCCGTCTTGATTTTAGGGGACGAACATGCCGGGATTGCTCTCGTGGCCGACGGGATGGGAGGACATGAAGCCGGGGAGGTCGCGAGTCAGCTCGTCATCGAGCAGTTTCGCCGTGCCTTCTCGACGCTTCCGGCCTCGCCGATGGAGATGGAGAATTGGTTCCGCCAAAACGTGGAACTGGCCAATAATCAAGTGCTCGATTTCTCGAAACAAGCCAACCTCCTCATGATGGGGACGACGATCGCCGGTGTCTGTTGGCACGACGAGACGATTGTTATCGTCCACGTCGGGGATAGTCGTGTGTATGCCTTGCGAGATGATAAGCTGCAACAATTGACGGAAGATCATTCCTACGTGAACGTGTTGAAACAACTCGGCGAATTGACCGAGGAAGAGATGCGCGTCCATCCGAAACGTAACATTATCACCCGTTCAATCGGCTCGAATGAGCATGTCGAACCTGATCTGCAAGTGTTTGCCGAACCCGAGTTTGACACGATTTTAATCTGTACGGACGGCTTGACAACTCATTTGACTGATGAGGAGATCAAGCAAGTCTTGAAACGTCCCGTCTCGGCGGACGTCAAGGCGGATCAATTAATCGATCAAGCCAACCGTTTGGGTGGGAGTGACAACATCACCGTTGCCCTCGTCCAGTTCACAGATAGAAAGAGAGGATGAATCCGATGCGAAGTGGAGAACGAATCAACGATCGTTATCGGATCGAACAGCAAATCGGCAGCGGCGGCATGGCAAATGTCTACCGGGCTCACGATGAAATTTTAAACCGAACCGTCGCCATCAAGGTGTTGCGATCTGAATTCTCGCATAACGAACAATTTATACGCCGGTTCGAACGGGAAGCCCACGCGGCGACTAGTCTGAACCATCCGAATATCGTCGCCATCTACGACGTCGGAGACGAGCGTGACATCTATTACATCGTCATGGAACACGTCGATGGGATGACGCTCAAACAATATTTGCAAGAAGAGTACATATCTGTCGACGAGGCGCTTCGCATCATGGGACAGATTTGTGATGCCATCGACCATGCCCATGCGAATCGAATCATTCATCGGGACATCAAACCGCAAAACATGATGATTGATCAGAGCGGCAACGTCAAAGTGACTGACTTTGGGATTGCGGTGGCCATGTCGAACGCGACGCTGACCCATACGATGTCAGTGCTCGGCTCGGTCCATTACTTTTCTCCAGAACAGGCGCGCGGAAAGTTCGCCGATGAGAAGTCAGATATTTATTCACTCGGTGCCGTCCTGTATGAACTCGTGACCGGACGCGTTCCGTTCATCGGGGAGACGCCAGTCGCCGTCGCACTTCAACATTTGCAAGACGACCCGATTCGACCGATGGATTTGAACCCGAACATCCCGCAAGCGCTTGAGAACTGCATCATGCAGGCGCTGGCGAAATCACCGGGCGCCCGTCACACATCGGTCGCCGCCTTTAAGAAGGATTGCATGACGGCGCTCGACCCGGAACGTGCGAACGAACCGAAACGCCTCAGTACGGAACAGGACGCATTCGATCAGACGCTCGTCATGTCACCGGTCGTCCCGGACGAACCGAACGTCAAAGAGACACCGGAACAACCGGTCGCACCGAGCGAACCTGAGACAGCGAACCCGAAGCCGAAACGGAAGAAGAAGTGGTGGCTATGGCTCCTACTCCTCTTCTTGTTGATTGGCGGCGGAATCGGGGCATATGTCATCGCCGATGAGATGTCCCGTGCCGTCGTGCCAGACGTCGTCGGGATGACGAACGACGAAGCGACGACCGAACTCGAAACAGCCGGTTTTGTCGTCGAAGCGACAGAGCGGGCGAGCGATAACATCGCCGCTGGCGACGTCATTTCGCAGACACCGCAAGCCGGTCGGAAACCGAAACGCGGAACGACCGTGACGATTGTCGTGTCGGCCGGGAAAGAGACGGTTGCGATGCCGGACGTCGAAGGATTGTCTCAGTCGGCGGCCGAGCGGACGCTCAAAGACCTCGACTTTGCGGATATCGAAATTCAATCCGAGGCGTCGGAGACGGTCGATAGCGGCGATGTCATCTCCCAATCGATTGCTCCGGACAACGAGGTCGTCCCGTCTGAAGAGACGGTGACGCTCGTCGTCTCGACCGGTAGCAATAAAGTCGAACTCGCCAATTTAGCCGGGTATACGTTTGAGGAGGCGACGACGTACGCCGAACAGAATAGCTTGAAAATCGTCAAACGAGACGAGTATTCAACGAGCGTGCCCGCCAACCAAATCATTCGTCAGTTACCGACGGCCGGAACAGCCGTCGACCCGGGGACGGAATTGACCGTCATCGTGTCGCAAGGGGTCGAACCGACCGACGTCTCGATTGAACGGGAAGTCAACGTCGAAATCGATCCGCCTGCTGAAGGCGAAGAACCTGTGGCACTCGATGTCGTCATTCGGACGGTAGACGCCCGTGGCGAAGTCGAAGTGTTGCGTGATAAGATAACGGAGACGACGACTTACTCGTATACACTCGTCATTGCACCGGACGAAGTCGGAACCGCGACGATCGAAGTCGACGGGGAAGTCGTCCGAACGGATACGGTGACGTACGCACAAGCAAAAGATTCACAATGAAGAGGTGGCGTGCGCGTCGCCTCTTTTTCTAAGGAGGTCATAGGATGAAAGGTACGATTATTCGATTACAAGGCGGGTTTTATGATGTCATGACGGAAGAGAAACAAGAGATCCGTTGTCGCGCCCGCGGCAATTTCCGCAACCGGAACATCTCGCCGGTCGTCGGCGATGATGTCGACATCCAAGACCAAGGAGACGGCACAGGCTACATCTTGGCCGTCGACGAGCGGTCGAACCATCTCGTCCGCCCGCCGATTGCTAACATCGATCAAGCGTTCCTGCTGTTCTCGGTCAAGGAACCGGCGTTCTCGTTCCATCTGCTCGACCGTTTCCTCGTCTTAATCGAATCGAAGCAAGTCCACCCGATTATCGTCTTAACGAAGATGGACTTGTTGACGGAGTCGGAGCTCGAAACGATTCAAGCAGCAGCAGCTTTATACCGGTCAATCGGCTATGAGGTCATCGAGACGTCGACGGAGAACGGGGCGGGGATCGAACAAATTCGTGGGTCGTTTAAGGAGAAGACGAGCGTGTTCGCCGGACAGACCGGTGTCGGCAAGAGTTCACTCTTGAACGCGGTCGCGCCGGAACTTGAACTCGCGACCGGGAAAATCTCGAAGTCGCTCGGCCGAGGCAAGCACACGACGCGTCACGTCACGCTCATCACGCTCGCTGACGGGCTCGTCGCTGACACGCCTGGTTTCTCGAGCCTCGAGTTCCCAGAAGAACTCGCAGTCGAGGAGATGCGCTGGTGCTTCCCTGAGTTTGTCGAACGGCATGACGACTGCAAATTCCGGGGCTGTGCCCATTTGAACGAACCGGGTTGTGCCGTCAAAGCGGCCGTCGAGGCGGGAGAAATCGCTTCCACCCGTTACGAGAATTATGTTACGTTTATGGCAGAGTTAAACGATAGACAACGGAGGTACTGACATGATTAAAATTGCACCATCAATTTTAGCGGCGGACTTCGCCAACCTAGAGGCAGAAGTGAAGGCGGTCCAAGAAGCCGGCGCGGATTATATCCATTTTGATGTCATGGACGGTCAATTCGTCCCGAACATCTCGATTGGTCTCCCGGTACTCGCAAGCTTACGGAAGAAGTCGGACATGGTACTCGACGTCCATTTAATGATCGACCAGCCGGAGCGCTTCGTCGAAGACTTCATCAAAGCGGGAGCGGATATCGTCACAGTTCACGTTGAAGCGACGAACCATTTGCATCGCGTGCTTCAACAAATTAAGGCGGCCGGAGCCAAGTGTGGCGTCGTTCTCAACCCGCATACGCCGCTATCGTTGATTGAACACGTGCTCGGTGACGTCGACATGGTCCTTCTCATGACGGTGAACCCTGGCTTTGGGGGTCAGAAGTTCATCGAATCGGTCGTGCCGAAAATCGCGGCGTTGAACGAGATGCGCCAAGCGCGCCGTCTCGACTTTGAAATCGAGATTGACGGCGGCGTCAACGCGGAGACGGCGAAATTATGTATCGATGCCGGTGCTGACGTGCTCGTGGCCGGCTCGGCCATCTATAACGAGCCGAGCTATAAAGACGCAATCGATAGCATTCGCAACGCATCTCGTGTATAATCGTCCATAGAACAACAAATATTGTCGCAAGGGGTGTCACATTCTGTGGCTGAGAGGCATACGCTAACCCTTTGAACCTGTTCCGTTCACACGGACGTAGGGATGTGGCGAAAATGCACGTTGCTACTCGATAGCAGCATGGCGTTTACGTCATGCTGCTTTTTGTCGTTCGCTCATAATTTAAGGAGGGAAATAGATGAAACAACGTTTAAAATTACAGGCGCTCATTGAAATCTCATTGTTCGCCGCACTCGGTTTGATTTTTGATTTGCTCATCCCGTTCCGGATGCCGCAAGGCGGGTCAATCAGCTTGGCGATGTTGCCGATTTTCGTGATGGCGTATCGTCACGGCTTGAAAGGCGGACTTGCGACCGGTGCACTCGTCGGAACGCTGCAATTGCTGTTCGGGGCCTACATCTTCACGCCGGTCCAGTTCCTGCTCGACTACACGTTCGCTTACGGTGTCGTCGGTATGGCGGGACTGTTCGCGGGTCAAGTGAAACGAGCCGCCAAAGATGAGGCAAAAAAGACGCTCGTCGTCTATTTGGTGCTCGGCGCGCTCCTCGGCTCACTGCTTCGTTACGGCGCCCACGTCTTGTCGGGGATCGTCTTCTTCGCCGAATACGCGGAAGGTCCGGTCGTCGCCTACTCGTTCGCCTATAACATGACGTACATGCTCCCGTCCTTCCTCGTGTCGGCCGTCGTCCTCGTCCTCTTGTTCGTCTCGGCGCCGCGCTTCGCGACGCTCGCGACCCGGGACGTCCGCTAATGCGGGTGTTGATTGTGGCGGCCAGCCCGGAACCAATCTCGGGACTCCCGCGTGACGTCGATTACATCATCGGCGTCGATGGGGGGTACGAGACACTGTTGAACCACGGGCTGAACCCAGATCTCGTCGTCGGCGATTTCGACTCCTTCACGGGCGAAGTGCCGATCGACGCCGTCCGTTATCCATCTGAGAAAGATGTGACCGACCTCGAGATCGCTCTCGAGGCGGCACGGGGGCATGGCGCGACTGAGATGCTCGTATACGGCGCGCTCGGCGGCCGGCTCGATATGACGCTCAGCAATATCGGTCTGCTCGAGGCGTATCCGGAGATGCGTCTCGTCACGGCAGGGCAGACGGTACGACTCGTCGGGTCGGGACGCTATGAACTCCCGCGTCAAGACGGTCACTATTTGTCGCTCATCCCATGGAAGCAGGCGAACGTGACCATCCGCGGCGTCAAATATCCGCTCGACCGTCACGATGTCGTCAGCCATGAGGCGCTCACCATCTCGAACGAATGGGACGATGAAACGGCGGACTTGATCGTGCACGAAGGTATGGTGCTCGTGCTGTATGTCAAAAAATGAACACAAAAAAATCCCATCGGCGAATGCCGCTGGGATTTATTTCGTTCGTGTATAAAAATTATACGCGTTCAACGAGACCTGATTTAAGAGCGCGAGCTGAAACCCAAACTCGTTTAGGTTTACCGTCAACGAGAATACGAACTTTTTGTACGTTTACACCCCAAGTGCGTTTTGTCTTGTTGAGTGCGTGCGAACGGTTGTTACCTGATTTAGGTGATTTACCTGTTACGTAGCATTTACGTGCCATGCGTTTCCCCTCCTTTTTTATGTGGGTTCGTCCTAATAGACACTCGTTTATATTAGCACGGGTTTTTTCACGATGCAACTAGAAAATCATAGGATGACAAGAAAAAAACTTGACATTACTGGAAAGGATTTTAATAATGAATGAGGGTTACGGCTACAATTGACCGAGTTTATGGAGCAGGTTCTTTTAATAACTAGGTACTTATTGTAGAATGTAGTGAAGGAATCATTCCGAATAAAGGAGGCTACTCCATATGGCAATTGAAATGAAGACAACATATGGCAATATTGACATCACGAACGACGTGGTCGCGACACTCGCAGGCGGTGCGGCGATGGAATGTTTCGGCGTTGTGGGAATGGCGTCTCAAGCTCAATTGAAAGACGGGATCGCAGAACTATTGAAACGTGAAAACTACGCCCGAGGCGTGGTCGTACGTCAAGATGGAGAAGACGTACATATCGACATGCACATCATTGTAAGCTACGGGACGAAAGTGTCGGAAGTCGCATACAACGTGCAAAGCCGTGTAAAATACACGCTCGGTGAAACTTTAGGATTAAACGTTTCGTCGGTAAACATATTCGTACAAGGCGTTCGTCTGACGAATGACTGACGAGAACGAAGGAGGATTTGGTGTGGGTTTAAAACGTTTAGATGGATTGGTGTTCGCGAACATGGTCGCGAACGGTGCAGCCAACTTGAGCCAGAATGCGGATTATGTAGATTCGCTTAACGTCTTCCCGGTGCCGGACGGCGACACGGGGACGAACATGAATTTGACGATGACATCGGGTGCGAAAGAAGTGGCCGCACTCAACTCGGCGAATATCGCTGACGTCTCATCGAAGTTTGCACGCGGTCTCTTGATGGGGGCACGTGGGAACTCGGGCGTTATTTTGAGCCAGTTGTTCCGTGGTTTCGGTAAAGCAATCGAAGGCAAGACAGAAGTGTCGACAGTCGATTTCGCCGAAGCGTTGAAACGTGGCGTCGATACGGCATACAAGGCGGTTATGAAACCGGTTGAAGGAACGATTTTGACGGTTGCTCGTGAAGCGGCCGACGAAGCGCTCCGTGCTTCAGAGTCGACGAGCGACTTCAACGAGTTCATGGAACTCGTGATTGTCGAAGCGAAAGCTTCACTCGAACGGACACCGGACTTATTGCCGGTCTTAAAAGAAGTCGGCGTCGTCGATTCAGGCGGCCAAGGCTTGCTCGTCATTTATGAAGGGTTCCTCGCAAGCCTCGAAGGCAAAGAACTTGAGAAACCACATGCACCGGTCATGGATGCGCTCATTGAAGCTGAACATCATGCCCACGCCGCGCAAGGATTCATGTCGACGGAAGACATCGAATTCGGCTATTGCACGGAAATCATGGTCCGGTTCCAAGACGAGAAATTGAAGGACGCGCCGTTCAACGAGGACACGTTCCGCAATGAATTGTCTGAACTCGGTGACTCGCTCCTCGTCGTCGCAGACGAAGAGTTGCTCAAAGTTCACGTTCACGTCGAGACGCCAGGTGACGTCATCACGAAAGGACAGCGTTACGGGGAACTCGTCGCTGTCAAAATCGAGAACATGCGTCAACAGCACTCGACCATCTTAGAAGAAGAGCATGGCGCCAACCAGCACGGCGTTCAAACGGCTGCTCCGACGGCTCCGAAGGCGAAAGCGCCGTTCGCAATCGTCACGGTCGCGATGGGCGAAGGTGTCAGTGAATTGTTCCGTTCACTCGGGGCGGCCCACGTCATCGAGGGCGGTCAGACGATGAACCCATCGACGGAAGATATCGTCAAGGCAATTGAAGCGGCCAACGCGGATCACGTCTTCATCTTCCCGAACAACTCGAACATCATCATGGCTGCTGAACAAGCGGCCTCGGTCGCCCCTTGCGGCGTCTCGGTCATTCCGACGAAGACGGTGCCACAAGGACTCGCGGCAGCGATCGCCTTCAATCCGGAAGCGGATGTGGAAACGAACGAGCGCGGCATGAAGGCTGCGGCAAGCGCCGTCAAGTCTGGTCAAGTGACGTATGCAGTTCGTGATACGAGCATCGACGGTGTCGAAATTCGTAAAGACGACCACATGGCGATTGCCGAGAAGAAAATCGTCGCCTCATCGGCTTCGAGCCTCGAAGCGGCGAAAGCGCTTGTCGACGCGCTCGTGGATGCTGATGACGAAATCATCACGATTTTGACGGGCGAAGGTTCGTCAGCGGAAGACGTCGCAGCACTCTCGGCGTATATCGAGTCGAAGAACGACGAGATTGAAATCGAGGTCCATGACGGGAAACAACCGCTCTACTCCTACATTTTTAGTGTGGAATAAGCTGTAACTCAGCCCTACCTTCTGTATAATGAAGGTAGGGCTTTTTTGAAAGGGGGAAATGCGATGAAATATCGCAGTGTGTTTGATATCATCGGTCCGGTCATGGTCGGTCCATCGAGTTCGCATACGGCCGGAGCCGCGCGCATCGGCCTCATGGCTGGGAAGTTGTTCGGGCGTATGCCACGGCTCGCGCACATCACGTTTTATGGGTCGTTCGCCGATACGTATCGGGGGCACGGTACCGATGTCGCCATCGTCGGCGGCATCATGGGCTTCGATACGTTCGATTTGCGCATCCCGCAAGCACTCGATATCGCCAAAGAGCGCGGCATCGAGGTCGTCTTTGAGACGAGCGATGCGTTGACAGACCATCCGAACACGGCCCGGGTCCACCTCGAGGACGAGGATGGTACGTTCGAAATCGTCGGGATTTCAATCGGCGGCGGGACGATCGAGATTACCGAGTTGAACGGATTCCCGCTCAAACTGTCAGGCGGCGGTCCGGCACTCGTCGTGTTGCACCATGATCGCTTCGGGGCGATCGCGGCCGTGACCGGCATCTTGGCCCGGCATGAGTTGAATATTGGGCATATGGAAGTGAGTCGTCACGAGAAAGGCAAGCAAGCGCTCATGGCGATTGAGATTGATGAACATCTGTCAAAAGACGTGTTAGCGGAAATTGAGCGGTTACCTCAAATCGAGCGGGTAGCCATCTTTGGGGAATAAGGAGAAACCAATATGTTTAAATCAGTAGAAGAATTAGTCAGAACGGCAACAGAGCGAGGCATTCCGATTTCAGAAGTGATGATCGAGCAAGAAGTGCACGTCAGACGCTCGACGCGGGAAGAAGTCGTCGGCATGATGGAGCGCAATCTAGAAGTGATGGAAGAAGCGGTCGCGCGGGCACTCGAAGGCGTGACGTCCGTGACGGGTCTCACGGGGAACGATGCCGTGCTCATGACCGACTATATCCGTTCCGGCAAATCGCTCGCCGGAGACTTGATTTTAGATGCGGTCGCAAAAGCGATCGGCACGAATGAAGTCAACGCGGCGATGGGACGCATCTGCGCGACCCCGACCGCCGGAAGCGCCGGCGTCGTACCGGGTACGTTGTTTGCGGTCAAAGAACGTCTGGAGATGGACCGTGACGCGATGGTCCGCTACTTGTTCACGTCAGGAGCGTTCGGCTTCGTCGTCGCCAACAACGCCTCGATTTCAGGAGCGGCTGGTGGTTGTCAGGCGGAAGTCGGCTCAGCGACCGGGATGG
Organism: Exiguobacterium sp. E4787; assembly: GCF_018618375.1. Taxonomy (NCBI): domain Bacteria; kingdom Bacillati; phylum Bacillota; class Bacilli; order Caryophanales; genus Exiguobacterium; species Exiguobacterium sp. E4787. The sequence goes on along the minus strand of NZ_JACSLY010000002.1, from coordinate 243,331 downwards.
CCGCCGCGGCCATCGTCGAAGCGGCCGGCGGGACGCCGGAACAATCGGCGACGGCGTTTGCAATCGCACTAAAAAACATGCTCGGTCTCGTCTGTGACCCGGTGGCGGGGCTCGTCGAGGTGCCGTGCGTCAAACGGAACGCCATGGGCGGGGCGAACGCCATCGTTGCGGCCGATATGGCACTCGCCGGCATCACGTCACGGATCCCTTGCGACGAGGTCATTTCCGCGATGCATGAGATTGGCCAGATGATGCCGACCGCGTTGAAAGAGACAGCGCGTGGTGGTCTCGCCAATACGCCGACGGCACGCCGTCTCGAACGAAACATCTTTGGAGAGAAAGAAAATGTCCAGAAGTGAGGCGTTGACGACGCTGAAAGGGGTCGGGCCAGAGATGGCCAAAAAATTAGAGACGATGGGTCTCGAACGAATCGAGGACGTGCTGGAGCACGTCCCGTTTCGTTATGAAAATTATAATAGCGGCACGGTGACGACGGCCATTCACGGAGACCTCGTCAAATGGAGCGGCACCGTCCAGGCGGCACCGCTCGTACGCTATTACAGCAAAGGCAAGAACCGGCTCCAATTCCGCTTGTTGCTCGAGGAGCGTTATGTCGTCCACGTGACGATGTTCAACCGGGCCTTTTATAAAGACAAGCTCGCGCTCGGCGCCACGGTGACGGTCAAAGGGAAATGGGATATGAACCGGATGACGATCAGTGCGACCGACCTCGAGTTCGGTGAGCTCTCGGATGGGTTGCAACCGATTTATTCGCTCCGGGCCGGACTGACCCAAAAGAATTTCGGACGCATCGTCAAACTCGCATTCGAACAGACGACCTCGTTCGAGAATCGCCTGCCCGAATCGATTCGGCAACGTTATCGTCTCGAGGACCGGGAGACGATGTTGAAAGGGATGCATTTCCCTGATTCGGTCGAGACGTATAAACAGGCACGCCGAAGTTACGTCTATGAAGAGTGTCTGCTCTATCAATTGAAACTCCAGGCGTTCCGTAAGATGGAGCGGGCGGGGAAAGGGCGCGCGCTCACGCTCGACAAGCAGCGGTTGAACGAGTTCGTCAAACAGCTCGCGTTCCCGTTGACAGGGGCACAGACACGTGTCATCCGGGAGATTGTCGGCGACTTAGAAAAGCCAGAACGGATGAATCGGTTGTTACAAGGGGATGTCGGGAGCGGAAAGACAGTCGTTGCCGCGATCGCCTTGTATGCGACGGTGTGCGCCGGCTATCAAGGGGCGCTCATGGTCCCGACGGAGATTTTGGCCGAACAGCATCTCGCCTCGTTGCAGGCGCTGTTCGAACCTTACGGCATGCGCGTCGGGCTACTGACGAGTTCGGTCAAAGGCAAGGCTAGGAACGAATTGCTCCAGGCGATTAAAGACGGCGACGTCGATATCATCGTCGGGACGCACGCCTTGATTCAAGGGCCGGTCGAGTTTTCGCGTCTGCATCTGGCCATCACCGATGAGCAACACCGGTTCGGAGTCGAACAGCGGAAAATGCTCCGTGACAAGGCGGAACTCGCCGACGTGCTCTATATGACAGCGACGCCGATTCCACGGACGCTCGCCATCAGCGCTTTCGGGGAGATGGACGTCTCGACGATTGATGAGATGCCGGCCGGGCGGAAGCCGATTGAGACGTATTGGGCCAAGACCGATCAAATTGACCGGGTCCATGCGATGGTGAACCGTGAGCTCGCCCTCGGACGTCAAGCGTACGTCATCGCGCCGCTCATCGAGGAATCGGACACGCTCGAAGTCGAGAGCGCGACCGCGCTCTACGACATGTTACGGGAGCGCTTCCCGAATTATGCGGTCGGTCTCATGCACGGTAAACTGTCGAGCACCGAGAAAGAGGAGGTCATGAAGGCTTTCGCTAGCAACGCCCTCCAAATCCTCGTCTCGACGACGGTCGTCGAGGTCGGGGTGAACGTGCCGAACGCCTCGCTCATCATCATCCACGACGCCGAACGATTCGGCTTGGCGCAACTGCACCAGCTGCGCGGGCGTGTCGGTCGAGGCGCCGATCAATCTTACTGTATATTGGTAGGGGATCCAAAGTCCGACGTCGGGAAACTTCGTTTAAAGACGATGACCGAGACGAATGACGGATTCGTGCTCGCCGAGAAAGACTTGGAACTCCGCGGGGCCGGTGACTTCTTTGGGACGGCCCAAAGCGGTCTGCCGAGCTTCCGCGTCGCTGATCCAGTACTCGATTTAAAAGTGATGGAAGTGGCGATGCAAGACGCCGTCCGGCTGCTCGGGAGCGAGGCGTTTTGGAATGAGGCGACGTATGCCCCGCTCCGGCACTATTTGAAACGACTCGACTTACTCGTCGGAGAACGATTGGAATGACAAACAAAACTTGAAAATAAAATCTAAAGAATATATACTGCTATTAGTACCAGGTATTAAGTTCTTTAGCATAGAGTTTAGGAGGGAACTGAATGCGGGTACCTAAGAAAGAGCGGCAACGCTTATTGCAAGAAACGATTGATCGCAACCCGTTCATCAAAGACGAAGAGCTGTCGAAACAGTTTGCCGTCAGTATTCAAACGATTCGACTCGATCGGATGGAGTTAAAGATTCCGGAAGTGAGAGAACGGATCAAGCACGTTGCCTCAGAACACCTCGATGAAGTGAAGTCGCTCGCCATGAGCGAGGTCATCGGTGATATGATTGACTTGAAGCTCGATGAATCGGCCATCTCGGTTCTCGACATTGAGAGAGAACACGTCTTTAGCCGCAACGAGATCGCCCGGGGACACGTATTGTTCGCCCAGGCCAACTCGTTAGCGGTGGCGCTCATCAATGATGAATTGGCGTTGACCACTAAAGCGGACATCCGGTTTAGTCGCCAGGTCCATCTTGGAGAGCGAGTCGTTGCCAAGGCTCGTGTAATCAAACTACGTCGGGACGGAAGAACGGACGTCACAGTGGATAGTTATGTCGGCGAAGAGTGTGTCTTTAGCGGAGACTTCACGATCTATCGTCGCGGTGAGGAGGAACAGGCATGAAATTAGCAATCGATGCAATGGGCGGGGATCATGCCCCGAAAGCAATCGTGGAAGGCGTCAAACAGTTTGCCGACGCGTTCCCGAATGAGCAGATGGAACTGTTTTTAGTCGGAGATGAGGTCAAACTCGCCTCTTATGGGTTGACCGACCCGCGAATCAAAATCGTTCCGGCAAGTGAAGTCATCACCGGAGACGATGAGCCGGTCCGGGCCGTCCGTCGTAAAAAGGACAGCTCGCTCGTCGTGGCGGCCAAACTCGTCAAAGACGGAGAGGCCGACGCCCTCGTCTCGGCTGGGAATACCGGCGCCCTCATGGCGGCGTCACTATTCGTCATCGGACGGATTCCCGGCATCGAGCGTCCCGCGTTGTCACCTACGTTCCCTACATATACGGGTAGCGGTGTCGTCATTTTAGACGTTGGGGCCAATCCGGACGCTAAGCCTGAGCACTTGGTCGACTATGCGATCATGGGCTCGCTCTACGCTGAGCACGTCCGCGGCGTCAAGCGCCCGCGCGTCGCGCTACTGAACATCGGGACCGAGGCTGGGAAAGGAAACGCCCTCACGAAAGAGGCGTACCCCCTCCTTGAACAAGCACCGGTCCACTTTGTCGGCAACGTGGAAGCACGTGAGGCGATGTCCGGTGACGTGGACGTCATCGTCACCGAAGGGTTCGCCGGAAACATTTTGCTCAAAGGTGTCGAAGGTTCGTCATCGATGCTCATGAAGATGATGAAAGAACAGTTCACGAGCGATTTCGTCTCGAAGCTCGCCGCTCTCGTCTTAAAACCGAAGTTGAAACGATTGAAACAAACATTAGATTATCGGGAACACGGTGGAGCCGGGTTATTCGGCATCAACGCCCCGGTCATTAAAGCGCACGGTTCGAGCGATGCGCTCGCCATCATGAGCGCGCTCAAACAGGCGAAAATCATGGTCGATCACGACGTCGTCGCGAAGATCAAGCAAGCCAAAGCCACAAACTAATTTAAAGAAGGTGAGTACATGGGGAAAACAGCATGGGTATTTCCAGGACAAGGGTCACAAGCCGTCGGCATGGGCCAAACGTTCCTCGACAATCCTGAACAACTGCACGCGATCGGCCGTCGCCTCGGATTTGATTTACTCGACGCCATGGCGGCAGGATCAAAAGAAGAGCTTCAACGGACAGAACTGGCCCAACCGGCCATCGTGGCACATGCGGCATCACTCGCACAAGCTCACGCCAAAACAGGGGCCGCGCCAGACATGGTGATCGGTCACAGCGTCGGAGAATATGCGGCACTCGTCATCGCCGGCGTCATCGATTTGGAAGAGGCGAGCGTACTCGTCCACGAACGCGGTAAGCTCATGTCAGAAGTGAAGGATGGGGCGATGGCAGCCGTCATCGGGATGACCGATGTCGACGAGGCGTTCCATGTGACGGAGAAAATCAGTGCTAGCGGGAACCTTGTACAAATCGCCAACTACAACTGTCCGGGTCAGTTCGTCATCTCGGGACACGTCGACGCGGTCAAACAAGCCGAGACGGACTTGAAAAAGGCCGGCGCGAAACGCGTCTTACCGCTCAATGTCTCTGGTGCGTTCCACAGCTCGTACATGATGCCGGCCGCGACGCGGTTCAAAGACGTGCTCGCTTCGTCACCGTTCAAACCGGCGGCGATCGGGATTATCTCGAACGTCGATGCCGAGGTCCATACCGACCCGGAGAAATTGAAAACACTCCTCACCGAGCAACTGTACGCATCGGTCCGATTCGAGGCGTGTGTCCGCAAAGCGATCGACGCTGGCGTCGACACGTTCATCGAATTTGGTCCGACGTCGCCATTGTCGGGTCTCATCAAGCGAATCGACGCGAACGTGACGATCAAACAGGCGACGACGCTCGAAGAGGTGGCCGCGTTAGGAGGAGAAGTACGTGCATGACCAAGTAGCAATCGTGACAGGCGCGTCCCGGGGGATCGGGGCCGCCATCGCGAAGCGTTTAGGGGAGGACGGCTTTCGGGTCGTCGTGAATTACTCGGGTAGTGTTGAGAAAGCAAAGGCTGTCGTCAGTGAGATTGAAGCGAACGGGGGCGAGGCCATCGCCGTCAAAGCGGACGTCTCGAATGCGGATGACGTGAAGGCGCTCATCAAGACGACGGTCGACACGTTCGGCCGCATCGATTGCCTCGTCAACAATGCGGGCATCACGCGTGACGGTCTCCTCATGCGCATGAAAGAGGCTGACTTTGACGATGTCTTGTCGACGAACTTGAAAGGTGCGTTCTTGACGTCGCAAGCCGCGACGCGGACGCTCTTGAAATCGAAGTCGGGCCGTATCATCAATATCGCCTCGGTCGTTGGCATCACGGGTAACGCCGGACAGGCCAACTATGCGGCGGCGAAAGCCGGGCTGATCGGCCTGACCAAATCGGTCGCGCGTGAACTCGCCGGACGCCATGTCACGGTGAACGCCGTCTGTCCTGGATTTATTCAGACGGACATGACCGATGCCTTGACCGACGCCCAGCGTGAGGCGACGCTCGGACAAATCCCGTTCAACCGCTTCGGCCAAGTCGAAGACGTGGCGAACGTCGTCTCATTCCTCGCTTCACACCAGGCGGCTTACGTGACGGGTCAAACGATTGCCGTTGACGGCGGGATGACGATGGCTTAAAATCAGAACTTTACCAATCGAATCACATTTTATATACTTTAATTTGGAGGGATTTTATCATGACAACAGAACAAATCTTAGTAGACGTACAAGCAGCAGTGGCAGAGAAACTCGGGAAAGATGTATCTGAGATCACAGCCGACAAATCATTTAAAGACGACCTCGGTGCGGATTCGCTCGAAGTTATGGAAATGGTCATGGACCTTGAAGACAAATTCGATATCACAATCGAAGATGAAGATGCAGAGAAACTTGCAACTGTCGGCGACGTTGTCGCTTACATCGAAACTAAATTGTAATCAAGCCTCCCACCGCTCGTCATGAGCGGTGGGCTTGTGCTTATTCACGGAGGGAATTATGACAAAGGATAAGCGACGGTTTGACCGTCAAGGGTCGGCGCAACGACGCCGACGAAATGAGCTCGAACGGTCTCGGATTCTCGAGCAGTTCAAGACACTTGAAGAACGGCTATCCGTTCGATTCACGAATCAGGACCTATTGATGCAAGCGTTCACCCACTCCTCATACGTCAACGAACAACGCGGTCTGAAAAAAGACAATGAGCGCTTAGAGTTTTTAGGCGACGCGGTGCTCGAGTTGACGGTGTCTCGGTTTTTGTATGAGACGTATCCGGAGCGCTCCGAGGGGGAATTAACGAAGTTGCGGGCGGCCATCGTCTGTGAGCCGTCACTCGTCAACTTCGCGGAAGCCTATGCTTTCTCTGATTTTATCTTGCTTGGGAAAGGTGAAGAGTTGACCGGCGGTCGGAAGCGTCCGGCGTTACTCGCCGATGTGTTCGAATCTTACATCGGTGCGCTCTATCTGGACCAAGGGATTGAACCAGTCGAACAGTTCCTCGCCGAAGCGGTTTTTCCGAAAGTCTTAGCGGGTGTGTTTGAAGAACAGACCGATTATAAGAGTCAGCTTCAAGAGAGCGTGCAACGCGAAGGGCTCGGCCCTGTCTCGTACACGATTATCGAAGAGCGCGGGCCGGCCCATAGCAGGGAGTTCGTCGCCCATGCCCGTCTGTCTGACGATATCGTCGGGGAAGGCATCGGCCGATCGAAGAAAGAAGCCGAGCAGCTCGCGGCGAAAGAAGCGTTAATCGAATTCAATCGGCAATACGCCGGCCTTTAACAAAAAGGAGTGGACCTCTCAACGGGTCCACTCCTTTTTGTATCATCTAGTTACGTCAATTGCCCGAGTTCTTCGACGATTCCATCCACTTCAGAAATCGACAACGATGAACGATTCATCACGTAGTCGTAAATCTCTTTGACGGCCGAGGCGTCGGCACGGTTATATTCTTCCGCTTTGATGGCGCCGCGGTTGATGATGTTCATTTTGTCGAGAATTTCCTCAATCATTTGTTCGTTAGTCATCGGTCGTACCCCTTTCTACAGTTCTTTTTAGAATAGCATGATTCTAGCATTTTGACGAACTGGCAACTGTGGTAAAATAAACAAATGAATGCTTACTGAGGATAGGATGGTCACGATGCACTTAAAACGAATCGAACTCGCTGGCTTTAAATCGTTTGCCAAACGGATTGAACTGGATTTTCGTCCCGGCGTAACAGCCGTGGTTGGACCGAACGGGAGCGGAAAATCAAATATATCGGACGCTGTTCGCTGGGTACTCGGTGAGCAGTCGGCCAAATCGCTCCGTGGAGCGAAAATGGAAGATGTCATCTTTGCCGGCAGTGAAGGGGAGAACCATCGCAACGTCGCCGAAGTGACGCTCGTGTTGGACAATACGGACGCCCATTTGCGGCTGCCGTATGAAGAAGTAAGCGTCACGCGACGTGTCACGCGGAGCGGCGACAGTGACTACTTTATGAACAAGAAGCCGTGTCGTCTCAAAGATGTGATCGACCTGTTCATGGATACGGGTCTGTCGCGTGATGCCTTCGCCATCATCGGCCAAGGGCGGGTCGAGCAGGTCATCTCCGGGAAACCGGAAGACCGCCGTGCCGTCATCGAAGAAGCGGCGGGTGTCTTGAAATACCGCCAGCGTAAAAAACAAGCGGAACGGAAACTGCAGGACACTGAATTGAACTTGTCCCGCGTCGACGATATCTTGTATGAACTCGCCGACCGGGTCGAACCGCTCCGTGAACAAGCCGCGCTCGCCCGTGAGTATCAAGTCGCAAAAGCTCGGCACGATGAGCTCGAGACGGGTATTCTCGGTGCCGAGATTACGGAACTCGGCACAGGAATCACCCGTACGAACGAACAACTCGGGACGGCGTCCGCCCATCTCGCTGAGCAAGACGGCGCGTTGAACGCGATTGTGGCGGAACGGACGGAGCTCGAGGCGACACTCGCCGTCGATCGGGAAACGCTCGATATGCTCCACCAGGACGAACGGACACAGGCGACCGAACTGGAACGATTGACCGGCGAAATCAAGCTCGCGAAAGCCCGCGAAGAGCACGGGGCGGAAACGAAAGAACGTCTTGAGCGCCAGCGGGTCGAGTTGGCCGAAGAGGCCGAACAGTTGACGCAGAAATTGCACGTGGCTGAGGCGGATTTGGCGTCTAAAACCGAGGCGTTACATACCGTCGAGGCGGCACGTGTCAAACTCGACACACAATTGACGGCAGCCACACGCGATTTTAACGCGGAAATCGAACAACTCCAAGGCGAGGCGTTCGAACTGGCGACGACCCGTGCCACGCTCAGCAATCAACAGAAGCGGGAACGACGGGATATCGAACAAGCCGAGGAAGCGAAAGCCCGCCTCCTGCGTGAGAACAAGGATCGCCTCGATGTGAGGACCGAACAGACAGCTTCGCTCGAGGCCGAGCAGGCTCGTCTCGATGAGGCACGGACGACGTGGGAGACGTTGCTCGCGCAAGAAGCCGATTTGACCGAACAAGAGACGACACTGAGAGACAAGCTGGCCCGGGCCGAGCAGTCGTACCACGACCTCGACCGCCGGCGTCAGAAGACCGAGGACCGCATCGAATTGCTCGAGCGGATGAAGCAGTCATATGAAGGCTACTTCCATGCCGTCAAATTCGTGTTGAAAGAACGGGGGCCGGGCGTGCTCGGTGCGGTCGCGGAATTGATTCGCGTTCTCCCGTCCTACGAGGCCGCCATCGAGACGGCGCTCGGTCAGACGCAACAACACATCGTCGTCGAGACGGATGTGGTCGGTCGCCGAGAAATCGATCGGCTACGGAAGGCGAATGCTGGACGGGCCACGTTTGTGCCGATGACGAGCGTGAAGGAACGTTACGTCCCGAGTGAAGTCGCGCACCGGCTCGAATCGCTCGACGGATTCGTCGGCATCGCCGCCGACCTCGTCGAGACGGCCCCGGCCTACGACAAATTGAAACGGTCCCTTCTCGGTGCCGTCATCGTCGCCAACTCACTCGAAGTCGCCAACCGGATCGCCCAGACGACCGGGTATCGCTATCGTATCGTCACGCTCGACGGGGACATCGTCAACGTCGGCGGTTCGATGACCGGGGGTAGCCGGAAGCAAGGCGTCGCCTTGTTCACGCAATCGCGTGAACTCGATGACTTGAAGCACGGATTGACGCAAGGGCTGGCCATGCTCCATGAGCAACAGTTGCGCGTGACGACGTATACCGATGAGATGTCCCGGTTGCGAGAGTCGCTCCAGACAATCAGGCTCAAAAAACGTGAGGCCGAAGAGACGCTCCGTTCGACGGAACAGGCGTACCGAAGCTTGGAGAGGGTGTCACAAGACGCCAAGGCGCAACTTGAACTGTTCGATCATGAAATGGCCCGCTATGCCCATACGATTGAAACCGCGACGAACGAATTGACGCGGCTCGCACAAGAGCTCGAGGCGACCGATGTGAAACAAGCCTCGATTCGGACCGAGCTCGAGGCGCTCCGTGGTGAGCAAGCGAAAGGTGCCGCGACGACGGGGCAACTGCAAGAAGCCATCCGTCAAAACGAACTCGATCGCCAACGGCATACGCTCGACCTCGACCGGGTCCGCTCGGAAGTCGAACGGCTCGAGGCCGAGGTCGCCAAACAGACGGCGCGTCTTCGTCAAATTGAACGTGAGCTCGAACATGTGGCGAGCGGCCGGGTCGTCTCTTCAGCCGAACTCGAGCTCGAACATGTCGAGGCGGTCAAACAGATGGACGCGCTCAAAGCGCGCCTGACGCAACAGTTGAACCAGCTTCACGCGAAAGAAGAATCGTACCGGATTCTAAGACAGCGCGAACAACAAGCGACGGACGTGCGCCGTCGACTCGATGCGGACGTCCGTAAACTCGAGACCGACGTGAACGAACTGGAGTTGAAACGGAAGTGGAAACTCGATGCGCTCGATGAACGTGGACTCGTCTTCGATTTGCTGCCGACGCTCACAATCCCGCTCGATGAGGCGAAAGAGGAGTTCAAACTGCTCGTCCGTCAAATCGAGGAAATCGGTCCGGTCAACTTGAATGCGATTGAAGAGTTCGATCTCGTCAATGAACGGTTCATGTTCTTGTCTGAACAGCGGGACGACCTCGTCAGCGCCAAAGAGGACTTGTATGACATCATCAACGAGATGGACCGCGAAGTGACACGGTTGTTCAAAGAGACGTATACGCTCGTCCGCGGTCACTTCAAACAGACGTTCCACGAACTGTTCGGTGGCGGCGAGGCCGATTTGAAATTGGTCGACGAGTCCGACTTGCTCAATACGGGCATCGATATCGTCGCCAAACCACCCGGGAAGAAACTGCAGACGCTCAGTCTGCTCTCAGGGGGAGAACGGGCCTTGACGGCGATTGCGCTCTTATTCGCGATTTTGAAGACGCGTCCGGTGCCGTTCTGTGTACTCGATGAAGTCGAGGCGGCGCTCGATGAGGCGAACGTCCATCGGTTCGGGGAATATATCCGGACGCTGTCGATCGACACGCAATTCGTCATCATCACGCACCGGAAAGGGACGATGGAGGCGGCGGATACGCTCTATGGCGTGACGATGCAACAAAACGGGGTCTCCGAGGTGCTTTCGGTCGAATTATCTGAAGCGAGGCGCGTCGTTGAGACGGAAGAAGAGATGGAGGAATTAAGTTGAGTTTTTTTAAGAAGCTAAAAGATAAATTGACGACCTCGACGCAAGAAGCGTCACAAAAGTTTACCGATGGATTGACAAAGACCCGCGACGGGTTCGCGAATGCCGTCAACGATCTCGTCTATCGGTTCCGCGAAGTCGATGAGGATTTCTTCGATGAACTCGAGGATCTGCTCATCCAGGCGGACGTCGGAGTGACGACAACGATGGACCTTGTCGAAGATTTGAAAGAAGAAGTGAAGCGCCGCAACTTGAAAGATCCGGTCGCCGTCCGCGACGCGCTCGTCGAAGTCGTGGCGAAGCGACTTCAAGAGGACGAGTCGGACCGTGAGTTGAACATGCAAGACGGATTGACGGTCATCTTGTTCGTCGGCGTCAACGGCGTCGGCAAGACGACGACGATCGGCAAGCTCGCCCATCAATTGAAGTCGGAAGGCCGTTCGGTCATGCTCGCGGCGGGCGACACATTCCGGGCCGGTGCCATCGACCAGCTCCAAGTATGGGGCGAACGCGTCGGAGTCCCGGTCATCCGTCAAGCCGAAGGTTCCGACCCGGCCGCGGTCGTGTTCGACGCCGTCCAGGCAGCGAAATCACGCGGCGTTGACGTCTTGATTTGTGACACGGCCGGACGTTTGCAAAACAAGGTCAACTTGATGAACGAGCTTGAAAAAGTGAAACGGGTCATCGAGCGCGAAGTGCCGAACGGACCGCATGAAGTGTTGCTCGCGCTTGACGCGACGACTGGGCAGAACGCGATGGTCCAGGCGAAGGCGTTCAAACAAGCGACGAACGTGAGCGGCATCGTCTTGACGAAGCTCGACGGCACGGCCAAAGGCGGTATCGTGCTCGCGATTCGAAACGAGCTCGATATTCCGGTCAAATACGTCGGGCTCGGCGAGAAAATCGATGATTTACAAGCGTTCGACCCGGAACAGTTCGTATACGGATTATTCGGGGACATCTTCGAAGAAAAACAACAGACAAACGATGACCTCGCCTAAGTTTCTCTGTTAAGAAAAAAACTTGACAAGAGCTAGGGACGGCTGTACTATTGGTAGTTGTAAAGGGATTTCACTTAACATGTGGAGGTGGAGGTCATGTCGCTCGAAAAGACGAATCGAATGAACTACTTGTTCGATTTTTATCAAGCACTACTCACACCGAAGCAGCGCAACTATATGTCTCTTTATTACCTAGATGACTACTCGCTCGGAGAGATTGCGGAAGAGTTTGAAGTCAGCCGTCAAGCGGTCTACGATAACATAAAGCGTACCGAAGCGATGCTTGAGCAGTATGAGGAGAAGTTGGCCTTGTTCGACAAATTCGAACAGCGGCAACAACTGCTTCAGACGCTCAAACGTCAAGTCGAGCATTCGCCCGATGCGACGGAAACGATTTCGGCGCTTGAGAATTTAGAGTAGGGGGCTGAAGCATGGCATTTGAAGGATTATCCGAACGGTTGCAATCGACACTGGCGAAAATGCGGGGGAAAGGTAAAATTTCCGAAGCAGATGTCAAAGAGATGATGAGAGAAGTTCGTCTCGCTCTCCTTGAAGCCGATGTCAACTTCAAAGTGGTCAAACAGTTCGTCAACGACGTGAAAGAACGGGCCATCGGCCAAGACGTCATGAAATCGTTGACACCGGGCCAACAAGTTGTCAAAATCGTTCATGAAGAGCTAACGACTTTGATGGGAAGCGACGTCGTCCCGATCACATTTAACCCAAAACCACCGACAGTCGTCATGATGGTCGGGTTACAAGGTGCGGGGAAAACGACGACGACCGGGAAGCTCGCGAACTTGATTCGCAAAAAGCATAACCGGAGTCCACTTCTCGTCGCGGCAGATATTTATCGGCCTGCGGCCATCAAACAGCTCGAGACACTCGGCAAGCAACTCGATTTACCGGTGTTCTCACTTGGCGACCAAGTGAAGCCGGAAGAAATCGTCACAAAAGCGCTCGAGTACGCCAAAACCAATCATCACGATTTCGTGTTGATCGATACGGCCGGTCGCCTTCACATCGACGAGACGCTCATGGGCGAACTCGAAAACGTGAAGACGATTGCCAAACCGAATGAAATCTTCCTCGTCGTCGATGCGATGACGGGTCAAGATGCGGTCAATGTGGCCGACAGCTTCAATGAGAAACTCGGAATCACCGGCGTCGTGCTCACAAAGCTCGACGGTGATACACGTGGTGGGGCAGCCCTTTCAATCAAGGCAGTCACGGGAGCGCCGATTAAGTTCGTCGGTCTCGGTGAAAAGTTGGATGCCCTCGAACCATTCCACCCGGAACGCATGGCGTCACGGATTCTTGGGATGGGGGACGTGCTCACACTCATTGAAAAAGCCGAGTCACAGATGGACCAAGATGCTGCGAAGGAGCTTGAAAGCAAAATTCGCGATGCATCGTTTACGTTCGATGATTTTATCGAGCAGTTGGGTCAAGTGAAAAACATGGGCCCAATTGACGAATTGCTCTCGATGTTACCTGGTGCAGGTAAGATGAAAGGGTTGAAGAACGTCCAAATCGACGAGAAGCAACTCGATCATGTCGAGGCGATCATTCGCTCGATGACAAAGCATGAGCGCTCCAATCCTGAAGTGCTCAACGCGAGTCGTCGCAAGCGGATCGCAAAAGGGAGCGGTCGTTCCATCCAGGAAGTGAACCGTCTCATCAAACAGTTCGATGACATGAAGAAGCTCATGAAGCAGATGTCAGGACAAATGAAAGGGAAGAAAAAAGGTCTCGGCCTTCCGTTCTTCTAAGAAAACTTTTGTCAGTCGGGCAAAAAAACAGTATACTATTAAAGTTGTCAATTCTTAAACACATGATGGAGGTATATTACCATGGCAGTTAAAATTCGTCTCAAGCGCATGGGCGCAAACAAATCACCTTTCTACCGGATCGTTGTAGCTGATTCACGTTCACCACGTGATGGCCGTTTCATCGAGCAACTCGGTCACTACAACCCGGTTGCAAAACCAGAAGCAGAAGTTCGCATCAACGAAGAACTCGCTCTCAAATGGTTGGCAGACGGCGCGAAGCCATCTGACACAGTACGTAACTTGTTCTCTAAAGCAGGGATCATGGAGAAATTCCACAACGCGAAAAACGCGAAGTAAGGATGTGGCCGACCTTTTATGAGGTCGGCCCATTTTTTTGAGGAGGCACAACAATGGAATGGTTATACGTAGGTAAGATCGCCAATACCCACGGCTTGAAAGGGGAACTGAAGTTGCTCGCCGCGACCGATTTCCCAGCCGAACGCTTCAAGAAAGGCGAGACGCTCTATTTGGACGTCGATGGCAAGAAGCTCCCGTTCGAGGTGACGACGTATCGTCCGCATAAGCAGTTCCATCTCGTGACGTTCAAAGGGCTTGAGAATATCAATCTCGTCGAGAAGTATAAAGGGATGAAACTATACGTTCATGTCGAGCACGTCCACGAGTTACCGGAGCATGAGTTTTACTATCACGAGATTATCGGTTGCGAGGCCGTCGTCGACGGTGAGGTCATCGGTGTCGTCGACGATATCTTCGAGACTGGTGCCAACGACGTCTGGGTCATCAAACGCCCTGGCAAGTCGGACGCGCTCATCCCGTACATCGAATCGGTCGTGAGCAACATCGATGTCGAGGCGAAACGTGTCGTCATCACCCCGATTCCGGGAATGATTGACGATGAAGATTGATGTTTTAACGTTATTCCCCGAGATGTTCGCCCCGCTCGATCATTCAATCGTCGGACGGGCCCGTACACTCGGACAAGTCGAGATGGCGTTCACGAACTTCCGTGACTTCTCGACGAACAAACACCATAAGGTCGACGATTACCCGTACGGTGGCGGGGCGGGCATGTTGCTCACCCCACAGCCGATCTTTGACGCCTTCGACGCCATCAATAAGAAGCGTCCCCGCGTCATCGTCACGACGCCAACTGGACGCCGTTTCGACCAACAGATGGCGGAAGCATGGGCGACCGAGGAACACTTGATCTTTTTATGCGGCCATTATGAAGGGTTCGATCAACGGATTCATGACGAGCTCGCGACGGACGAAGTGTCAATCGGTGACTTCGTCATGACCGGCGGTGAGCTCGCCGCGATGGTCATGATCGATGCGACGGTCCGTCTCATCCCGGAAGTGCTCGGGGATCAGGCGAGCCATGAAGATGACTCGTTCTCGACAGGGCTACTCGAGTATCCGCACTATACACGCCCCGCGGAGTTCCGTGGTCTGAAAGTGCCTGACGTGCTCTTGTCGGGCAATCACGCCAAAATCGAAGCGTGGCGCCGAGAGCAGTCGCTCCTGCGCACGTATCGCCGGCGACCGGACCTGCTTGAGCGCATTGAACTGTCGAAGGCAGATAAAAAATTCATTGAATCGTTGCGCGATTGACCGAATTGTGCTATGTTTGAGCATGTGGGTTAACCCCACCAATTACCGATGTTCCGCTGTTGGATGCTTGGGCAGATGAAGATATGAACATTGAAGAAAAAGGAGAACTATTCATGAACACACAAAAACTGTTCCGTGAAATCACAGAAGAACAATTCAAATCAGACGTACCTGCTTTCCGTCCTGGTGACACAGTACGTGTCCACGTTAAAGTCGTAGAGGGAACGCGCGAGCGTATCCAGATCTTCGAAGGCGTAGTCATCAAGCGTAAGGGTGGCGGCATCGGCGAAACATTCACAGTTCGTAAGATTTCTTACGGCGTAGGTGTTGAGCGTGCATTCCCGCTTCACTCACCACGTGTCGCGCAAATCGAAGTCGTTCGTTACGGTAAAGTCCGTCGTGCGAAACTCTACTACCTCCGCAACCTTCGCGGTAAAGCAGCACGTATTAAAGAAATCCGTCGTTAAGATGGGGATTAAGCTTGTCGCTTGCGACAAGCTTCTTTTTTTCTAGTACAATAAGTTCAAACGGACAGAGGAGTGAGGCAAGTTGAAAGAAGTGTTCAGTTGGCTTAAGGCGATCGTCGTTGCGCTCGTCATCGCGTTCGTGATCCGGACGTTCATCTTTGTACCTGTCATCGTCGAAGGAGAGTCGATGATGCCGACGCTCCAAAATGCCGATCGCATGATCGTCAGCAAAATCTCGAACTACGTCGGTGAGCTCGACCGAGGCGATATTATCGTCTTCCACGCGACAGAATCGAAAGACTATATTAAACGCGTCATCGCCATTCCTGGCGATACGCTCGAATATCGGGACGATACGCTCTACTTGAACGGTGAGGCGGTCGAAGAACCGTATTTAGAGGATTTTAAGGCACAGATGAACGGTTTTCCTCTTACCGAAAACTTTACGCTCGAACAAGTGACGGGCGAGACGGTCGTCCCTGAAGGCTCGTACTTCGTCATGGGTGACAATCGTCAAAACTCGAAAGACAGCCGTGAAATCGGCTTTGTCCCGAAAGAGGACGTCGTCGGCAAAACGAACTTCGTGTTCTGGCCGCTCGGCGATTTCGGGACCGTACAAGAATAAGGTGGTGTTTGTTTGGCAATTCAATGGTTCCCTGGCCACATGGCCAAGGCACGAAGACAAGTAACAGAAAAGTTAAAGCTCATCGATGTCGTCATCGAACTCGTCGATGCACGTGTTCCGCAATCGAGCCGTAACCCGATGGTCGATGAGATCACGGAAGGCAAACCGCGTCTCATCGTCTTGAATAAAGCCGATATGGCCGATCCGGTCGTCACCGACGCCTGGCTCCGCGCCTTGAAGCGCGATGACATCGAGGTCGTCGCCGTCGACGCGAAACATAGCAAAGGCTTGAAGCAGCTCATGTCGGGCGCCGAGAAGCTCATGCAAGAGAAGCATGACCGCATGCGTGAGAAAGGCCGAAACCCCGGTCCAATCCGCGCGCTCATCATCGGCATACCGAACGTCGGCAAGTCGACACTCATCAACCGTCTCGCTGGACGCAACATCGCTGTCACCGGCGACCGTCCGGGTGTCACGAAGCGTCAGCAATGGATCAAGATGAAAGGCGGCGAGATGGAACTGCTCGACACGCCTGGAATTCTGTGGCCGAAGTTCGAGGACCAGATGGTCGGCTATCGCTTGGCGGCGACCGGTGCCATCAAGGATGATATCTTGAACCTTGATGATATCGCGCTCTATACGGCCCGCGAGCTGTCGGCCCGCTATCCGGAACAGTTGAAAGAACGATTCAAAATCGATCAACTGCCGGAAGATGCCGTCGAACTGCTCGAATTGATTGGGAAGAAACGTGGACTCGTTAGCGGCGGCTACGTCGATTTCGAGAAAGCGAGCGAATTACTATTGAACGAACTGCGTCATGAGAAAATCGGACGCGTCTCCCTAGAGACGCCGGCCGACCATGACATGGCGTGAAGTCCTGTGCAAACAGGGCTTTTTTGAATAGGAGGAACGGAATGACGATTCAAGCGATTAAACAACGGCTACAGACGGTCCGATATGAAGAGTGGGAGCAGGTACGGGCCGAGTTGAAAGGCGACCCGCGGGCGGGCGTCCAGACGCTCATCCGGCAACGAGAGCGACAGTTCGCACAAGAACATGCCCTCCGTGCCGATTATACGGCCCGTCAGACATTCGAAGACGAGTGGAAGGCCCAAGGGTTCCGTCTCATCGGTGGTGTCGACGAGGTCGGTCGAGGGCCGCTCGCGGGGCCAGTCGTCGCGGCGGCCGTCATCTTGCCGGAAGGGTTTTATCATCCCGGCCTGAACGATTCGAAAAAGATGTCAAAACGTGCGCGGGAACTGGCATACCGCATCCTCATGGACGAGGCGTCGGTCGGTGTCGGCATCGTCGACGCTGACGTGATCGACCAGGTCAATATTTATGAGGCGACGAAACTGGCGATGGTGGAAGCGGTCCGGCAGCTCGGAACGGTCGATGCGCTGTTGATTGACGCGATGCGGCTCGACCTCGACATCCCGCAGCAGTCACTCATCAAAGGGGATGCCCGGAGTGTCTCAATCGCGGCGGCGAGCGTCGTCGCAAAAGTCATTCGCGACAACATGATGGAGGATTACGCTATCCTCTATCCCGGGTACGGGTTCGAACGGAATGCGGGTTATGGCACGAAAGACCATTTGACCGGCCTCGCGGAACACGGTATCACACCGATTCACCGGAAGTCGTTCGCACCGATTAAACAGATGTAGGAGGGGAAACGATGCGCATCGATCACCAAGGCGTCCTGCCGTTCAAGGTCACCGAACAAAATTCACGGCAACTGCTCGTCGGCAATACGGTCGTCGGTCGGGTACTCCAACTGTTGCCCGGCGGCGAGGCGGTCATGCAGCTGCCGCAAGGCATGTTCCGGGTCGGGGTGAACGCCGACGTCAAAGAGAACGTGACGTACAAAATGGTCGTCACGGATCTCGAGCCGAAACTCGTCTTGAAGGTCGTGCCGCAACAAGCAGAAGCGCTCGCGCAAGTAGCGCGGTCACCGCTCGCCCAGCTCGGCAGCGAGCTCGGGCGTCTGGCGCGCCAACCACTCGCTACGCCCGAGCCGCTCCAGGCGCAAGGCCGGCAACTGCTCGAGAGCGGGGCCGGTGCTGACGTGAAGCAACTCGTCGTCGAGCTGTTCAAAGCGAAAGGCGACCCGAAGTTCGAACAGTTCGTCCGGGCCCAGGAGACGTTCAACGCCGTGCAGGCCCCGCCGTTCGTCGTTCAAGCATTTCACATACCGCATTTAGGACCGTTTGAACAAGTGCGGTTCCGTCTCGAGGCGCCGAAAGGCGAGGTCATCGACTCTGATCATGCCCGCATCGTTCTATTCCTCGAGACCCCGAAATATGGAGAGACGGGCATCGATTTGCTCGTCCAGAAGCGGCACGTGTCGGTTAAAGTGTTCAACGAGCAACATGACTTGAGTCCGTTCGTCAACGCCTATGAGCCGTTGCTCGGGCGCGCACTCGTAGCTAGTGGCTATGAGCTGTCCCGCTTCTCGTTCGAACCAAAACAGGAAGCAACGGTACCGGACACGTTCGCCCCGCTCGGAAAGGTGGACCAACGCGTATGACCGATCGCAAACAAGCCATCGCCTTGTCCTATGAGCAATCGATGGAGTCACCGCGCGTTGTCGCCAAAGGGGGCGGACTCGTCGCCGAGCGCATGCTCGTGCTCGCGCAAGCGAACGGGGTGCCGATTCATGAGGACCCGGCCTTACTGTCACTCTTGTCCGCCCTACAGATTGAAGAGCAGATTCCAGACGACCTATATCAGGTCATCGCCGAGCTTTTCGTGTTTCTTTATCAGATGGAACAAGGAAAAATCGAAGATGTCTAGGGGTAGATGTGAAAAAAAGATGAAAACATAAAGCAAGAACGATAGACAGCGCTTTCAGTTTTTCGTTACAATAGACGTGCCGATATTAAAGGGGACTAAGGGGGAAACGAAATGAATATCCATGAGTATCAGGCGAAAGAATTGCTTCGGGCGTTTGGAGTGGCCGTACCTACGGGCTATCCAGCGTTCACGGTTGAAGAAGCAGTCTCAGCCGCCGCCAAGCTAGACGGTGAACTAAAAGTTGTCAAAGCTCAGATTCACGCAGGAGGCCGCGGGAAAGCCGGCGGTGTCAAACTTGCGAAGTCAGATGAAGAAGTCAAACAGTACGCGTCAGAGATTCTCGGCAAGACGCTCGTCACGCATCAGACTGGACCAGAAGGAAAAGTCGTGCAACGCCTTTACATCGAAGAAGGCTCTGCCATTGACCAAGAATTTTACTTAGGACTTGTGCTTGACCGTTCGATCGGCCGAATTGTCATCATGGGTTCATCAGAAGGCGGTATGGACATCGAGGAAGTCGCTGAACATACACCTGAAAAGATTCATAAAGAAGTCGTCGACCCAGTCGTCGGACTCCGTCCGTTCCAAGCACGCCGTCTCGCGTTCAAGATGGAAGTGCCGACCAAACTCGTCAACAAATTCAGCGACATGGTCATGAAATTGTATAAAGTGTACGTCGAGACAGATTGCACGATTGCGGAAATCAACCCGCTCGTCACGACGAAAGACGGCAACGTCATCGCACTCGATGCGAAGCTCAACTTCGACAGCAACGCACTTTATCGTCATAAAGACATCGTCGACCTTCGCGACACGACAGAAGAAGATCCGCGTGAAGTCGAGGCGTCAAAACACGACCTTAGCTATATCGCGCTCGATGGCAACATCGGTTGTCTCGTTAACGGGGCTGGCTTGGCCATGGCGACGATGGATATCATCAAGCATTACGGCGCCGAACCCGCTAACTTCCTCGATGTAGGCGGCGGTGCAACGAAAGAAAAAGTAACGGAAGCGTTCAAATTGATTTTGTCAGACGACCAAGTCAAAGGAATCTTCGTTAACATCTTTGGTGGCATCATGAAGTGTGACATCATTGCTGAAGGTATCGTCGCGGCGACGAAAGAAATCGGTCTCGATTTACCACTCGTCGTTCGGTTAGAAGGTACGAACGTGGATGTGGGACGACGCATTCTCGATGAATCTGGACTTGCGATCACTTCGGCGAGCTCGATGGCTGACGGTGCAGAAAAAATCGCGGCACTCGTTCGATAAGGGGGAAACGACATGAGTATTTGGGCGAATCAAGATACAAAAGTGATCATTCAAGGGATCACGGGGAAACAAGGTCTGTTCCACGGCGAACAGATGCTGGCATATAACACGAAATTGGTCGGAGGAGTGACACCTGGTAAAGGTGGCACGACCGTCCTTGACGGCGTACCGGTCTTTAACACGGTATCCGAGGCAGTCGAAGCGACTGGCGCGAACGCGTCAATCATCTACGTGCCACCTGCATTCGCAGCCGATTCGATTATGGAAGCGGCCGATAGCGGTATCGAGTTGATCATCTGTATCACAGAAGGTATCCCGGTCATCGATATGATTCAAGTGAAGCGTTACCTCGAGGACAAACCGGCCCGTCTCATCGGACCGAACTGCCCGGGGATCATCACGCCAGGGGAAGCGAAACTTGGTATCATGCCAGGCTATATCCACACGAAAGGCCACGTCGGTATCGTCTCGCGCTCAGGGACGCTCACGTATGAGGCGGTCCATCAGTTGACGACTGCCGGAATCGGACAATCGACAGCTGTCGGAATCGGTGGAGACCCGGTCAACGGCACGAACTTCATCGACACGCTCCAAGCGTTCAATGAAGACGAGGACACGAAAGCGGTCATCATGATTGGTGAAATCGGTGGAACGGCTGAAGAAGAGGCTGCGGAATGGGTGAAGGCGAACATGACGAAACCGGTCATCGGTTTCATCGGTGGTCAAACAGCCCCTGAAGGCAAACGGATGGGCCATGCCGGCGCCATCATCTCGGGCGGAAAAGGTACGGCCGCTGAGAAAATCAAGACGTTGAACGCCAACGGGATTGAAGTCGCCGAGACGCCTGCCGTCATCGGAGAGACACTCATCCGGGTGTTGAAACAACAAGGTTTGTATGAAGCTTGCGTGACGGGTCAACCGACAACGTAAACCATTCGGAATGGGGGATGCGCAGCATCCCTCATTTTTTAGAGGTGATTGTGATGAATCAAACAATCGCTCGATTCGCAGCCGAACGGTTGCCGGTCGAGTTCGTCCATCATTACTTGTCTCACACGCATATGAACATGCATCAGTTCCATCCGCGCGTCCGGAGCAAGGCCGAACGGGCGCTTCGTTCCACGGTCACGTACGATCGTTTTTTGACGTGGGAGGACGAATTGTTCCCGTCCGCGCTGCTCCACATCCCGAATCCGCCGTATTGTTTGTTTTATCGAGGCGATTTAGAGGTACTACATCAACAAACGACCGCATTGGTCGGAAGCCGTGAATTGAATCGCATCAGCCGTCGACTTGTCGAACATTTCCGTCCTTTAATAGAAGAAACTGTCTCCGTCTCGGGTGGGGCGCTCGGCATCGACGGTCTCGTCCATGAGCTGTCGCTCGATCATGACCGGCCGACCATCGCCATCCTCGGAGCGGGCTTTTCGCACTTGTATCCACAGGTCCACGCCCCCTTGTTCGAGCGGATTTCGCGACACGGGTTACTCCTCACGGAATACACACCGGAAACACCTGTCAAAAAAATTCAATTTTTAGAACGAAATCGTCTTGTCAGCGGACTTGCCGATCGACTCGTCGTCATCCAGGCCCGTCACAAAAGCGGGACGATGAACACGGTCGGACATGCCCTCGAGCAAGGAAAGACGGTATTCGCAGTGCCTGGAAGCCCGCTCGATCCGCTCGCGGCCGGTCCGAATCAATTGATTGAAGACGGGGCGATTCCATTGACGACTGCCGATCAAATTCTAACCTGTTCAAGGATTGGACGTTGACAAACCATCGACAACATGAATATTATGGTAGGGATTTAAATGACCTCTAAAAGGGGAGCAGATGTATGGCAAAATACTTGGTGATCGTCGAATCACCCGCGAAAGCGAAAACCATTAAACGTTATTTAGGATCGAATTACACGGTCAAGGCTTCGATGGGTCACGTCATCGATTTACCGAAAAGTCAACTCGGTGTCGACGTGGAACATGACTTTGAACCGAAGTACATCACGATCCGTGGCAAAGGTCCAGTTTTGAAAGAATTGAAGACGGCAGCCAAAAAAGCGACGAAAATCTTTCTCGCGGCTGACCCGGATCGCGAAGGGGAAGCGATTGCTTGGCATTTAGCACGTGCCCTCGGTGTCGACGAAACGACGGAATGTCGCGTCGTCTTTAACGAGATCACGAAAGATGCGATTAAAGAGTCGTTCAAACACCCACGTAAAATCAACCATGACCTCGTCGATGCCCAGCAGGCGCGTCGAATTTTGGACCGTCTCGTCGGATACGGGATGAGCCCATTACTATGGAAGAAAGTCAAAAAAGGATTATCGGCCGGACGCGTTCAATCCGTGGCCGTTAAAATGATTATCGACCGGGAGCGGGAAATCAATGCCTTCGACCCAGAAGAGTATTGGACCATCAAACTCACCCTCAACCATGAAGGCGAATCGTTCGAGACTTCGTTTTATGGAAAAGACGGGAAAAAAATGGAGCTCAAGAGCGAGGCGGATGCCGACGCGGTGCTCAAAGCGATTGACGACTCATTTAAAGTCATCGACGTCACGAAGAAAGAGCGGAAGCGCAACGCGTCGCTCCCGTTCACGACGAGTTCGCTCCAGCAAGATGCGGCCCGTAAATTGAACTTCCGTGCCAAGAAGACGATGATGCTCGCGCAACAGCTATACGAAGGGATCGACCTCGGCAAGAAAGAAGGCACCGTCGGTTTGATCACGTATATGCGTACCGACTCGACGCGCATCTCGGATTTGGCAAAAGCAGAAGCGAAAGAGTATATCGAATCCACGTTCGGAGAAGAGTACGTCGCGTTGCAAAAACAAAAAGAAAAGAAAGCCGCGAACGCTCAGGACGCCCACGAAGCGATTCGTCCGACTTCGGCGTTACGCGACCCGGCCTCGGTGAAAGCGTACTTGTCACGTGACCAGCTCCGGTTGTACAAGTTGATTTGGGAGCGTCTCGTCGCGAGCCAAATGGCGCCGGCCATCCTCGATACGGTGAAAATCGACGTCGAGTCGAACGGTATGACTTTCCGTGCCAACGGGTCGACCGTCAAATTCCCTGGTTTCATGAAAGTGTATATCGAATCGAAAGATGAAGATATCGAAGACACGAACCCGGAGAAAGAAGGGTTGCTCCCGCCGCTCGAAGTGGATGACCTCGTCAAGTTCGAGACGATCGAACCGAAACAGCACTTCACACAACCGCCGCCACGATACAGTGAGGCGCGCCTCGTCCGGGCGATGGAAGAACTCGGGATCGGTCGTCCGTCGACGTATGCACCGACGCTCGATACGATTCAAAAACGCGGATACGTCGTCCTTGAAGAGAAGAAGTTCGTTCCGACAGAACTCGGCGAACTCGTCATCGAGATGATCGATGAGTACTTCAACGACTTCATCACCGTCCAGTTCACGGCCGACATGGAGACGCTCCTCGACTCGATTGAGAACGAGGAAGTCCAATGGACGGAAGTCGTCGCTCCAATCTATCGCAGTTTCGAGAAGCGTTTGAAACGGGCGGAATCGGAGATTGAGAAAATCGAAGTGAAAGATGAGCCGGCCGGCATCGACTGCGAAGTGTGCGGTTCGCCGATGGTCATCAAGATGGGCCGTTACGGGAAATTCATGGCATGCTCGAACTTCCCGAACTGTACGAACACGAAACCGGTACAAGTCGAGATTGGCGTCCCGTGTCCGAGCTGCAAAGACGGACAAGTCGTCGAACGACGCAGTAAAAAGGGTCGTCTGTTCTATGGTTGCTCGAACTATCCAGACTGTGAGTTCGTCTCATGGGACAAGCCGGTCGCGAAACCGTGTCCGGAATGTGGTAAAATGATGGTCGAGAAAAAAATTAAAGACGGTGTGAAATATCAATGTACGAACTGTACCCATGCCGAGGTACATCAGTTAGAGGAGGATTAACTTTGCAGCAACGTGTAACTGTGATCGGAGCGGGCCTCGCCGGCTCCGAGGCGGCTTGGCAACTCGCGAAACGCGGAATTCAAGTCGATTTGTATGAAATGAGACCGGTCCGAAAGACACCGGCACACCATACGGACCAATTCGCTGAACTGGTCTGCTCGAACTCGCTACGAGCGAACGGGCTCCAAAACGCGGTCGGCGTCTTGAAAGAAGAGATGCGCACGCTCGACTCGCTCATCTTGAAAGCGGCCGACACGGCAAGCGTACCGGCCGGCGGCGCTCTCGCCGTCGACCGTCATGACTTCGCCGGCTTCGTGACGGACACGTTGAAAAACCATCCGAACGTGACGGTGCACAACGAAGAAATCACGGCGATTCCGGACGGGATCGTCATCATGGCGACCGGTCCGCTCACGTCACCGGACCTCTCGGCTTCGCTCAAAGCGTTCACAGGGGAAGATTACCTTTACTTCTACGACGCCGCGGCACCGATTTTAGACGGCGAGACGATCGACCGGGACAAGGTCTATTTGAAATCACGTTACGACAAAGGTGAGGCGGCGTACCTCAACTGTCCGATGACGGAAGAAGAGTTCGACGTGTTCTACGACGAGCTCGTCAAAGCAGAAGTCGTCCCGCTCAAAGAGTTCGAGAAAGAGATTTACTTCGAAGGCTGCATGCCGTTTGAAGTCCTCGCCCAACGCGGCAAGAAGACGCTCTTGTTCGGACCGATGAAACCGGTCGGCCTTGAAGATCCGAAGACGGGCAAACGTCCGCACGCGGTCGTGCAGTTACGTCAAGACAACTCGGCCGGCACGCTGTTCAACTTGGTCGGTTTCCAGACCCACCTCAAATGGGGCGAACAGAAACGCATCCTTCAACTCATCCCAGGTCTCGAGAACGCGGAGATCGTGCGCTACGGTGTCATGCACCGGAACACGTTCATCAACTCGCCGAGCCTGTTGAAACCGACGTATCAGGCGCGGACACGCGACACGTTGTTCTTCGCCGGGCAGATGACCGGTGTGGAAGGGTACGTCGAATCGGCGGCGTCAGGGCTCCTCGCTGGGATTAACGCAGCGAAACTGATTGCCGGTGAAGAACTCGTCGTCTTGCCACGCGAGACGATGCTCGGTTCGATGGCGCACTATATCACGACGACGGACGGCAAGCACTTCCAACCGATGAACGCAAACTTCGGGCTCGTGCCGTCGCTAGAAGATGCGCCGAAGAAAATGAAGAAACAAGAACGGTACGAACGTTATGCGAACCGTGCCCTTGAAACGATTCAGCAATATAAAGAGATTTAAGGGAAAGGAGCCATTTTTTGGCTCCTTTTTTGTGAATTTAAATTTCAATTGTGTAATTTGTACAACACTTTGAAAATTTTCAGATTATTGAAGGGCTATCTATTGTCACCTCTGACGGTGTGTGCTATGCTAATTTCGATTTGACGGGAACATGCGTTTTTAAGCTGAAAACGAGGGGGCGAGAGAATGGGATTCGGTGACGATCAACAGTCATTTTTGCGCTATTGCCAAGTCGAACGCCGACTGTCTCCTCATACTAAACGCTCTTACGAGCAGACGCTCGACCAGTACGCCGCTTATTGCCAATCGACACATCAAGATCCGTATGATGTGCAGTCGGCGCGGCGTTATTTATATGCCCTTTATGAGACGGACAACGCCACGACGACGGTCGCCCAAAAAGTGTCGTGCCTCAAACAATTCGGGAAATTTGTGGCACGGGAGACGGGTGTCGATCCACTGTTCCACGGCCTGACGTCACCGAAGCGGCGCAAGACGCTTCCGACGTTCGCCGTGC
The DNA here is from genome assembly GCF_018618375.1 of Exiguobacterium sp. E4787. Classification (NCBI taxonomy): domain Bacteria; kingdom Bacillati; phylum Bacillota; class Bacilli; order Caryophanales; genus Exiguobacterium; species Exiguobacterium sp. E4787. Next base: position 217,254 of record NZ_JACSLY010000002.1, on the reverse strand, counting down.
CGAGCGAGGTCGAACAGCTCATCGCGACCGCGGACGGACAAGATGATCCGTTCCTGAGGGCCCGTGATGTCGCCATCGTCGAGATGCTATACGGGACAGGCATGCGCGTCGCCGAGTTGTGCGGGATGGACGTGTCGTCTTACGATGCCGAACTCGCCTTCGTGCATGTCGTCGGGAAAGGGAAGAAAGAACGCTACATTCCAATCGGGCAGTTCGCCATCGAGGCGCTTAATCGTTATCTCGATGCACGCCGAACATGCGCTTCCCCCCAAGAAACGGCATTATTCCTCAGTCAAAAAGGGAATCGAGTGACAACAGACCAAATTCGCTACGTCATGAAGCGTCTGAGGAAACAAGGCGGCCTGCATAAGCCGTTGACGCCTCACTCGCTCCGTCATAGTTTTGCGACGGACTTGCTCGAGCGCGGGGCCGACCTCCGTGCCGTCCAAGAGTTGCTCGGCCACGAGTCGCTCTCGACGACGGGGCGTTACACCCACGTCTCGACGGAACGCTTGCGAGCGGTCTATCAAGCCACACATCCGAGAAAGTAGGAGGTCATCAGATGTTTCACGCAACCACGATTTTCGCAGTTCGTCACAACGGGCATGGTGCTATGAGCGGGGATGGACAAGTCACGTTCGGAAACGCCGTCATCATGAAAAACAAGGCCAAAAAAGTAAGACGTCTCTACGGCGGTAAAGTCGTCGCCGGATTCGCCGGAAGCGTTGCCGACGCATTCACCCTGTTCGAGAAGTTTGAATCAAAGCTAGAGATGTATAACGGAAACTTGCCGCGTGCGGCCGTCGAGCTGGCCAAAGAGTGGCGCGGGGATAAGATGCTCCGTCAACTCGAAGCGCTCTTGATTGTCATGGACCGTGAGCACCTACTGCTCGTGTCTGGGAACGGCGAAGTGATTGAACCGGATGATGGCATTTTAGCGATCGGTTCGGGCGGGAACTATGCGCTCGCTGCCGGGCGCGCGCTCGTGCGCCATTCGCCTGAGAAATCAGCGGAAGACATAGCCCGCGCCGCTCTTGAGATTGCCGGAGAGTTGTGCGTCTATACAAACGACCAAGTCATCGTAGAAACGATCGGAGGCGATTCTGAATGAAACGTGAACTGACACCACGCCAAATCGTAGCGGAGCTAGACCGCTTCGTCATCGGACAAAAGGATGCCAAGCGCGCCGTCGCCATCGCACTCCGCAACCGGTACCGTCGCCAAAAGTTGAGTGCCGACCTGAGTGATGAAGTGACACCGAAGAACATCTTGATGATCGGACCGACCGGTGTCGGGAAGACGGAGATCGCACGCCGCCTGGCCAAACTCGTCGGCGCGCCGTTCGTCAAAGTCGAGGCCACGAAATTCACGGAAGTCGGCTACGTCGGCCGCGATGTCGAATCGATGGTCCGTGACCTCGTCGAAGCATCGGTCCGTCTCGTGAAGGAAGAGAAAAAGGAAGGCGTGAAAGAGCAAGCCGAAGTCGCTGCGACGGAACGCATCCTCGACGCTTTGCAAGGGAAGGCAAAAGTCGAACCGACCACTGCTTCGAACCCGTTCGAGGCGCTGTTCGGCGGCCAAACCCAAAAGACCGAGGAGCCGACTAACACGCAGTCGTCCGACCGCGCACAGTTGCGTCGCTTGCTCGAACTCGGTGAACTCGAGGAGCGATTGATTGAGGTCAACCTCGAGGAGAAGCAGACCGTCGACTTGTTCCAAGGGCAAGGTATGGAAGGGTTATCGAACTTGCAGGACATGCTCGGGCAAATCGTGCCGAAGAAACGGAAGAAACGCAAGTTGCCGGTCCGTGAGGCACGTCCGCTCATCATCGCCGAGGAAGCGGAAAGCTTGCTCGATATGAACGAGGTTCATGACGAGGCCGTGCGCCGCAGTGAACAGATGGGCATCATCTTCGTCGATGAGATCGATAAGATTGCGACGAAGTCTCAAGACCATGCCGGTGTCTCACGAGATGGCGTCCAGCGTGACATCTTGCCGATCGTCGAAGGATCGACCGTCGTCACGAAGTATGGTCCGGTCAAGACGGACCATGTGCTCTTCATCGCCGCCGGAGCGTTCCATATGGCGAAGCCGTCCGACTTGATTCCTGAACTGCAAGGTCGGTTCCCGATTCGTGTTGAACTGAGCAGCCTGACCGAGGAGGACTTCGTTAAGATTTTGACGGAACCGTCCCAGGCGCTCATCAAGCAGTACACGGCACTCCTCGAGTCGGAGGAGATTAGCGTCGAGTTCACGCATCCGGCCATCGAGGAGATTGCGCGCATTGCGACGCACGTCAACCGAGAGACGGATGACATCGGGGCCCGCCGCTTGTACACGATCATGGAGCGCGTCCTTGAAGACTTGTCGTTCGAGGCGGCCGACATGCCGCAAACGCATGTTCAAATCACACCGGCCTATGTCAAAGAGAAAGTCGGCTCGATTGCGGAAGATCGAGACCTTAGCCAATTTATACTATAAGATTCTGTATGCACATACAGGGAGGAAAATAAGAATTATGAACTTACTAGACAAAACACGCCAATTGAACACGATGCTTCAACAAGAGGCAAGCGCACACGTAGACTTTAAAGAAATGGCGGATAAGATGCGCGAAGTACTCGAAGCAAACACGTTCATCGTCAGTCGTCGGGGCCGCTTGCTCGGTTTTGCCATCAAACAACAAATCGAGAACGAACGCATGAAGGCGTTCTTGGTCGACCGTCAATTCCCGGAGCCATACGCCTCGAACTTGTTCAACGTCAAAGAGACGACGGAAAATATCGGCATCGACAGTGAGTACACGGCGTTCCCGGTCGAGAACCGTGAGTTGTTCCTCGACTCGATGACGACGATCGTTCCAATCATCGGTGGCGGCGAGCGTCTCGGTACACTCGTGCTCGGCCGGCTCAACAACGAGTTCACGGAAGACGACCTCGTCTTGGCCGAATATAGCGCGACGGTCGTAGGGATGGAGATTCTTCGTGAGAAAGCGGCCGAAGCCGAGGCGTCAGCCCGTAAAAAAGCGGTCGTCCAAATGGCGATCAATTCGCTCTCGTATTCTGAGCTTGAAGCGATCGAGCACATCTTCGAAGAGCTTGGCGGCAATGAAGGTTTACTAGTTGCTTCCAAAATTGCCGACCGTGTGGGAATTACACGTTCGGTCATCGTCAACGCGCTCCGTAAATTGGAAAGTGCGGGTGTCATCGAGTCGCGTTCACTCGGGATGAAAGGAACATATATTAAGATATTGAATGATAACTTCTTGTTTGAATTACAGAAGTTGAAATCGAACTGAAATAAATCAGATTTACTTGATGAATATCAGAAAGCCTAACGATATAGGACTTTCGACTTACAAAGTCGCTCCCAATGTAATGGGGGCGACTTTTTTTAGTTCAAAAGTAATTATTTTCAGAATTCGTCGTAAATTCGACAAAAACAGAAGACAGCATTTACCTGTTTTAATAAAAATATCTTTCAAGACTGTTACAGATTTGTTTCAATGAAATAGTGGATTTTCCAAATAAGGTATATACATGCATTCTTTTAGTGAAAGCGAGTGAAACGCATGAATTGGATTGGCAGCGACTATCAATTAATGAAGCAAGCGATCAATCATTCGGTCGTAAATCAAAAAGTCATCAGCCATAACCTATCGAATATCGATACCCCGAACTTCCGGGCGAAGCAAGCCGTGTTCGAACAGACGCTGAACAACGAGATGCGTCTCAAGCTGGCAGGCGGTCGTCCGAGCGAGCGCGCGGCGACGACGATCACGGATCGGGCCGGAGGTGCGATGCGAAGTGACGGCAATAACGTCGATCTCGATTACGAGATGAGCGAATTGGCACGGAACCAGCTTCAATATGAAGCGATGATGGAACAGTTGAACCGCCGACTCGGCGGACTCAAAACCGTCATTAGAGGAGGACGTTGACGATGGGCATGTTTGATAGTTTTCATATTTCGGCGACGGCACTGACGTCGCAGCGGTTACGGATGGACACGGTGTCCGCGAACATCGCGAACGCCCAGACGACACGCGGCAAACTCGTCGACGGGGAGTGGAAACCGTATACACGAAAAATGACCGTGATGCAGGAAGCGCCGTTTCGCCAACAGCTGTCCGCTGTCAGCGGCGGCGTCGAAGTCTCACAGATTGTGGAAGATGAGAGTCCGTACAAGCTCGTCTATGACCCGAGTCATCCTGATTCGGATGACCGCGGTTATGTCCAGATGCCAAACGTCGACCTATTGAAAGAAATGGTCGACTTGATGGGGGCGACGCGGTCGTACGAGGCGAACATCGCCGCGATGAACGCCACGAAGGCGATGCTCGTCAAAGCGATGGAAATTGGCAAAGGATAAGGAGTGACGATACATGCAAATCAACCCGATTCAATTGATGGGCACACAGCCGACGGTCGCGCCGGCGGTGAAAGAGACGCCGTCCCAGTTCGGAACGTATTTGAACGAGGCCATGCGCTCGTTAAATGACGTCCAACAAGCGACGAGCGCGGCCCGAGCCGACCTCGCCGTCGGCAAGGCCGATTTACATCAAGTCATGATACAAAGTGAAGAGTCGTCGATTGCGATGCAACTCGCGATAGAGGTGCGCAACAAAGCAGTCGAGGCCTATCAAGAAATGATGCGAATGCAAGTTTAAAGTAGAGGATGACGAGTAGCGATGAATGAAAAGTTAAAAGAACGATTCGGTTCACTGACCGGTTCGCTTCAAACGATAAAAACGAACCGTAAAATCATTTGGGGTCTCGTCATCGCCGGCGTGCTTCTCGTCGCGGTGCTCTTGACCGTCTGGCTGTCGCGTCCGAACATGGCCCCGCTCTATACGAACCTGTCCGCCCAAGAGGCGGGCGAGGTGACGGAACAGCTGACGGCCGACGGCGTGAAGGCTGAGATTAAAGCGACTTCGAACGGTGTCAGCGTCTACGTGCCGAGTGAGCAAGTCGACCAACTGAAAGTCAGTCTGGCGGCAGCAGGCATCCCGAAATCGGGAGCAATCGATTATAGCTTCTTCAGCGAGAACGCTGGCTTCGGAACGACGGACCGTGAGATGGCCGTCATCGAGCGGAGCGCGATGCAGACCGAGCTCGAACGGTTGATCACGCAAATCGAAGGGATCAACCAGGCGAAAGTCATCATCTCGATTCCAGAAAAATCGGTCTTCTTGGCCGAAGATCAAGGTGAACCGACGGCCTCCATCGTCCTAAATTTAGGAGCTGGTACGAATCTTGAGCCGGCCACGGTGAAAGGGCTCTATCATTTAATCAGTAAGAGCGTACCTAACTTGAAACCTGAAAATATCTCAGTCATGGACCAATATTTCACGTATTACGATTTAGACCAGACGACGACGGCCGGTGGATCATCGACCGACCCGCTCGTCTTGAAACGCCAAGTCGAGAAAGACGTTCGTCAACAGATTCAACAAATGTTGTCGGTGTTGCTCGGGGAACGAAGCGTGCTCGTCTCGGTCACGGCCGATATCGACACGACGCAATCTGCTGAAGAGCAAAACCTTGTGACACCTGTCAACGAGGACAGCATGGAAGGCATCGTCACTTCGGCGGAACGGATTGCTGAGGCATATACGGGCGGAACCGGCGCAGCAACCGCTGCCGGCACGGCCGAGAACGATACGGTCAATTTCCCGGCTGCCACGGGCACCGGGGAAGAAGAGAGCGAAAAGAATCATGAAATCATCAATTATGAAGTCAACCGAATTACGAAACAGATTCAAAACGCACCGTACTCGATTCGTGACCTCGGCGTCCAATTGATTGTCGAACCACCGAACGGGGCGACGACGATCGATCCTCAGCTCGAGGGTGACCTCGAGACGATGATGTACTCGATTATCCGAACGTCACTCGCCAAGACTGGAGAGGCACTCACTGAGGCGGAACTTGAACAGAAAGTCGTCGTCGTCTCACGTCCGTTCGCAGAAACGGAAGAAGCGGCCGCGGTCGAACAACCGACGCAATGGTGGATGTATGCCGCCGCAGCCGGTGCCGTCGTCTTGCTCGCGCTCTTGTTCTTCGCGATGCGCAAGCGCAACCGCGAACCCGTAGCCGAGTCGAACGAGTGGGAAGTCCCATATGAAGACGAAGTGCCGGACCTCGACCTCGAAGAACGGGGCGAAGGGGCCGTCAAGAAGAAACAGTTGGAGAAATTGGCAGAGAGCAACCCTGAAGAGTTCGCCAAACTTCTCCGTACATGGATGTCTGAGGAGTGAGTACTGTGAATTACGCCAAACAACCGAACCGAGAAAAAGCGGCCATGCTCATGATCTCGCTTGGACCTGAAGTGGCAGCGAGCGTCTACAAGCATCTGTCCGAAGAAGAGATGGAGCAATTGACGCTCCAGATTTCGGCGTTGAAAAAAGTATCATCCGAACAAAAAGAAGCCATCATGGGTGAGTTCCACGAGCTCGCTATGGCGCAGAGCTATATCACGCAAGGTGGCATCGGATTCGCGAAAACGGTGCTCGAGAAAGCGGTCGGAGAAGAGAAGGCGATGGCCCTCATCCACCGCCTCACCTCGACGCTTCAAGTCCGACCGTTCGAGTTCGCCCGCAAGGCCGACCCGAAACAGCTGTTGAACTTTATCCAAAACGAACATCCGCAAACGATCGCCTTGATTTTGGCGCATCTCGAACCGGTCAAGTCAGGACAAATTTTGTCTGAGCTCCCGCCTGAGATTCAGTCGGAAGTCGCCAAACGGATCGCGACGATGGACCGACTCAACCCGGACGTGATTCATGAGATTGAACAGATTCTCGAGAAGAACTTGTCCCAAACGGATATGCAAGACTATGCCCAATCCGGTGGCATCGAGGCGGTCGTCGAAGTGCTCAACGGCGTCGACCGTACTACAGAGCGTACGATTCTCGATGCGCTTGAAATCGAAGACCCGGAATTGGCCGAAGAAATCAAAAAACGGATGTTCGTCTTCGAGGATATCGTTACACTCGATTCGCGGGCGATTCAGCGGATTATCCGCGAAGTGGCGAACGACGATCTTTTGCTCGCCCTCAAAGTCTCGTCCGACGAAGTCAAACAGATTATCTTCAAAAACATGTCGCAACGAATGGTCGAAACGTTCAAAGAAGACATGGAATTCATGGGGCCTGTCCGGTTGCGTGACGTCGAAGAGGCACAAAGCCGTATCGTCGGCATCATCCGTCGCCTAGAAGACGTCGGAGAAATCGTAATCAGCCGCGGTGGAGGAGATGACATCGTTGTCTAACGTAATCAAACGCCACTATGCGACACCACTCGAACCGCAACGGATTGATTCAAAGCCGTTCCTCGAGCCGGTGAGTACGCTACACCAGGATGAAGAGCGGGAGCGGTTGGCCCAAACACGTGCGCAGCTAGACGAGCAAGCAGCCGAACTCGAAGCGCGCCGCACGGCGATGGAGCAAGAACTCACCGACTTAAGGGAAGAAGTGCTCGCGTCGGCTAGGCAAGAAGGCTATGAAGCAGGCTTTGACCAAGGAAGACGGGACGGCAAGGCCGAGTATGACGAATTGACGACCCGGTTAAACACCGTCAGCGTCGAACTCGAGCAGTTGTTTGACACGAAATGGCGGGACGCCGAGCAACAGCTCGTCGCCCTCGCCGTCGAGGTCAGCGCTCGCGTGACGACAGAACTCGTCCGAAACGATGAGGTGTTGTTCGCCGACCGGGTCCGTGAACAGTTGCTCCGTCAACTCGATGCAGAATCATTGACGGTATACGTCCATCCAACGCGACTCGCCTCGATTCAACGCTTTGAAGCGGACTGGGTCATCCCAGACGGCCCGGGCATCAAATACCGGGCGGATGCAGGTTTGGATGAGACGAGCGTAAGGATTGAGACCCCGCATCACGGGGATGAGCTCGATTTGAGCTATAGCTTTGACCGCGTACGCTCCAAAATCAAGGAGGTCCTGGCCGATGGCGCTTATTGACCGCGTACTCGAGTCGATTGTGTCCTCGCCCGATGACGAATACGTCCGAAAAGTCGGACGCGTTTGTCGGGTCGTCGGTCTGATGATCGAGTCGAATGGACCGAGTGCTTTTATCGGTGAACGTTGTTTAATCGAGCTACCATCCGGTCAACACGTCGAAGCCGAAGTTGTCGGATTCAATGAGGCACGCGTCCTCCTCATGCCTTACGGCGAAACGACGCAAATCGCACCGGGATGTATGGTCAAAGGGACAGGCCGGATGCTTCAAGTACCGGTCGGCGACGAGTTGATTGGCCAAGTACTCGACGGTCTCGGCCGTCCGTTGTCCGGTGAGGGTGACACGCCTGGCGCACGTTACGACGTGCTTCGTAAGCCGCCGAACCCGCTTGAGCGGCCCCGCATTTTAGACGTCCTCTCGACAGGCGTTCGCGTCATCGACGGTCTTTTGACGGTCGGGAAAGGACAGCGGGTCGGATTGTTCGCAGGTTCCGGCGTCGGGAAGTCAACATTGCTCGGCATGATTGCCAAACGATCATCGGCCGACATCAACGTCATCGCCTTGATCGGAGAGCGTGGCCGGGAAGTGAAAGAGTTCATCGAGAAAGAACTCGGACCAGAAGGGATGGCCCGCTCGGTCGTCATCGTGGCGACGAGCGATCAACCGCCGCTCGTGCGGTTGAAAGGAGCTTATACGGCGACAGCCATCGCCGAATACTTCCGCGATCAAGGTAAAGAAGTCGTCCTCATGATGGATTCGGTGACCCGGTTCGCCATGGCGCAACGGGAAATCGGACTCGCCACAGGGGAACCACCGACGTCCAAAGGGTATACGCCTTCCGTCTTTGCGATGCTGCCGCAACTGTTAGAACGAAGCGGGACCGCCGTGACAGGATCGATTACTGCGTTCTACACCGTCCTCGTCGACGGGGACGATATGAACGAGCCGATTGCGGATGCGGTGCGCGGGATATTAGACGGACACTTCGTCATGGACCGCTCGCTCGCGAACCGCGGGCAGTTCCCGGCGATACACGTCTTGAAGTCAATCAGCCGCGTCATGAACCAAATTGCCACGCCGATGCATCGGGAGGTCGCGCAGACGTTCCGGGGGTGGCTGGCCACCTATTTGGATGCCGAAGACTTAATCAACATCGGTGCCTATAAAAAAGGGACGAACCCGGCCATCGATACTGCCATCGAGCAGTATCCGAACTTGTTGACGTTTTTAAAGCAATCGATCGAAGAAGAGGCCCCGCTCGAGCAATCGCTCGAGCGCCTGGCCCAAATCGTGCGAGGTGAACGATGAACAGATTATTGTTAGAGCGCATCATGCCAATCGCAGAACACGAGAAAGAAGAGTCGGCGACGGAGATGAGACAACATAAAGCGCGGTTCGAGACAGAGATGGAGTCGCTCTATCGGCTCGTATTGACGTACGAGTCGCTCATGAAGAGTCAAGACGAACAAGCTGGAGTCATCGACTTGCTAATGTCGCAATACCGTGAACAGACACGCGAACGGTTGAAACGCCAAATCGAGACACAGCAACTCGTTGTCCAGCAGGCACGCAACCGCTACCATTTGTCGCAGGAACGTCTACTCGGAAAAGTCGTTGAGGAAAAGAAATATGTAACGTTGCATGAAAAAGTCAGTCAAAATGAAGTGGCCGCGACAAAGCTCATCGAACAGCATTTCATCGATGAGTTGGCAGTGATTCATCACGGGAAAGGGAAGTAAACCGATGGAAAAAGACAACACGAAGCGAGGCAGACAGCTATTGGTCGCGCTCGTTCTCGTCCCGGCCATCTTTCTACTCGTTGGAGGGATTGTCGTCATGAACTATGCGATGGACCGTCCGTTGTTATCGGTCCCGTTTCTAGAGACCGGTTCAAAACAAGAGCCGGAAGAAAAAGTGAAGACGAACGTGAACGTGACCGGGGTGGATACTGATGCCGCGAATCGCTTGAAAGTGGCGAATGCAGAGATTGAGAAGCTTCGGGCCGATAACGCCGAGTTAACGAACGAAGTGAAGGCTAGACAAGAAGAAGTCTCGAAGTTGATTCAGGAACGGGACCGACTCGTCGCGGAATTGGCGACGGCCAGTGCGGTCGAAGAAGAAACCTCGGACGTGTCTCGTGTCTATGAAGAGATGTCAGCGAAACAAGCCGCTGCCATCATGAACGAACTCGAGAGTCCGCAAGTGGCGAACCTATTGAAGGAATTGTCGCCGAAGCAACAAGCCGACATATTGGGACGGATGGATGCCCAACAGGCCGCCGTCGTCACCCAGTTGCTCCAGTGACTGGAAAGGAGGACATGATGATGAATATCGCCTTACTGGCCCAATCGATGCAAGGGGCACCACAAAAAGGCGGGGACGCGAGTGCGACCCCGACCGGACAGTTTTTAGAATTGCTCTCGGCCATGCTCGGAACGACGCCGACCGCGTCGCCTGAAGCTATGGCTGTTCCGGAAGACGAAGCATCGCTCCCGCTCGAGAACGTATCGAATCGGTTAGAGCAGTGGCTTCAACAGCCGGATAGCCTGCAATGGTTAAAGTCGTTGCCGGCCGATGCGTATCGAAAGTTCATGGATGCCTATATCGGGATTTTGAATCAAGTCGCCCCGGAACCTGCAATGGCCAAGGCCCCGGACGCAATCCCTGCCCTGCTAACGAGTCAAACGGCAGCGCCGACGCTCTCGTTCACGCTCACGAAGAAAGAGACGGACACACTAGTCCAAACGGTACCGGTCGATCAAGTAGAGGAGAACGTGCGCATTATCCAGCAAGTCGTTGCGCAGTTTAAAGGGACGCTCGGACAGACCCCAAAATCTATACCCGATGTAATGCAAACTGAAACGCAACCCGTACAGGTACCACAGTCGATCAAAGACACCGACTGGATGCCGAAAAGTATGACGTGGTCCAAACCAAGCATCGACTCTGAGATGGTGATGTACGCCTCGAAAGGCTCACTGCCTGAGAACATGCAGGCTCGGATCGAAGCGGCCTTGCAACGGGCCCCCTTCAAGAGTGGGGCCGATGGGTCGAAAGTGTTCACGGTCCGCCTGTATCCGGAACAGTTAGGGGAACTTGTCGTCAAACTCGAACGGCAAAACGGGGAACTCGTCGTCAAGCTGTTTGCGAGCAACCAAGAAGCGAAACAGTTATTGCAATCGCAACTAGGTCAGTTGCAACAAACGCTCCAGCCTGCGAACCCGAACGTCCGCGTCGAGGTCAACTTGACCCAACAAGCGCTAGAGACGAAAAACTCGAGCTTCAATGAGTTCGACCAACATGAACCAGAACAGCATGAACAACCGAAAGGAGACCCTGACGATGACGACCATCCAGCCGAAGACGAATGATTACACGCTCCCGGATCAATCGATGCCGAAAGCGACGAACCAATACGATCAAAGTATGTTCTTGAAACTATTGCTCGCCCAGCTCGCGAACCAAGACCCGATGTCACCGATGGAAGACCGTGAGTTCATTTCCCAGATGGCTCAGTTCTCTTCTCTCGAACAAATGCAGACAATCTCGAAACAACTCGACTCGGTGCTCGTCGACCGACAAATGGCCTCGATTTCAGAATTCAGCAATATGATCGGACAAACGGTCGCTTATACAAATGAAACAGAAACCGAGACGATTAAAGGCTCGGGACGTGTTGTTTCAATCTCGAAGACCGAGGCCGGCTATGTGGCCGACCTTGAAGACGGAACGTCCGTCAACGTGTACAACATCACTTCCATCAAATCAGCATAGGAGGATTCATCATGTTAAGAGCAATGTACTCAGGAATCAGTGGGTTAAAGAACTTCCAATCGAAGCTTGATGTCGTCGGGAACAACATCGCCAACGTCAACACGTTCGGTTATAAAAAAGGGCGCGTCACGTTTAAAGACCTCGTCAGCCAACAGGTCGGCAGTGCGACGGCGGCGAACGGTTTGAGTGGCGGGGTCAACCCGAAAGAAGTCGGTCTTGGGGGCACGATGGCAACCGTTGATAATGTCTATAACCAAGGCGCCATGCAAAACTCTGGTCGAGCGCTTGACGTCGGAATCTCAGGTGAAGGATTCTTCGCCTTGGACGTAAACGGGCAGACGCAATACACGCGGGCCGGTAACTTCTACACGGACAACGCAGGCGACCTTGTGAACGGGGATGGGGCTTATGTCCAATCAATCGGTGGCGGGCGCATCAATATCCCGGCTGGGGCGAAGTCGCTCTCAATCGGTAAAGACGGACAAGTCAGCTACGTCGATAACGCCGGGGCTTCGACAGTCGTCGGTCAAATCCAAGTCGTCACGTTCGCCAACAACGCCGGATTGTCAAAAGTCGGCGCGAACAACTTCATTCAATCGCAAAACTCGGGATTGCCGCAAGTCGGTGTTGCTGGACAAGATGGACGTGGCGAGCTCGTCTCGGGTGCACTCGAGATGTCGAACGTCGATTTGTCTGAAGAGTTCACAGAAATGATTGTCGCCCAACGTGGTTTCCAAGCGAACACACGAATCATTACAACATCGGACGAGATTCTCCAAGAACTCGTCAACTTGAAACGCTAATGATTCACGTCACAACGCTCCGGGGTGAAGAACTTGTGCTAAACGCCTTGTTCATCGAGACGGTCAAAGCCGAGCCCGACACGATCATTCACTTGTATAACGGAAAGACGTATATCGTCAGCGAGACGAAACAACAAATCATCGACCGGACGACGGCGTTTTATGCCTCGATCGGTTTGGTTGGAACGATAGGCATACGAGGTGAAGAAGATGAGTGAAGAAAAACAAAAAGGCGGCGCCATGAAGATGGTGCTCATCCTGTTAGTCGTCCTGCTCGTCATGGGCGGGGCAGGATTCATGACTTATAAATACTTGTTTGGTGACAACGTGACGGCGAAGACGAAACCCGTCACCGCCGAAGAGTTGGCCGAACGTAGCTTCACGACGGACGATATGACGACGAACATCCAAGATGAGCGTTTCATTAACGTCCAGTTCACGATCGTGACCGATGCCGCGGAGACGAAAGAAGATCTCGAACTTCGAAAGTTCCAAGTGCATAACGTCATCCTCGGCGACTTGGCCGGTATGACGAAAGCGAAGCTCACGACGAAAGAAGACATGCAGAAATTTGAGCAGTCGCTCCGTAAACAATTAAACGGGCTGTTGGAGTCAGGTGAGGTCCAACGAGTCTATATGACGAAGAAAATCATACAGTGAGGTGGCATCATGGGAGAAGTCTTATCTCAACAAGAAATTGATGCCTTGCTATCGGCGTTAAGCAGTGGCGACGTCGAAGCCGACTCCTTTTTGGCCCAGGAAGAAGAGCGGAAAGTCCGGCAGTATGACTTTAAACGGGCGGTCCGATTCTCGAAAGACCAAATCCGAAGCTTGACCCGGATTCATGAGCATTTCACACGGATGCTGACCACGTTCTTCTCGGCCCAGCTCCGGACATACGTCCAGTTCACGGTCAACTCGGTCGAGCAGCTTCCGTATGACGAATTCATTCATTCCATTCCGAGCATGACGATGATCAACTTGATTGAAGCGCCCCCACTTAATGGCCGCTTCATCATCGAGGTGAATCCGAACATCTCGTACGCGATGCTCGACCGCCTACTCGGCGGTCCCGGGGTCGAGATTGAAAAAGTCGAGAGTTTCACGGAAATCGAGATGCGCATCTTGACGCAATTATATAAACGAGCGTTTTCAGGATACGGAGATGCCTGGGAATCGATTGCCGAAATCAAGGCGGAAATGACAGCCGTCGAGGTCAATCCCCAGTTCCTTCAACTCGTGTCACCAAACGAGACCGTCGTTCTCGTCTCGATTGGTGTCACCATCGGCGAAGTGAGTGGAACGATCAACGTCTGCTTGCCGTTCGTGACAATCGAGCCAGTGTTATCAAAACTGTCGAGTCATTACTGGATGCAAGAGGCCAATCGCCGCAATGCGAGCGGGAATAGCAAAGAACCGCTCAAAGCCCAGTTGATGAACTCGTCGGTCGAGGTCGTGTCCCTGCTCGGGGAGTCGACGATTACGTTCGGTGACTTGTTGCAATTAGAGGTCGGGGATTGTTTGACGCTCGATCAATTGGTGAAAGACCCGTTATCGATCATGGTAGGGGAAAATAAAGTGTTCAGAGGGCAAGTCGGTGTGAGCGGGAAGCGGATGGCGGTCCAAGTGCTCCACCGGGTGAAGGAGGAAGAGCAATGAGTGAGATGTTGTCACAAGATGAAATAGACGCGTTATTGCGCGGGACGAGCGAGTCGTCAAAACCGGAGGAGAAGCCTGAAGAGCATCTTGACTCGATGGAGAGCGACGCTTTAGGGGAAATTGGAAATATCTCGTTCGGCAACTCAGCGACGGCGCTATCGACGTTATTGCAACAAAAAGTAGAAATCACGACACCAATCGTCAGTGAAGTCACGATTGATGCGCTCCGTGAGCGTTATCCGACGCCTCACGTCGCGCTTCGGGTCGGCTATACTGAAGGCTTGAAAGGCGAGAACGTGCTCGTATTGACACGCGAAGACGCAGCTATCATCTCCGACTTGATGCTCGGTGGGACCGGGATTGGAGTCGACCCGGAAGGACTCGATGAGATTCGCCTGTCGGCCGTCCAAGAAGCGATGAACCAAATGATGGGTGCGGCAGCGACATCATTGTCGACCGTATTCTCGAAAAAGATTGATATTTCACCACCGCTCATCGAAGTGTTCGATGCGACGAAGAACCAGACGATTATCGACCGCCTCGAGCTTTGGGAGACGATGGTCTTAATCGAATTCAACTTGAAGGTCGGTACGTTAATCGATTCGAAAATCGTTCAAATTGCCCCGGTCCAGTTCGGGAAACAACTCGTCAACGAACTGATGGCCGCCACATCGCCAGCACCTGTCGCACCAGCTCCGGCAGCTGCCCCGGCCGCACCGAAACAGGAAGCGCCGAAGGCACCGGCTCCCGCCGCCCAACAACCGGTTCGTCCGGCAGCGAAGTCGGTACCGGAAGTCGCGGTCAGCCAAGCCGAGTTCATGCCGCTCCACGCACCAGCGACGAACGACTCGATTCCAGCGAATCTGGGATTGTTGTATGACGTTCCGCTCAACGTGACGGTCGAACTCGGACGGACGAAACGTTCGGTCCGAGAAGTGCTCGAGCTGTCACAAGGTTCGATTATCGAACTCGATAAGTTGGCCGGTGAGCCGGTCGATATTTATGTGAACCAACAACGGATCGCCCGCGGCGAAGTCGTCGTCATCGAAGAGAACTTCGGCGTCCGTGTAACAGAAATTATCCAACCGCACGAGCGGATTGGCATCGTTTAAGGAGGAAGAACAATGAGTGCAAAAATTTTAGTGGTAGATGATGCGGCGTTCATGCGCATGATGATTAAGGATATCTTGACAAAGAATGGATTTGAAGTCGTCGGAGAAGCGGAGAACGGTGTCGATGCAGTCGCGAAATATCGTGAGCTCATGCCCGATCTCGTCACGCTCGACATCACGATGCCAGAAATGGACGGCTTGGCAGCTTTGAAAGAAATCCGCGGGTTCGATTCGAACGCGAAAGTAATTATGTGTTCGGCGATGGGACAACAAGCAATGGTTATCGATGCGATTCAAGCAGGAGCAAAAGACTTTATCGTCAAACCGTTCAACGCTGAACGCGTCGTCGAGGCAGTCTCAAAAACGGTCGCACAATGAACAAGTGGTGGTTGATTATCCTTCTCGTGGCTGGGTTATTCGTCCCGGCCACGGTCGAGGCCGCCACCGTCGACCAACAGTTCGAACAGCAACAACCAGACACGAAAGAGGAACCGGTCACATCGGCCGTCTCATCGGTCGGCACGGCCATCAAGCTCATCTTGAGCCTGGTCGTCGTCATCGGCGGGTTCCTCGTCCTCGTGCGATGGTTGAATGCACGGACACAAGGCGTGAAATCGGCTCAGCATTTGACCCATCTCGGTGGTGTCCCGCTCGGCAAAGACCGTTCGGTGCAACTCGTCAAGCTCGGTGAACAAGTGTACGTGCTCGGTGTCGGCGACTCAATTCAATTGCTCGACCGGATTGATGCCGAAGCGATGGACGAGGCGGCACTCGATGCCCCGACCTTGAACCAGTCGAACTCGTCGGCTTTCCTCGACACGTTTAAACAACAGTTGGCCCAGATTGAAGAAGTGAGGAAGAAACGATGACGACGATTGAACAATTAATCAACTTGGAGACGCCAGACAGTACATCGACCTCGATCAAATTGTTGGTCGTGCTCACCTTGCTCACGCTCGCGCCATCGTTTTTAATCTTGATGACTTGTTTTACACGGGTCGTCGTCGTGCTTTCGTTCATCCGCCCGGCACTCGGAACACAGCAGACGCCGCCGAACCAGTTGATTATCGGGCTCGCCCTGTTCATCACATTGTTCGTCATGTCGCCTGTACTTTCTGAGTTGAATGATCAAGCGTTGTCGCCATATATGAACGACGAAATCAGTCAAGACGAGGCGTTCGAAGAGGCGGGAAATACGATGAAGCGGTTCATGGCCCAATATACGCGCCAAGAGGATTTGCAATTATTCATTAAGTATGGGAACTATGAGCAACCTGAGTCGGTCGAAGATGTCCCACTGCTCGCGATGGTCCCGGCCTATGCGATTAGCGAGTTGAAAACGGCGTTCCAAATCGGGTTCATGATTTTCTTGCCATTTTTGATTATCGATATGGTCGTGGCGAGTGTCCTCATGTCAATGGGGATGATGATGCTTCCGCCGGTCATGATCGCATTACCGTTCAAATTGTTACTGTTTGTGTTGGTGGATGGATGGCACTTGATTGTGGAGTCCTTGCTTAGAAGTATGTAGGAGGAACGAATATGACGCAGGAAATGGTCATTTATTTGGCGACGGAGAGTGTGTGGACGTTATTGAAAATCTCGATGCCGCTCTTATTGATTTCGCTCGTCGTCGGTCTCGTCATTTCGATTTTACAGGCGACGACACAAATTCAAGAGCAGACGCTATCGTTCGTCCCAAAGATCGTCTCGGTCTTTATCGGGCTTGTCGTCTTTGGACCTTGGATGCTGCAACAGATTGAAGGGTTCACCCGTTTGATTTTTGAACTGATAGTCGAGGTCGCCTCGAAATGAACGCGGTCGATTTCATCAGTCTCTATGGATTGACGTTCGCCCGTCTTTCCGGCTTCTTCGTGAGCGTCCCGTTATTTTCATCCCGGCAACTGCCGGTCATGCACCGCGTCGCGTTCAGTGCCTTTTTAGCGTACTATGCGATGTTCACGGTGACAGAGCCGCTCGATCTCGGCCAAGCCTATATTTTGCAGGTATTGTACGAAGTATTGATTGGGTTGGTACTCGGTATTTTGATTAACATTTTATTCTTCGCGCCCCAGATTGCGGGTGGCGTCATCGATTTACAGCTTGGACTCGCGATGGCATCGGCCTATGACCCGATGTTCGGAGGGCAGTCGCCGCTGATTGGTCGATTCTATTATATTTTTACGTTGTTTATCATGCTGTCGAGCAACTTACATCTGTTGCTGATTGATGGCATCTATTATAGCTTTCAAATTTATCCGCCGGGTCAGCCGATCATCGACTTTAGCGAAGCGTCACTCATGATGGCCGTCAAGGTCGTCACGATGACGATGATGGTCGCCCTGCAACTTGCCTTTCCGCTCATGGCGTCGCTCTTGCTCGTCGACATGGCGCTCGGGTTCTTGGCGAAATCGGCGCCGCAGTTCAATATTTTTGCAATCGGATTTTCATTCAAGCTGATTGCGGGATTTTCGGTCATGGTCGTTATGATGGGCTTGACCTTGAACGGCATCAGCCAATTCATCCCGATTCTACAAGAAGTGTTACGTGATTTTATGACTGTGCTAGGAGACGCCTCATGAAGCCTCTATATACCTTATCGGTCGATCTTCAATTTTTTGCAGGAGAAAAAACCGAAAAAGCAACACCACGTAAACGAGAGGACTCGCGCAAGAAAGGTCAAGTGGCCAAGTCGGCCGATTTGACTGGTGCCTTCGCCTTGTTAGCGATGTTTCTCATGTTATCGTTCTTAGGACCGTATCTCGGCAAACAGCTGTTCAGTGTGACGAAGGATTTGCTCGGTCCGAGCTACTTGTTGTTCGATCTGTCAAACGGATTGTCCGGCATGCTCACCGACCTGTTGCTTCGCGTCGGACTGATTGTGGGCCCGTTCTTCGCGGTCGCCGTCATTTTCGGGATTTTAATCAACTATCTTCAAATCGGGACGTTGTTCTCGGCGGAAGCGATTCAACCGAAACTCGAACGAATCGATCCGATTAAAGGGGTCAAACGGATTATCAGTATGAAAGCGGTCGTCGAATTTTTAAAGTCCTTATTCAAATTATTGATTATCCTGACGACTGCCGTCGCCGTGCTCTGGCAGAATCAAAAAGAGCTGTCCCGCATGGCGGTCGAACATATCCGTGAATCGGTCATCGCGCTCGCCCATATCACGATCGAACTCGGACTATGGGTGAGTGTGGCCTTACTCGCGCTCGCGTTGCTCGACTTCTTCTATCAACGATTCGATTTTGAGAAATCGATTCGCATGTCGAAGCAAGATATCAAAGACGAGTATAAGAATAGTGAGGGTGACCCGCTCATCAAATCGAAAATCAAACAACAACAACGGGAGATGGCGATGCGCCGCATGATGCAAGAAATTCCGAACGCGGACGTCGTCATCACCAACCCGACCCATTATGCCGTCGTCATCCGGTACGACGACACGAAAGACTTCGCGCCGCTCGTCGTCGCCAAAGGGGTCGATCGCGTCGCCTTCAATATCCGGGACGTGGCCAAAGAACATGATATCCCGATTGTCGAAAACAAACCGTTGGCCCGGGCGCTGTACGCCCAAATGGATATCGGGGAAGTCGTTGACGAGTCGTTTTATCAGGCGATTGCCGAAGTGCTCGCATTCGTCTATCAATTGAAACAACCGTCTTGAGGAGGAGTATGTATTGGCTGTAAAAGCTAAAGATTTGGCGGTATTGATTGGCGTTCTCATGATCGTCGTCATGCTCGTCATCCCGTTACCGGGGTTCATATTAGATTTTTTAATCATTGTTAACATACTGATTGCGTTGCTGATTTTGCTCGTCGCGATGAATGCGCGTGAAGCACTCGACTTCTCGGTCTTCCCGTCACTCTTGCTGATCGTGACGTTGTTCCGGCTCGGATTGAACGTGTCGACGACACGTTCGATTTTATCGACCGGATACGGCGGAGAAGTCATCGCCACATTCGGAAACTTCGTCGTCGGCGGGAAAGTGCTCGTCGGATTCGTCGTCTTCCTCATCCTCGTCATTATCCAGTTCGTCGTCATCACGAAAGGGGCCGAACGCGTATCCGAAGTGTCGGCGCGTTTCACCCTCGATGCCATGCCGGGTAAACAGATGGCCATCGATGCCGATTTAAACTCGGGATTGATTGATGATAAAGACGCGCAAATCCGCCGGAAAAAGATTCAAAGTGAAGCCGACTTTTATGGATCGATGGATGGGGCCTCGAAATTTGTCAAAGGGGATGCCATCGCCGGGATTATCATCGTCGCCATCAACTTGATTTTCGGGATTATCATCGGCGTCGTGGACATGGGCCTGCCGGTTGGTGAGGCGTTCCAGAAGTTCTCACTCATGACAATCGGAGACGGACTCGTCGGGCAAATTCCAGCGCTCCTCATCTCGACGGCGACCGGGATTATCGTTACGCGTGCCGTCTCAGATGGAAACCTCGGCGAGGACGTCGTCGATCAGCTCAGTCAAAACCCGACACTGCTCTATATCGCCGGCTCCATCGTCATCATGCTCGGGATTATCTCGCCGAGTCTGCTGCCGGTGACGCTTCTCATTGCCGGCGCCACGTTCTACGGCGCCTATACGATGCGTCGCAATTTGAAACGGGTCGTCGACACACCTTTACCGGAAGAAGAACCGTCGGCACCGACCGAGACGGTCGTCTCGCTGTTACAGATTGATGCCATCGAGTTCGAATTCGGCTACGGACTCATTCCGCTCGCCGATGAATCGCAAGGAGGCGATTTGCTCGACCGGGTCGTCATGATCCGTCGTCAGCTCGCACTCGAACTCGGGTTCATCTTGCCGACGGTACGGATTCGTGATCATCTGCAACTGTCACCGAACGCATATCGCATCAAAGTGAAAGGCAACGTCGTCGCTGAAGGCGAACTCTTGCTCGATCATTACTTGGCAATGAGTCCTGGGATTGAAGATCCGGAAGTATATGGGATTGAAACGACGGAGCCGGCGTTCGGTCTCCCGGCGCTATGGATCGATGAAGAGACGCGCACCCGCGCAGAGATGAGCGGGTATACCGTCGTCGATCCGCCATCCGTCGTGGCGACACATTTGACGGAGACGCTCAAGAAACACGCTGCCGACCTGCTCGGCCGTGAAGAGACGAAACAGCTCGTCGAGCATTTGAAAGAGACACATCCGGTGCTCGTCGAAGACGTGACACCATCCGTCCTGTCGATTGGCGACATTCAAAAAGTGCTCCGTCATCTGTTGAAAGAACACGTCTCGATTCGCAATTTACCGCTCTTGTTCGAGACGATGGCCGACTATGGCAAAGTAACGAAAGACGCGGATATCCTCGGCGAATATTGCCGGCAAGGTCTGTCGCGTCAATTGACGGACCAAGTCAGTCCGCCCGACGGACCACTCTACGTGGTCACGCTCGGCGGCCAGACCGAACAGCTGATTCAAGACGCCGTTCAAAAGACGGAGTTCGGCAACTATTTGGCGCTCGACCCGGAACAAGCCCGCGAGATCATCGAACGCTCGGGCGAGCAGCTGTCGATGTTCGAACGCTACGGGGCATCTGCCGTCATTCTCTGTTCGCCGACAATCCGCCTATTCGTGAGACAATTGCTCGAACGGTATTATCCGGATGTGCCGGTCCTCGCCTACAACGAACTGCTCAGCTCGATTGAAGTGAAAAGTATTGGGGTGATTTAAGTGCAAATCAAAAAATATACAGGCAAGACGATGGCGGAAGCGATGGCGAAAGTCAAACAAGAATTTGGCGACGACGCCGTCATCTTGAATTCGCGCCAAGTGAAGAAAGGGTGGCTCGGCTTGTTCGCCTCACAACACGTCGAGGTCATCGCCGCGCTCGAGAAAGCACCACTTGCCGTCAAACCACGTACGGTTGCGAAGCCGGTCGCGGCAACGAAACCTGAACCGGCACCAAGACATCAACCGCAGCCACGGAACGTCGCGTATGCTGCGCCTGAAATCTCGGGAGCGAGACGGTTGCCGGCACCACTCGCACACGTTGAAGCGCTGCTCGCGTCCGAATCGTTTCAAGGTGAAGCGTGGGACGAAGCGATTCAGGAACTGTATTACACGACAAAATCGGTCGACGCCGTCGAACGTTACGTCCGCGATCAAATCCAAAATTCTTTCTTGCCTGTACCGGAACCGAAGCGGTACATGATGCTCGTCGGTCCGACCGGTGTCGGCAAGACGACGACGCTCGCGAAACTAGCCGCCCACTATAAGCTCGAGCATGGACTCTCGGTCGGCCTCATCACGACGGATACGTATCGAATCGCTGCCATCGAGCAGTTGAAGACGTACGCCGAGATTCTAGACATCCCGGTCGAGGTCGCCTACGATTTTGATGATTTCAAGCGGGCGAAGCAGCTGTTCGCTCGAAAAGACATCATTTTGATTGATACGGCTGGCCGCAACTTCCGCGACGAGGCGTATGTTGAGCAGTTCGAGCGGCATCATGACTTTTCGGAGACGAGTCTCTCGCTCGTCCTCAGCTTGACGTCAAAGATGCGGGACATGGAAATGATATATCGTCAGTTCGAGCCGTTGCCGCTCGGGTCGCTGATCTTCACGAAAGCGGACGAGACGAGCGACATCCATGCGATGTATCGGATGGTTCGCGAAAGTGGGCTGCCGGTCGCTTGGCTGACGGACGGACAAGAAGTGCCGGACGACCTTGTCCCCGGAGAGCCGGACCGATTGACGGATCGTTTACTTGAGAAAGAAGGGTGGACCCAATGGACCAAGCAAGACGTCTGAGGGCGAAAACGGAGACCGCACCGACGACAATCGCTTTTGCGAGCGGGAAAGGCGGGGTCGGTAAAACGAACGTCTGCGTCAATACGGCCATCGGTCTCGTCGAGCTCGGGAAACGTGTCTTGATCGTCGATCTCGACATCGGGATGGCGAACGTGCATATCTTGTTGAACGCCTCGAGATCACGGACGATGATGGATTCGGTCAAAGCCCGAATTCCGCTGGCCGCCTCGGTTCAGAAAGGTGTGCATGGTGTCGATATATTACATGGGGGGAGTGGACTTGATGAACTAGTCCAATTCTCACATGCCGATATGCAATTTTTTATGCGTGAACTCGAAGTGCTCACTGAATACGATTATGTCCTGTTCGACATGGGGGCCGGGGCGACCGACACATCACTTCAATTCATTGAAGGATGCGATGAGATGTTTCTCATCTTGACGCCTGAACCGACCTCGCTCATGGATGGGTACGCCTATACGAAGCTGGTGCATCGACAAAGCCCAGACTTACCGCTCGGCGTCATCGTCAATCGGGCCCAATCGGGTGAGGAAGCGCTGCAATGTTTTGAACGAATGGAAGTTGCGTGTGAGCAGTTTTTAAAGAAATCGATTCGATTCCTCGGGTATTTACCAGATGACGCCACGGTCAGACGAGCGGTCATCGCCCAAGTCCCGTTTTACCATTTGGACCGAAAAAGTGATATCAGTTGGCGGTTAGAGCGGATTTTAACGACATTGACCGGGACACCGCCGAAACCGCGTCATTTTATGGATCGCTTGATGGGGAACTTGAAACGTCAGTGGAACCGAGTCTAACGACAGGGAGGCATTATAGATGGACGTGAACGAATACTTAGGATTGTTTTTAGATGAGTCGCAAGAACATATTCAATCGGTGAACACCCAACTGTTAAAACTTGAACAGACGGGCAGCCAAGAGGCGATTCAAGAGATTTTCCGCTCCGCGCATACGCTCAAAGGAATGTCGGCGACGATGGGTTACGAGAGTGTGGCCAACTTGACACATGAGATGGAGAGCGCGCTCGACTTGGTTCGGGCCGGTAAGAAAGAGAGCAACCAGCTATTGCTTGACACGATGTTCTCAGCAATGGAACAAATCGAAGAGATGATCGCTAATATCGAGACTGGCGGCCGAGGCGCGAACGTCGATGTCGCTGCGACGGTGTCTGCGTTCCAGTCGTTCATCGGCAGTACGCCAGAGGCGGCTCCGACGGTCGAATCCAACGTCTTCACAGCCGACCTTTATACGGATTCGGTCATCACCCAAGCGAAAGAGACGGGCTTCGAGGCGTTCCAATTGCACGTGAAACTATCCGATGCCGTCGTCTTGAAAGCGGCGCGTGCCTATATGGTATTCGATCGCCTGCAAGAACTCGGCGAGGTCGTCCGGACGTTACCGGAAACCGAGGCCATCGAACAAGAGCAGTTTGAGCTATCGTTTGACGTCTTGTTCGTGTCGCAAGAGACGGCCGACGTGATTGAACACGCCGTGTCCCAAGTGTCAGAAGTCGAGCGCGTCCACGTGACGGTGTATACGAGTGCATCGAGTGAACCGGAAGTCGCCGTCAGTGCCGAGACCGTCGCCGTCGCCGAAGCGAAACCGAAAGTCGAGGCGGACGAGCCGAAAGAACAAGCCGTCGCCCAGGCGAAGACGATTCGCGTCAACTTGGAACGGATTGATCGCTTAATGAACTTATTTGAAGAATTTATTATCGACCGCGGTCGTCTCGAGCGGCTCGCCGACGAAGTCGGACAGCCTGAATTGAACGAGACAGTCGAGAAAATCAAACGCGGGACGAACGAACTCCAATCACTCGTCCTGACGCTCCGGATGATGCCGATCGAGCAAGTGTTCAACCGCTTCCCACGCATGGTACGTTCGGTCGCGAAAGACATCCATAAAAAAGTCCAACTTGATATCACGGGCGCGGAAACGGAACTCGATCGAACGGTCATCGATGAGATTGGCGACCCGCTCGTTCACTTGATTCGCAATGCCATCGATCACGGCATCGAACTACCAGAAGTCCGTGTCGCAGCCGGGAAACCGGAGCAAGGGAGTCTTGCACTCCGGGCTTACCATGGCGGCAACCGTGTCTTCATTGAAATCGAGGACGACGGGGCAGGGATCCATGTCGATAAAGTCCGGTCAAAAGCGCTCGAGCGCGGCGTCATCACGCCGGAAGAAGCGACATCGATGACCGATAACGAAGTCGCTATGCTCATCTTCGCCCCAGGCTTCTCGACGGCAGATGTCGTCACCGATTTGTCTGGTCGCGGTGTCGGTCTTGACGTCGTGAAAAACAAAATCGAATCACTCGGAGGGGTCGTCACGCTCGAGACGGTCGTCGGACAAGGGACGAAATTCCAAGTCAGCCTTCCGCTCACGCTGTCCATCATCTCGGCGATGCTCGTTCAAGCCGGTGAGGAGACGTACGCCATCCCGTTGTCATCGATTCTTGAGACGACACTTCTTGACGAGGCCGACATTTTGACGGCCCATCGCGAACGTGTCTTCGATTTCCGAGGTCAGCTCGTCCCGCTCGTCTATTTAAAAGAAATGTTTGCGATTGAGACGGAAACGAAGACGCAATTCCCGGTCGTCGTCGTCCGTAAAGGAAATAAACTCGTCGGCGTGGTCGTCAACGATTTGATTGGCCAACAAGAGATTGTCATGAAGCCGCTCGGTACGTATCTCGAGGGCATTCCGGCCATCTCTGGTGCGACGATACTCGGAGACGGGCGTGTCGCCTTGATTGTCGACAGCAACGATCTGTTCTAAGGAGGAAGAAGGATGGAACAAAAATGGGTAGTCTTTTCACTGGGAACGAACACATACGGGATCGATGTCCAGTCGGTCCGCTCGATTGAACGAGTACAACCGGTCACACGCGTCCCGAACGCACCGGCTCACGTCAAGGGCGTCATCAATTTGCGCGGTGTTGTCACGCCGGTCATCGACCTTCGCCTCCGCCTCGGGTATGAGGCGATTGAACCGACCGACGAGACACGGATTTTAATCGCCTCGCTCAATCAAGGCGATGCCGGTTTTATCGTCGATCGCGCCAACGAGGTCGTGGAAAGCGAGGACGTTCGTCTCGAGCCGATTCCTGAATCGAGTCGAGACATGTTGTCGGCTCATTTGACGGCGATTGCGAAAGGGGAGGACAAACTGTTCTCGCTTCTCGACGCCAATGCGTTGTTCGAGGAACAACATGCTGAGTGAGTTCGAGCAAGATTTATTGAAAGAACTTGGCAATATCGGATCAGGCCACGCAGCGACGGCATTGTCGACGCTCTTGGCCAAGCCGGTCAACATTACCGTATCCTCGGCCGAGATGGAACCGATCACGTATCTTCCGGAACGGGTCGGCGGTCCTGAGCGTCACGTGGCATCCGTGCTATTAGAGCTCGGAGGCGACATCAGCGGCATGATCCTCATCTTATTCCCGGTCGACGACGCCGAGATGATGGTCTCATCACTTATCGGGAGCGGGTTCACGTTCCAAGCGGCCGATGAACTCGGTCAGTCGGCATGGGAAGAGATTGGGAATATCATGAGCGGGGCCTACGCCCGGGCGCTCGGCGATTGGTTAAATACACCGATCCCGATTCACGTCCCGGCGACAGCGGTCGACATGGCCGGTTCGATCGTCGAATTCGTCGTCACATCGGTCCAGCCCGAAGAAGATGCGGCGCTCTATATCGATACGACGTTCCGCATCGACGGAAAAGTAAGTGCCGGACATGTGTTGTTCCTTCCGACGCATGGCTCGCTCGAACGGATTAAGCAGCGGTTGATGGGCCATGGCTAAAGTACTCAAAATTGGGATTGCAGAATGGAAGCAGACGACGGCGCCGAACAAGTTGCGGACGGCCGGGCTCGGTTCGTGTGTCGGGGTTATCCTGTACGACGTCCGGCTCCAAGTCGCGGCGATGGCCCACGTCATGTTGCCGGATTCGGCGATCGCCCGCAAACATCAAACGATTGAAGTAGGGAAATATGCGGATACGGCCATCGATGCTCTCGTCGCTTCATTGAAACGGGCTGGGGCCGGTCGGTTGCAAGCAAAGATGGCCGGCGGCGCCCAAATGTTTCAATTCAAATATGAGAATGAGGCGATGCGCATCGGGGAACGAAATGCCGAGGCCGTCCGCAATGCGTTAAAGGCGCACCGGATTCCGCTCATCGCCGAGGACTGTGGCGGACATAATGGGCGGACGATTGAATTTGATGTGGCGACTTGTGTCCTCTCGATTCGAACGGTCAGCGTAGGAACAAAGGAAATTTAGGGGGGATCGACATGACGACTCAACTTACCGAGTTGTGGGATCGTTGGAATACTGACCGCGATATGGATACGGCGAATGAACTATTGACGCACTATGAGTTCCTGATCCATTATCACGTGCAACGAATGATCGTGACGCTCCCGAAGAGCGTCGAACGCGACGAATTGAAAAGTTTGGGTTACATGGGATTGTACGATGCCCTCATGAAATATGATCCAGAACACAACAACAAGTTTGACACGTACGCGGCGTTTCGGATTCGGGGCGCCATCATCGATGGACTACGGAAAATCGATTGGTTGCCTCGATCGGTGCGTGAACGGGTGAAGAAGATTGACCACGTCGCCGAACAGCTTGAACAGAAGCTGCACCGGGCTCCGACGAAAGAAGAGCTGGCGCACGCGTGCGAACTGCCGGTCTCAGAAATCGAGAAAGCGATGGCGGAAGGATACTTTGCGAACATGTTGTCAATCGATGAGGCGGTGACGCTTCAAGAGGAAGGCAAGGTCATGTCCGTCACGTATTTCGACCCCGATTCCGAAAAACCGGAAGATACGCTTCTGCAGCGCGAGCTGCTCGATGTGTTGACGAACGAGATTGAGCATTTATCTGAGAAAGAACGGCTCGTCGTGTCGTTATTTTATTTCGACGAGTTGACGTTGACGGAGATCGGTGAAGTGTTGGAACTCTCGACGTCCCGCATCTCACAAATTCATTCCAAGGCGCTGAAGACGTTGAAGCTTGCGCTCGGACGTTCCTATTTAGAAGAAAAGACATCGTGAAGGAGGGATGGAGATGACCGTCGTCTATATCGGAATCGCCTGTATCGTCGCGTACGGACTGTTGATTTTGTTTCGTCAAGTCCAGGCGCTGACGGCTCGTGTCACGCTGCTCGAACAGGAGAAGCGTGAGACCGAGGCCCTCCTGTTGTCGTTCATGGAATCGATGAACGATGTCGTGAAACACCCTGCGCCATCGAGCGAGGAATCGGCTGTGGAACCTGCACTTGAGGATTCGCCGATGGAGGCACCGTCGTCCCGTGAGCGCCAACAGGCACCGCACGTCGAGGACGTTTTACTGAACCATTCGGTCCGAGAGACGGCCCGACTGCTCGGAAAAGGTGAGGGAGAAGTCGCCCTTTATGCCAAACTTCGCAAAAAGTGAGAGTTGCCGGATTGCCTGACATATGCTATAGTAATTTTCGGTGTTAAACACATCACACACGTCTCGGGATGGTATTCCTCGGTGCCGAAAGGTCGGAATACAACGATGAACGAGGCGGAGGACTTTTTTAAACCACAAGGAGGAAATTTATCATGGCAGTAATCTCAATGAAGCAATTGCTCGAAGCTGGTGTACACTTCGGTCACCAGACACGCCGTTGGAACCCAAAAATGGCGAAATACATCTTCACGGAGCGTAACGGAATCTACATCATCGACCTTCAAAAAACGGTCAAAAAAGTAGACGAAGCTTACAACTTCGTTCGTGAACTCGCGGCAGAAGGCGGAAACGTCCTCTTCGTAGGTACGAAAAAACAAGCTCAAGACACGATCAAAGAAGAAGCACTCCGTTCAGGTATGTACTTCATCAACGAGCGTTGGTTGGGTGGAACACTCACAAACTTCTCAACAATCAAAAAGCGTATCAACCGCTTGAAGCAGCTTGAGAAAATGGAAGCTGACGGTACGTTCGAAGTACTTCCTAAGAAAGAAGTCATCATCTTGAAAAAAGAAATGACACGTCTTGAGAAGTTCCTCGGCGGAATCAAGGACATGCCAGGTGTTCCTGATGCCCTCTTCATCGTTGACCCACGTAAAGAGCGTATTGCGATTGCAGAAGCTCACAAATTGAACATCCCAATCGTTGCGATTGTCGACACAAACTGTGACCCAGACGAAATCGACTACGTCATCCCAGCGAACGACGATGCGATTCGTGCGGTTAAATTGCTCACTTCTAAGATGGCAGACGCGATCATCGAAGCGAAGCAAGGCGAAGAAGAAGTAGCTGAAGAAGCAGTAGCTCCAGAAGCTGAAGCGACAGAAGCTGAGTAATCGGTCAGACAACAGGTGATAAAGGGAAAGCCTTTTATCACCTTTTTTTAGGACACGTATATGAAGCCTTAGTGCTTTTTCTTAAAAATTCGTAAGTTTTACAAGGAGGAATTTCCGATGGCAGTTACAGCAGCAATGGTAAAAGAACTTCGTGAAAAAACAGGCGCAGGTATGCTCGATTGCAAAAAAGCACTCACTGAAACAAATGGTGACATGCAAGCGGCAATCGACTTCCTTCGTGAAAAAGGGATCGCTAAAGCAGCAGCTAAAGGCGACCGCATCGCAGCAGAAGGTTTGACGGCAGTAGCGGTTGACGGCAACAAAGCTGCGCTCGTCGAAGTTAACTCAGAAACAGACTTCGTTGCGAAAAACGAGAAGTTCCAAACACTCGTTTCAGACGTGGCGAATGCAGTTCTCACTTCAGGCGCGACAACGGTTGAAGCAGCACTTGCTTCTGAGTTCGTAGCAGGTAAAACACTTGAAACGCACATCCAAGAAGAAGCTTCGACAATCGGAGAGAAAATCTCACTCCGTCGTATCGCAGTTCTTGAAAAAGCTGACGATGCAGTCTTCGGCACGTACCTTCACATGGGTGGACGTATCGGTTCGATCGTCATCATCGACGGGACAACAGACGAGACAGTTGCGAAAGACGTTGCGATGCACGTCGCAGCAGCACGCCCACTTTACGCGACACGCGACGAAGTATCGGCTGAAGAAGCAGACCGTGAGAAGAAAGTCTTGACTGAGCAAGCCCTCAACGAAGGCAAGCCTGCTAACATCGTCGAGAAGATGATCGCGGGACGTATGAACAAGTACTTCGAGGAAATCTGCCTCGTCGACCAAACATTCGTTAAAGACGCTGACTTCAAAGTTGGGAAATACGTAGAGTCTAAAGGCGGCCGTGTCAACTCATTCGTACGTTTCGAAGTTGGAGAAGGTATGGAAAAACGCGAAGAAAACTTTGCTGAAGAAGTAATGAACCAACTTAAAAAATAATCTGCATCACCCGTGATGCAATCAAAATTGGGAACACGTCTGTATAACCTTGAGTTAGTTCGTTAAGGGAGCGTGTTCCCTTTTTTCAAGCAAGAGGAGGCAAAGTATGGAACCGAAATATAAGCGAATTGTGTTAAAATTGAGTGGAGAAGCGCTCGCAGGAGATCAAGGGTACGGGATTGACCCGGCCATCGTCAACTCGATCTCTGGACAAATCAAAGAGTTGGTCGCCTTGGGCGTTGAAGTAGCCGTCGTCGTCGGAGCCGGAAACATCTGGCGCGGGAAGACGGGCAGCGAACTCGGCATGGACCGGGCGAATGCCGATTATATGGGCATGCTTGCCACGGTGTTGAACTCGCTCGCACTTCAAGATAGCCTTGAATCGAACGGTGTCCAGACGCGCGTCCAAACCTCAATCGAAATGCGCCAAGTGGCTGAACCGTACATCCGTCGTCGGGCGATGCGTCACCTTGAAAAAGGTCGAGTCGTCATCTTCGCGGCAGGGACGGGGAACCCGTACTTCTCAACAGATACGACAGCAGCACTCCGCGCAGCGGAAATTGAAGCTGATGTCATCCTGATGGGTAAAAACAACGTCGATGGTGTCTATTCGGCGGATCCGAAACTCGTTCCGGATGCGGTCAAATACGACACGCTCACGTACTTGGACGTCTTAAAAGACGGACTCCAAGTGATGGATTCGACAGCCACATCACTATGTATGGACAACCATATCCCACTGATTGTATTCTCATTGCTTGAAGAAGGAAACATCAAACGTGTCGTACTCGGGGAACATATCGGGACGGTAGTAGGAGGAATCAATTCATGAGTGTTAATGACGTATTGAAAACTGCTGAAGAAAAGATGGAGAAAGCCCATTCTGCCTTGAAACGTGATTTCGGGACACTTCGTACGGGACGCGCGAGCGCGTCAATCTTGGACCCGGTCCAAGTCGACTACTACGGCGTACCGACTCCGCTCAACCAAGTGGCGAACATCAACACTCCGGAAGCGCGTCTACTCTTGATTCAACCATGGGACAAATCGATGGTGTCAGATGTCGAGAAAGCGATTCAAAAAGCCGACCTCGGCCTCTCGCCGTCTTCTGATGGGACGGTCATTCGTCTCGCGATCCCAGCTTTGACAGAAGAGCGCCGCAAAGAGCTCGTGAAGGTGACGAAAAAATATGCGGAAGAAGCGAAAGTAGCTGTCCGTAACGTTCGTCGTGACGCGAATGAAAACTTGAAGAAGCTTGAAAAAGATGGGGACTTGACTGAGGACGACCTTCGCGGTTACGCGGATGACGTTCAATCGTTAACGGATTCGTACATCAAAAAGATTGATGAATCTGCAGCGACGAAAGAAAAAGAAATCATGGAAGTGTAATCACGGAAGTGGTATACCAAAAAGCTGTGTGGGGACCCTTTTACTGAGAGGGTCCCTCTTTCATACAATCAGGAGGATAGAGTATGTTTAAATGGGTGAATCCTAAAACAAAAACCGAGGCGGAACTGAGCATTCCCGAACACGTCGCCATCATCATGGACGGCAACGGCCGTTGGGCGAAGAAGCGTGGGCTCCCTCGCATCATGGGTCACCGGGAAGGGATGAAGTCGGTCCGGGAAGCGGTGCGCACCGCCCAAGAACTCGGCATCCGTTCATTGACGCTGTATGCGTTCTCGACGGAGAACTGGACGCGTCCTGAAGAAGAAGTCAACTTCTTGATGAAATTGCCGAAGCAATTTTTAGAGACGGATTTAAAAGAATTGGATGAACAGAACGTTCGCGTGCTCGTCGCAGGCGATGTGACAAAACTGCCACGCGGGACGCGAGAAGCGGTCGATGAGGCACGGACACGGACGGCGACGAATACGGGGCTTGATCTCGTCTTTGCGCTCAACTATGGCGGACGTGATGAACTCGTTCAAGCGATGAAACAAATCGCGAGTGATGTAGCGCACGGTACGATTCAACCGGACGAGATCGATGACGTCATGATTGGTGAGCGTCTCATGACGAACATGCAAGACGTTGATTTGATTATCCGCACGAGTGGGGAACAGCGCCTCTCGAACTTCTTGCTCTGGCAAGGGGCTTACGCTGAACTACATTTCACGGACGTGTTATGGCCTGAGTTTAAACGGGACCATTTCGTCGAGGCGATTGAAGCGTATAACGCGCGGACTCGCCGGTTTGGCGGGGTGTGACATGAAAACACGAATCATTACCGGTCTCTGGGCCGGCGCCATCTTTGTCACGTTGATTGCCCTAGGCGGTAGCCCGTTCGTCATCTTGATGGGCGTGCTCGCCTTAATCGGATTGAGCGAGTTCACGTTGATGCGCAACCATAAATTGATGGCGTTCCCGTTTCTCGTGACGTCACTTCTCGTGGCATTCCCATTCATCTTGTTGTTGCTCGAACGCCGACTCGTCCTCGAGGAACTGCCGATGTCGACGACGCAATGGATGGTGCTCGGATTGATGCTCCTCTTGTTTTGGACGGTTGTCACGAAAAACCGTTTTACGTATGAGGATGCGAGTTTTTATTTCGTCTCGGCCGTCTATCTCGTCGTCGGGTTCTCGAGTTTCGCACTCGTCCGTTTGTCAGAAGACGGGCTCGTCAAAGTGTTGCTCGTCTTGTTCATGATTTGGGCGACCGATTCCGGTGCCTATTTCACAGGGAAAGCGATCGGAAAGACGAAACTGTGGCCGTCCATCAGCCCGAATAAGACGATTGAAGGTGCCATCGGCGGCATCATATCGGCGATCGTCCTCGGTATCATCTACGTGCTCATCGAGCCGGTGTTGCCGATTCTCGAGGTGTTGGTGCTCGCGGTCGTCGTATCAGTCGTCGGTCAACTCGGGGATTTGGTACAATCAGCATACAAGCGTCAATATAATGTGAAAGATTCCGGTCATCTGTTACCGGGACACGGTGGGATTTTAGACCGGTTTGATAGTATGATCGCGGTATTCACCGTCATTTGGGTATTTAATTTGTTATAAAAGAGGAGTGTCAAGATGAAGCGAATCAGCTTAATCGGGGCGACTGGATCGATTGGCGTACAAACATGCGACGTCATCGAACAGCACCCCGACTTGTTTGAACTTGAGGCATATGCGTTCGGATCGAACGTAGACGTGGCGGAAGAATGGATCAATCGCCTGCGGCCGAAATACGTATCCGCTAAAAATATCGAGGTACTCGAACAGCTCAAGCCACGCCTTACATATGAACCACTCTTTTTCATCGGACTGGAAGGGTTGATTGCATGTGCGACCGCTGAAAGGACCGATGTCGTCGTGACGGCAGTCGTCGGCGCCGTCGGGCTTGAACCGACCCTTGCCGCCATCGAAGCGGGGAAAGACATCGCGCTCGCGAACAAAGAGACGCTCGTCACGGCAGGACACCTTGTCACCGAGGCAGTCAAAAAACACGGTGTTAGCCTGCTCCCGGTCGACAGCGAACATTCGGCCATCTATCAATGCTTGAACGGCGAACGCCGCGAGGACGTCTCGAAAATCATCTTGACGGCTTCAGGCGGAAGTTTCCGTGACAAGTCGCGGGAAGAGCTTGAAGGGGTGACCGTCGCGGAGGCGCTGGCGCACCCGAACTGGTCGATGGGGGCCAAAATCACAATCGATTCGGCTACGATGTTCAATAAAGGACTCGAAGTCATCGAAGCGCACTGGTTGTTCGATATCGATTATAATGATATTGAAGTGGTGCTCCATCGCGAGTCGATCATCCACTCGATGGTCGAATTCAAAGATGCCGCTGTCATGGCGCAACTTGGGAACCCCGATATGCGAGGTCCGATTCTCTATGCGTTATCGGCTCCGAAACGTCTTGAAATCGAAGGGAACAAGCGGTTAAACTTGAGAGAAATCGGAACGCTGCACTTCGCGGAAGCAGATTTGACACGTTATCCGGCGTTACGCCTCGCTTATGAGGCCGGGCGCGCCGGCGGTTCGATGCCGACCGTGCTCAATGCGGCTAACGAGGCGGCCGTCGAGCTGTTCTTGAACGGGGAGATCGCATTCCTCGATATCGAACGCATCGTCGAGCAAGCGATGGAGACACATACGGTAATTGCAGAACCGACGCTCGAGGAGATTCTTCAAATCGACCGAGCGGTTCGAGAACAAATTCAGCAAGGAAAGTGAAGGTGGAGAATAGACAATGACGACTTTTATCGCCATCGTTTTGATGTTTGGGGTACTCATTTCGGTTCATGAATGGGGACACCTCGTCATGGCGAAACGGGCAGGGATTCTCTGTCATGAATTTGCAATCGGGTTTGGACCGAAAATCCTCTCATTCCGAAAAAATGAGACGCTGTATACGATTCGACTATTGCCAATCGGCGGTTATGTCAAAATGGCCGGGGAAGATTTTGAGCCGATCGAAGTGAAGGCTGGGCAACACGTCGGATTGCGTCTGACGAGTGCTGGGACGGTCGATCGCGTCTATTTCCAACCGGACCAGGCCCAAGACGTTCATATCGTCGGGACGGTCGACAAGTTTGACTCGGTCCGCGAATTGAAAGTACAACTGCTCGTCGATGATGAGGTCCGTGTCTATTCGCTCGAGCGGGACACACTTCTCGTCGACCAAGGCATGGAGATTCAAATCGCGCCTTACGACCGCACGTTCGGAGCCCAGTCTGTCTGGAAACGGGTGCTTGCGATTGCAGCCGGTCCGGCGATGAACTTCGTCCTTGCCTTCCTCCTCCTCGTCATCGTCGGTCTCGTCCAAGGGACACCGACGGACGATGGTCAAATCGGTACGGTCCAACCGGACTCGGCCGCTGATCAAGCTGGACTCGTCGCAGGCGACGAGATCGTCTCAATCGAAGGTCAACCGATTGACAACTGGCTCGATTTGCGGACGGTATTGGCGGATCGTGCCGACACGCCGACCGAAGTGACGTATATTCGTGACGACGTCGAGCAAACGGTGACGATTACGCCGCAAGCGGTCGAACAAAATGGGGAGACGGTCGGGATTTTAGGCGTGACGAACGCGCTCGAACGTTCACCGGCCAAAGCTTTTACAACCGGGGCCGAGACGACGTGGACGATGTCGACGCTGATCTTCTCCGCGGTCGGTGACTTGGTGACGGGCCAGGTCGGCGTCGATCAGTTGGCCGGTCCGGTCGGGATCGTCCGCATGACCGACGAAGTGGCAGCGAGCGGATTCATCATGCTCCTCAACTGGACGGCACTTCTATCCGTCAACTTGGCCATTTTCAACTTGTTGCCGCTCCCGGCGCTCGATGGAGGACGACTCATCTTCCTCTTGTTCGAAGCGGTACGCGGACGGCCGATTGATCCGAAAAAGGAGGGCTTCGTCCACTTTATCGGGTTCGCCTTGCTCATGCTGCTCATGTTGATTGTCACCTGGAATGATATCCAATCATTCTTTAAATAATTAGATCCAATCGAGTTACAGAAGGGAAACGTTGATACCTATGAAACAATCGAGACTGTTCATGCCTACATTAAGAGAAGTGCCGGCCGATGCGGAAGCCATTAGCCATCAGCTACTCGTCCGTGGGGGTTTCATGCGCCAAAACGCCGCTGGGATTTATTCATATCTCCCACTCGGCCATCGCGTATTACACAATATCCAAACGATTATCCGCGAAGAGATGAACCGGGCCGGAGCGCAAGAGTTGCTCATGCCTGCGATTCAACCGGCTGAACTATGGGAAGAAACGGGACGCTGGGGCATTTATGGTCCAGAATTGATGCGATTGACGGACCGTCATGACCGTCGTTTCGCACTCGGTGCGACCCATGAGGAACTCATTACGTCAATCGTGCGCGATGAACTCAATTCGTATAAAAAGCTACCGGTCAACTTGTACCAGATTCAAACGAAGTATCGCGACGAACGTCGTCCGCGTTTCGGATTGCTCCGGGGCCGTGAGTTCTTGATGAAAGACTCTTACTCGTTCCACGCGACGCAAGACGACTTGGACGAAGAGTACAAAAATATGTATCAAGCCTACTCGAACATCTTTGACCGCATCGGCTTGAAATATCGTCCAGTCGTGGCCGATTCTGGTGCCATTGGTGGGAAAGATACACACGAGTTCCAAGCGCTCGCCGAAATCGGTGAAGATACGATTGTTTATACGGATTCATCGACGTATGCGGCGAACATCGAGATGGCGGAAACGCTCGACCGCTATGACATGCAAGTGGCCGACGTGCTCGCCCTCGACAAGGTCGACACGAAAGACAATAAGACGATTGAAGATGTGGCGCGTTTCTTGAACGTCGATCCGAAGACGACGATCAAGTCGGTTCTCTTCAACGTCGATGGCGAGACGGTCATGGCCATCGTTCGAGGTGATCACGAGGCGAACGACGTCAAAGTGAAGAACGCCCTCGGTGGACTCGACATCCAAATGGAAGAAGAAGCGACGATTATCGACTTGTTCGGCTGTGAGCCGGGCACGCTCGGACCGATTCATTCACCGGTCAAAGTCGTGGCTGATTACGCCGTCAAATATTTGGTCGACGCGGTATGTGGCGCCAACGAGGCGAACACCCATTATACGCACGTCAACGCCGAACGCGACTTGTCGCATTTGACGTATCACGACCTCCGTTTCGTCGTCGAAGGCGACATGGCACCTGACGAGTCGGGTCCGGTCCGCTTCGCCCGCGGGATTGAAGTCGGACAAGTGTTCAAGCTCGGCACGCGCTATTCAGAAGCGATGGGCGCGACGTTCTTGAACGAAGAAGGTCGGGCCGAACCGCTCATCATGGGCTGTTACGGCATCGGCGTCTCGCGGACGTTGTCGGCCGTCATCGAGCAACATCATGACGATCGCGGAATCGTCTGGCCGAAGAGCGTCGCTCCGTTCGATGTGCATTTGATTGCCATCAACACGAAAGACGAGGCGCAAGTCGAACTCGCGAACCGTTTATACGATGAGCTGTCATCGACGTACGATGTGTTGTATGATGACCGTAAAGAACGGGCTGGCGTCAAGTTTGCCGATGCTGATTTGATCGGTCTTCCGATTCGTATCAACGTCGGGAAAAAAGCGAGCGAAGGAATCGTCGAAGTGAAAGTACGTGCCACTGGCGAAGTCCTCGAGACGACAGTCGATGAGTTGCCACGTGTCATCACGACGCAACTGAACGAAGCCAAATGATCGATGAAGGTGACGGTTTCTTGCCGTCACCTTCATTTTTCGACATTGAATGATAAAAGGGGGGACTTCTTACCCGTGGAAGCTAATCAAAAAATGCAATTGCTCTTGGGTGACCTCGGCATCACGACCGAAACGGATCAGTTCGACGGAGCAGAGTTATCACGACTCGTCGTCAACAAGCAACGTCGGACGTGGACGTTTTATTTCCAATTACAACACGTGTTGCCGTATGAGGTGTACCAACTGTTCATGAGCCGGCTCGAGAGTCGTTATGCGACGTTCGCGGACGAGGTATATGCGCGGTTCACGACGACGTCAGGTGGGGGCGAACAGGACTATATCGACTATTGGCCCCGGATCGTCAGTGAGCTGAGTCAAGTGTCAGGCGCGATGCGCAGTTATTTCGCATCGGTCGCACCGCGCTTCGAGCAGAACAAATTGCTCATCCCGGTGCGCTCGGCCCCTGAGGCGAACTATGTCGATAAAGAGCTATGCCAAGAAGTCCAAGCGCTCTACAGCGCCTACGGCTTTATGAAAAAACCATGCCAAGCGCTGTTCTCAGAAAATGAAGAAGCGAACCAAGCGTTGCGCGAACAAGTCGTCCAAGAAGATTTGGAACAGGCGAAGCTCGCACTAGCGGCGCAGTTCGCCAAGTCGACCGAGACGAACGATGAGCCGGTCACTGAAGTGCGGATGGGTGCCTTGATTAAAGACGAGATTGTCCCAATCAAGACGATTATCGAAGAAGAACGACGCGTCGCCATCCGTGGCCTCGTCTTCTCGGCCGAACGGAAAGAACTGAAGAGCGGGAAGAAACTGTTCACGTTCAAGATGACGGACTATACCGATTCACTCATCGTCAAAGTGTTCGCGCGCGATGATGACGATGACCGTATGCTAAGTGCCGTCAAAAAAGGCATGTGGATTCAAGCGGCCGGTCGGGTCGAGGATGACAGTTTCATGCGCGAACTGTGCATGATGGCGTCACAACTGCAAGAAGTGAAAGTCGAACCGGTCCGGGACGAATGGGCCGGTGAGAAACGTGTCGAACTGCACGCGCACACGCAGATGAGCCAGATGGACGCGGTCACGAACGTGTCGGCACTGGTCGCACGAGCAGCGAAATGGGGCCACCGTGCCATCGCCATCACGGACCATGCCGGTGTCCAGTCGTTCCCAGAAGCCTATTACGCCGGGAAAAAGAATGACATTAAAGTACTGTTCGGGGTCGAGGCGAACGTCGTCAATGACGGCGTACCGGTCGCTTATCATCCGACCGACGTCCCGCTCGACGATGCGACGTACGTCGTCTTCGACGTCGAGACGACGGGACTTTCGGCCGTCTACAATAAAATCATCGAGCTCGCGGGCGTCAAAATCAAGGACGGAGAGATTATCGACCGCTTCGAGGCGTTCGCCGATCCGAAGCATCCGCTCTCGGCCACGACGATCGAACTGACGGGTATCACCGATGACATGGTCCATGGCCAACCCGATCCGGAAGTCATCGCCAAGCAGTTCGTCGATTGGTGCGGGGACGGCATTCTCGTCGCCCATAACGCATCGTTTGACATGGGCTTCCTTGAGGCGACACTCCGGAGCGGTGGGCACGAGCCGGATGACTATCCGGTCATCGACACGCTCGAGCTCGCCCGGACGATTTTACCGACACTCAAGAACCACCGTCTCAACACGCTCGCGAAGCGATTCGATATCGAGTTGACGCAACATCACCGCGCCATCTATGATGCCGAGGCGACGGCGTATTTGCTCATGAAGCTACTCGAGCTCGCCAAACAGATGTTTGAGATGGAAACGCATCGCTCGCTGAACGCGAAAGTCGGGAGCGACGTCTCGAAGATTCGTCCGTTCCATGCGACAATTTATGCGAAAACGAAAAAACCGGGACTCCGGAACTTATACGAACTGATTTCTTTGTCGCACATTGACTACTTGTTCCGGATGGCACGCATGCCGCGCTCGGAGATTATCAAGCGCCGTGAGGGCCTCTTGATCGGTTCGGCGTGCGACAACGGCGAGATTTTCGATGCCGCCCTGAACAAGTCTGACGAAGAACTTGAGAAGATGATGGCGTTTTACGATTTCATCGAGATTCACCCGCCGGCGCTCTATATGCACCTCATCGATAAAGAGATCGTCGCCAACGAACTCGAGTTGCGTGAAATCATCAAACGGATCATTCGTGTCGCTGATCAGGCCGGACTGCCTGTCTGTGCGACCGGCAACGTCCACTATCTCGACCGGACGGACCGCTCGTATCGGGAGATTTTGATTCGGACGCAAGGTGGCGCCAACTTCATCAACACGCGGAAAGAACTGCCGCACGCCCATTTCCGGACGACGAAAGAGATGATGGAGGACTTCAAATTCCTCGGGGACGAGCTCGCCCGTGAAATCGTCATCACGAACCCGAACGCAATCGCCGATCAAATCGAGTCGATTCAAATCATCCCGGACGACTTGTATACGCCGAAGATTGAAGGGGCCGACGATGAAGTCCGGAATATGAGTTATGATATGGCCCGTTCGATTTATGGAGAACAACTGCCGGAAATCGTCGAGGCTCGGCTCGAGAAAGAGTTGAAGTCGATTATCGGTCACGGGTTTGCGGTCATTTATTTAATCTCGCATAAACTCGTGAAGAAATCGCTCGATGACGGCTATCTCGTTGGGTCACGTGGTTCGGTTGGATCGAGTTTCGTTGCGACGATGACCGAAATCACCGAGGTCAATCCGCTGCCACCGCATTACGTCTGTCCGAAGTGTCAACATTCCCACTTCTTCGACGACGGATCGGTCGGGTCCGGGTATGACCTTCCCGACAAGCAATGTCCGGAGTGTGGGACTTGGTATACGAAGGACGGGCACGATATCCCGTTCGAGACGTTCCTTGGTTTCAAAGGGGACAAAGTGCCGGATATCGATTTGAACTTCTCGGGTGAATATCAACCGCACGCCCACGCCTACACGAAAGTGTTGTTCGGTGAAGAGTATGTGTATCGTGCCGGTACAATCGGGACGATTGCCGATAAGACGGCGTACGGGTACGTGAAAGGCTATGCGACCGAGAACGATAAGATTTATCGGAATGCCGAGGTCGACCGGCTCGTCTCGGGTGTCACCGGCGTCAAACGGACGTCCGGGCAACACCCGGGGGGGATTATCGTCGTCCCGGACTATATGGACATCGCCGAAATCTCGCCAATCCAATATCCGGCCGATGATAAGTCGTCCGAATGGAAGACGACCCACTTCGACTTCCACTCGATTCATGACAACTTGCTCAAACTCGATATTCTCGGTCACGATGATCCGACCGCCATCCGGATGCTCCAAGATTTGTCCGGTATCGATCCGAAGACGATTCCGACGGACGACCCGACGGTCATGAAAATCTTTTCGTCGCCGGAAGTACTCGGTGTCACGCCGGAACAAATCGAATCGAAGACGGGTACGCTAGGGATTCCAGAGTTCGGAACGAAGTTCGTCCGGCAGATGCTCGAAGAGACGAAACCGTCGACGTTCTCCGAACTCGTTCAAATTTCGGGACTGTCTCACGGGACAGATGTCTGGATTGGGAACGCGAACGAACTCATCTATAACGGGACGTGTGAATTGAAAGACGTCATCGGTTGTCGTGATGACATCATGGTCTACTTGATTTATGCGGGCCTCGAACCGTCATTCGCTTTCAAAATCATGGAGTCGGTACGGAAAGGGAAAGGCTTGTCGGAAGACATGGAGACGGAGATGCGGGCCAATGATGTCCCGGAATGGTACATCTCGTCTTGTAAGAAAATCAAGTATATGTTCCCGAAAGCGCACGCCACAGCGTACGTGCTCATGGCCGTCCGGATTGCCTACTTCAAAGTGCATCATCCGATTCTATATTACGCGACGTACTTCACGGTCCGGGCCGGCGACTTCGATTTGTCGGCGATGATTAAAGGGTCACAGGCCGTGCGTAAAGCGATGTCGGATATCCGTGAAAAAGGATTTGAAGCCACGGCGAAAGACAAAGGTCTCCACACCGTGCTCGAGCTCGCACTCGAGATGTTAGAGCGCGGCATGAAGTTCCAGAACATCGATTTGTACCGTTCGAGCGCGACCGAGTTCTTGATTGAAGGAAACACGCTCATCCCGCCGTTCAATGCGGTCGATGGTCTCGGTACGAATGCGGCGAAAGCGATTGTCGATGCACGTGCCGAAGGACAGTTTTTATCGAAAGAAGACTTGCGCAAACGGGCCAAGTTGTCGAAGACGATCGTCGAGACGCTCGATACGATGAAATGTCTCGAAGGCCTCCCGGATGAGAACCAACTCTCGTTCTTTGATTTTG
The DNA here is from genome assembly GCF_018618375.1 of Exiguobacterium sp. E4787. Taxonomy (NCBI): domain Bacteria; kingdom Bacillati; phylum Bacillota; class Bacilli; order Caryophanales; genus Exiguobacterium; species Exiguobacterium sp. E4787. Next base: position 176,238 of record NZ_JACSLY010000002.1, on the reverse strand, counting down.
GGGTGTAAGTTGCGAAAAACCGGGAAAATATGATATATTGGTATCGAACAATGTTGGATACTACGACGGAAAGGAGTAGGGAACCCTACTCCTTTCTTGTATGTAAAAGCCAGAAGGAGGGATGAGAGTGTCCAAAATAACAGAAGTCGTCGAAGCGATCGCGTTGCCGATCGTGGAGCGTGAGAACATGGAATTGGTCGATGTCGAATTCGTGAAAGAAGGGCCAGACTGGTTCTTGCGCGTCTATATCGACAAGCCGGGGGGCGTCGATTTAGATGATTGCGTCAACATCAACGAACAACTCTCGGAAAAACTAAACGATAGCGATCCGATCGAACAAGCCTATTATCTTGACGTCTCGAGTCCCGGTGCCGAACGACCGCTGAAGAAGCCGACCGACTTTGAACGCGCGATTGGAAAAAACGTCTATATCAAGACGTTTGCCCCGATTGAAGGTGCCAAAGAGTTCGAAGGGATTTTGACGGAATATGACGGCGAGACCGCCATCGTCGAGACACGCATCAAGACAAGAAAAAAAGCGATATCGCTACCGGTAGACAAAATTGCACAAGCCCGCCTAGCGGTCACATTTAGTTAAGGAGAGGTAAAGATGGGGCCACAATTACTCACAACAATCGAACAGATTGCTAACGAAAAAGGAATCGAGAAGGAGATTATCATCGATGCACTTGAGCAGGCGCTCATTTCGGCATACCGCCGAAACGTCGCCAACCCGAATGAAAACGTAAAAGTTGAATTCGACCAAGTGACCGGTGATATTCGCGTCTTCGCACTTCTCGAAGTCGTTGAACGTCTCTCGCATCCCGAGCAACAATTGTCGCTCGAAGAAGCGCATGAGATTGACCCGAACTATGAGTTAGGGGATTTCCATAAAGAAGAAGTCACACCGAGCGACTTCGGTCGCGTCGCGGCGATGACAGCCAAACAAGTCGTCACGCAAAAGATGCGGGAAGCCGAGCGCGAGCGCATCTATAACCATTTCGTCGATAAAGAAGACGAGATCATGACGGGGATTGTGGAACGGTTCGACCCACGCAACTTGTATATCGGTCTTGAAAACAATATCGAAGCGGTGCTCACACCGAACGAGCAGATGCCGAATGAATCGTACCAGATTCATGACCGCATCAAGGTGTATGTCACAAAAGTCGATTCGACGACGAAAGGGTCTGGAGCAGCCATTCAAGTTTCGCGGACGCATCCAGGTCTGTTGCGTCGCCTGTTCGAGCTCGAAGTGCCAGAAATCGCGAGCGGAACGGTCGACGTCATGTCGGTCTCACGCGAAGCGGGTGATCGCTCGAAGATTGCTGTTCATTCAGACATCGTCGATCCAGTCGGTGCTTGTGTCGGTCCGAAAGGGCAACGGGTCCAAACAATCGTCGATGAGCTCAACGGTGAGAAAATCGATATCGTTCGTTGGTCGAACGACCCAAAAGAGTTCGTGAAAAACGCACTCAGCCCGGCTCAAGTCGTTGACGTGTACGTCAATGAACCGAATAAATCGACGACGGTCGTCGTGCCAGACTATCAATTGTCACTCGCCATCGGGAAACGTGGTCAAAACGCCCGTCTTGCCGCTAAGTTGACGGGATGGAAAATTGATATCAAGAGCGAGACCGATGCAGAAGGCATGGACTTGTATGATACGTACGCCGAAAAAGTTGAACCGGAGCCAGAAATTGTTCACAATGAAGTGGAACAGACTGACTCGGTTGACGTCGCCCTCGAGCCGACAACGGTGAAAGAAGAGGAATGACCATGAAGCAAAAGAAACTTCCTTTGCGCAAATGTGTGGTCACGCAAGAAATGTTACCGAAACAAGCGTTGATTCGTGTCGTTCGGACGCCGGAAGGTGACGTCGTCATCGATACGTCCGGTAAATTGAACGGACGTGGTGCGTATTTGTCGAAAGATGCGGATGTGATTCGTTTAGCAGAGAAAAAACGGACACTCGATCATCATTTAAAAGTCAAGACGAGTGACGCGCTTTATGAGCAGCTGCTTCAAGCTGTCACAGGAGCCGAATCATGAGTCAGTGGGAATCATTGTTAGGCCTTGCCGCACGTGCGAGGAAAGTAACGATGGGAGAAGAGTTTGTGTTGAAGGATGTGCGAGCTGGCCGAGCCAAGCTTGTCATCCTTGCCGGAGATGCAGGAGCGTCTACGAGAAAACGGGTTACCGACAAGTGTACATCGTATGGTGTTCCATTGATTGAAGTGAGCGACCGATATACGATCGGGGCTGCTTTAGGTAAAGACATGCGAGTCGTCGTGTCTGTGACAGAATCCGGATTTGCGAACAAGCTTAAGCAACTTCTCTCTTAACTATTAACGGAGGTGGATGCTTTGGGAAAACGCGTCTATGAATTTGCAAAAGAACAGAATGTAACAAGTAAACAAGTCATTACTCAGCTCGAGAAAATGAACAAGCCAGTGAAAAACCACATGGCTGTCTTAGATGAGGAGTCGGTCAAGCAACTCGACCGTGTCTTCAATCCTGAGAAATACCGTTCGGCTGACAAGCAAGAAAAGCCAGCTGCAACGAAACCAGCTGAAACGAAGTCTGCCGAGTCAAAACCCGCTGACACGAAGCCTGCTGCCAAGCAAGAAGCACCGAAAGCACGCCCACAAGCGTCTAGCGGTCAAAGCAACCAAGCTGGCAACCGTGGTGGCAACCGTTTCGGCAACAACCGCAACGACAACCGCAACAAAAAGCGCGGTGGTAAATTCAAAGGCAAGCCTGCGAAAGCAGCTGTGCCGTTAGAAGCGGATCCAAATTCGAAAACGAGTCAGCGTAAAGCAGCTCGTTTAGCGCAAGAGTCTGAAATGGGCAACGTCATCAAGTACGATGATGTCCTCAGCGTATCGGACCTCGCTGCGAAGATGGATAAAAAGCCAAACGAGATCATCATGAAGTTGATGGGTCTTGGTGTCATGGCGACAATCAACCAAACACTTGATGACGAGACGATTGAGTTGCTTGCAACTGAATTCGGTTATGAAGTTGAGAAAGAAGTACTCATCGATGAGACGGACTTTGAAGAAGTAGAAATCGACTTCTCTGAGTATGAGCTTGTTGAGCGTCCAGCTGTCGTCACAATCATGGGTCACGTCGACCACGGTAAGACAACACTTCTTGACTCGATCCGCAACACGAAAGTCGTTGCTGGTGAAGCCGGAGGAATCACGCAGCACATCGGTGCTTATCAAGTTGAAGTCAACGATAAAAAGATCACGTTCCTCGACACACCAGGTCACGCCGCCTTTACGACGATGCGTGCTCGTGGAGCCGAAGTGACGGATATCGCGATTATCGTTGTCGCAGCGGATGACGGCGTCATGCCACAGACAGAAGAAGCCATCTCACATGCGAAAGCGGCTAACGTGCCGATTATCGTCGCTGTGAACAAAATGGATAAAGAAGGCGCAAACCCTGACCGCGTCAAACAAGAATTGACAGAGTTCGGTCTTGTACCGGAAGAGTGGGGCGGCGAAACGATTTTCGTACCGATTTCAGCTTTGAAAGACGAAGGAATCGATGAGTTGCTCGAGATGATCTTGCTCGTTTCTGAAGTCGAAGAGTACAAGTCGACGCCTAAAATGCCAGCTCGCGGTTCGGTCATCGAAGCGAAGCTCGACAAAGGTCGCGGTCCTGTCGCCACGCTTCTCGTTCAACACGGGACACTCCGAATTGGTGACTCAATCGTCGTCGGTAGCACGTTTGGACGCGTCCGGGCCATGGTCAACGATATCGGTCGTCGTGTGAAAGAAGTTGGTCCATCGACACCAATCGAAATTACAGGATTGAACGATGTCCCACAAGCGGGTGACCAGTTCATCGTGTTTGAAGATGAGAAGAAAGCACGTGCAATCGGAGAAAAACGTTACCAACGTTACCTCGAATCACAGCGTCGCGAATCGGCTAAAGTTAGTCTTGATGACTTGTTCAGTCGCATTCAAGAAGGCGAAGTCAAAGATTTGAACGTCATCATCAAAGCAGACGTTCAAGGTTCGGCTGAAGCACTCGCTGGTTCACTCCGTAAAATCGACGTCGCAGGCGTTAAAATCAACATCGTCCACCAAGGTGTCGGTGCCATCACAGAAGGTGACGTCATTCTCGCTTCGGCGGCAAATGCGATCATCATCGGATTCAACGTTCGCCCAGATGGTAACGCCCGGTCGATGGCCGAGCAAGAGCATGTTGAAATGCGTCTGCACCGCATCATCTATAACGCAATCGATGAAATCGAGAGCGCGATGAAAGGGATGCTCGACCCTGAGTTCGTTGAAGAAATCACAGGACAAGTTGAAGTCCGTGACGTCTTTAAAGTCTCGAAAGTCGGTACGATTGCCGGCTGTTACGTCACAGAAGGTAAAATCTCACGCGACGCCGGCGTCCGAATCATCCGTAACGGGATTGTTGTGTACGAAGGAAAACTCGATACGCTTCGCCGCTTCAAAGACGACGTTAAAGAAGTCGCGGCAGGCTACGAGTGTGGGATTAAAGTAGAGAAGTTCGACGATATTAAAGTGGAGGACGTCATCGAGGCGTTCATCATGAAAGAAGTCGAACGTAAATAAAGCGAGGAGGGAACACGTATGAACATTCGTGCCCAACGCGTCGCAGAGCAGATGCGTAAAGAGATTACAGATATCTTGCTCCGTGAAGTCAACGACCCACGTACGAAGAACGCTACAATCACGAGCGTTGATGTGACGGGAGATTTGCAGCAAGCGACAGCCTACTACACGGTGCTCGGAGACGACGCCACGGTGAAGGCTGAAACGCAAGCTGGTCTTGATAAGGCGAGCGCATTTATTCGCCGCGAGATCGGAAGCCGCATCCGTCTTCGGAAAACGCCAGAATTGTCGTTCGAATACGATTCATCGGTCGCATATGGTAGCCATATCGATTCATTGATTCGTGACTTAAATCGGAACGACCAATAAATTGAAGGGGGGACTCGCGTCTCCCCTTTTTTGATGGGAGGAATTCAGATGGAACCAACTGGCGTATTGATTTTAGATAAAGACAGCGGCATGACGAGCCACGACTGTGTGTTCAAGCTCCGTAAATTGTTCCAAACGAAAAAAGTCGGACATACCGGCACGCTTGACCCGGAAGTGACCGGTGTCCTACCGATTTGCCTCGGACGGGCGACAAAGCTGTCTCGTTTTCTGACCGATGAAGGCAAACGGTACGCCGCCGAGATTACAATCGGAACAGCGACGATGACGGAGGACGCACATGGCGAGGTCGTCGAGACGCGCGAGGTCGGTCCCGAGGCGTTCACCGCTGCGGAGATCGATCGTGTCCTTGAGAAGCTGACAGGAAAAATCGAGCAAATCCCGCCTTACTTCTCTGCTGTCAAAGTGAACGGTAAGAAATTGTATGAATACGCCCGAAAAGGTCAGACGGTGGACCGACCGCGCCGCATCGTCGAGATTCACCGCCTCGTCCGGACGAATGAGCCGGTCATCGAAGACGGTGTCTGCCGTTTCCGTGTCGACGTCGAGTGTGGCAAAGGGACGTTCATCCGGACGCTCGCCGTTCAAATCGGGGAGCTGCTCGGCTATCCGGCCCATATGAGCGACTTGCGGCGGACCCGGTCTGGTTCGTTTGAGGAAACGGCCGCCGTCACGTTACAGCAACTGGCCGACTTCGAGACGGTCGAGGAACGAATGAACCACCTCATCCCGCTCGAAGAGGTCATCAAACGTTGGCCGGCCATGACGATTCCAGTCAATCGAGAACGGTATATTCGAAACGGAGGTCGTTTGAACGACGTCTCGCTCGAATTTGAACTGTTTACTGTCTATAATGAAGAAGGAATTCCACTTGCCCTCTATCGACGGCTTGACGGAACAACAGACGCAACTGTCGAGGTCATGTTGACTATCGACTAAAGGGGAGATTGAAGTATGGAAACGATCCATCTGACGTATCCTGAGACACCAGACCTGGTCCCTTCGGTCATGGTGCTCGGATTTTTTGACGGCGTCCACACCGGACATCAGGCCGTGATTCGGCATGCGCAGGGGCAAGCAAAACAGCTTGACGTGCCCGTGACCGTCATCACGTTCGACCCGCACCCGAAACAAGTGTTATCGAACAAACCGGATGCGGTCCGTTATATCACACCGCTCCAGCGGAAATTGAACCGGATTGCCGCACTCGGTGTCGAACGATGCATCGTCATCACGTTCACGAAAGAGTTGGCGAGCCTGTCGCCACAACAGTTCGTGGATGACTATTTGATTGGTGCCGGTGCGGTCCATGTGACGGCAGGTTTTGACTACTCGTACGGTAAATTCGGCGAGGGGACGATGGAAACGCTGCCGTATCATGCGCGCGGTCGCTTCACGACCTCGGTCGTCGCCGAACAGACGAGCGGCGGCGAAAAAGTGTCGTCGACACGGATTCGTCAGTTGCTCGGTGCCGGTGATGTCGAAGTGGCGAGTGAATTGCTCGGTACGCCGTACGTTATCTGCGGGGAAGTCATCCACGGTGACGCCCGAGGCCGGACGATCGGCTACCCGACGGCGAACGTCGTCATGGACGCATCGTATGTTATGCCTCGTCTAGGCGTCTACGCGACGCGTGTACGGCTTCAGGACGGTCGGACGTTCGACGCGATGACGAACGTCGGTCGGCGGCCGACGTTCTATGCGACCGGTGACGTCTCAATCGAGAGCCACTTGTTCGACTTCTCGGAAGATTTATACGGACAATTGATTGAAATCGAATGGATGCACTATTTACGGGACGAGCGGGCGTTCGACGGACTCGACTCGCTCATCGCCCAACTCAAGCAAGATGAGACGGCCGCTCGGGCAATCCTGTCTTGACTTTGGATGGGTGGTACGGTATCCTATTTTGGTACGCAAAGTACACCGCTTCGCTTGGCTGATCGATTCACCAACGTCGGCTCGGCAACGCGGCAATTTTCTATTAAATGGAGGTGGAGAGGCAATGGCACTCTCAAAAGAACGTAAGAACGAAATCATCGCGGAATACGCGACAAAACAAGGTGACACTGGTTCACCGGAAGTTCAAGTTGCAGTATTGACTGAACAAATCAACACTTTAAACGATCATCTTCGTACACACAAGAAAGACCACCACTCACGTCGCGGTCTTTTGAAAATGGTTGGACGTCGCCGTAACTTGCTTACGTACCTTCGTAACAAGGACGTTACACGTTACCGTGAATTGATTCAACGCCTTGGTCTCCGTCGTTAATCCGAACGGACCATGTGACGGGCTGGGACACTTGTTCCTAGTCCGTTTCTTCTTTTTTAGGAGGAAAATCATTAGACATTCATATGAATGAGTTACATAATAAACTAGATAAGGTTTGAGAGGAGAATGTTCATGTTAGGTACGAAACAAGTATTTTCTACAGAATGGGGCGGGCGTCCGCTGTCTGTAGAAGTCGGGCAACTTGCGAAACAAGCAAACGGCTCGGCACTCGTCCGTTATGGGGACACGGTCGTGCTCGCCACGGTCACAGCATCGAAAGCGCCGAAGGATTTAGATTTCTTCCCGCTCACGGTCAACTATGAAGAAAAATTATACTCGGTCGGTAAAATTCCAGGAGGTTTCCTCCGTCGGGAAGGTCGTCCTGGGGAGAACGCGATTTTGACATCGCGCCTCATCGACCGTCCGATCCGTCCGCTTTTCCCGGATGGCTTCCGTCATGATATCCAAGTGATGATTTACGTCATGTCGAACGACCCGGACTGCCCAGCTGAGATGGCCGGCATGCTCGGAACGTCAATCGCACTCTCGATTTCAGACATCCCGTTCGATGGCCCGATCGCCGGTGCGACAGTCGGACGCGTCAACGGTGAGTTCGTCGTCAACCCGACGACGGCTCAGCTCGAACAGACAGACCTCGAACTCCAAGTCGCCGGAACGGCAACTGCAATCAACATGGTTGAAGCAGGCGCCAACGAAGTACCGGAAGACGTCATGCTCGAGTCAATCTTGTTCGGTCATGAAGAAATCAAGAAATTGGTCGCTTTCCAAACGGAAATCGTCGAAGCTGTCGGGAAACCGAAGTTCGAATACACGGTATCGAAGTTTGATGACGCCTTGACGGCTGAGCTTGAAGCAGCTCGTCCAGAAATCAACGCTGCGGTTCAAGTCGAAGAGAAGCATGCGCGTGACGCAGCAATCAACGAAGTGATTGCCAAGTACGTCGCCATCTACGAAGAGCGCCTCGTCGACGAGCCGGCCAAGTTGAAAGAAGTGTCTGGCATCTTGAACAAATTTGTCAAAGATGAAGTTCGCCGTCTCATCACGGTCGATAAAGTTCGTCCGGACGGTCGTCGCCCTGAAGTCATCCGTCCACTTGCGTCGGAAACGGGCTTATTGCCACGCGCCCATGGCGTTGGGTTGTTCACACGTGGACAAACACAAGTCATGTCGGTGGCGACACTCGGCGTCATCGGAGATGCTCAAATCATCGACGGCATCGGTCTCGAAGAGAACAAGCGCTTCATGCACCATTACAACTTCCCGCCGTTCTCGGTCGGAGAAGCTCGTCCGGTGCGTGCGCCAGGTCGTCGTGAAATCGGTCACGGTGCCCTCGGAGAACGTGCGTTGCTCCCGGTCATCCCGAAAGAAGCCGACTTCCCGTACACGATTCGTCTCGTCTCGGAAGTACTCGAGTCGAACGGTTCAAGTTCACAGGCGTCAATCTGTGGCTCGACACTCGCTCTCATGGATGCAGGGGTTCCAATTAAGGCACCGGTTGCCGGGATTGCGATGGGTCTCATCATGGAAGGCGAACATTACACGGTTCTCACGGACATCCAAGGACTCGAAGATCACCTCGGTGACATGGACTTCAAAGTCGCTGGAACGAAAGACGGGATCACGGCGCTCCAAATGGATATCAAAATCGCCGGAATCACGCGTGAGATTTTGGAAGAGGCACTCGAACAAGCACGTTCAGGCCGTCTCCACATCTTGAACCATATGCTTGAGACGCTCGACGCACCGCGTCCGCAGTTGTCGAAGTATGCACCGAAAATCGTGACGATGACGATCAATCCGGATAAGATCCGCGATGTGATTGGACCGGGCGGGAAGATGATTAACAGCATCATCGACCAAACGGGCGTCAAAATCGATATCGAGCAAGACGGAACGGTCTTCATCGCGTCGACCGATCAAGATGGCATCGATATGGCGATGGCCCTTATCGGCGACATCGTCCGTGAAGTCGTCGTCGGCGAAGAGTTCGATGCAACGGTCCGCCGCATCGAGAAGTTCGGTGCGTTCGTCGAATTGTTCAAAGGGAAAGACGCGCTCGTCCACGTCTCTGAGTTCAGCTTAGAGCGTGTCGCGAACGTCGAAGACGTCGTTAAACTCGGCGATACAATCAAAGTCCGTGTGACAGAGATTGACGACAAAGGCCGAGTCAATGCCTCACACAAAGTGCTCATCCTTGAAGGATTGTCACCGGAAGAACGTGAAGCATACGAAGCAAAACGTAAAGCGCAGCGCGAAAGCCGTCCACCACGTGACAGCCGTCCGCCGCGTCGTGACGGAGACCGTCGTCCGCCACGCTCGACAAACTAATCATGATGGCCATCGTCTGGTGCGATGGCCTTTTTCATAGGAGTGATAACATGGAATGGATCACATTAGACAACGGCGTCCGCATCGTGATTGAACCGATGACAGATGTCCGCAGCACGTCGACCGGTGTCTTTATCAAAGCCGGAACTCGCACCGAAGACATGACCGAGATTGGCATCAGCCACTTGATTGAACATATGTTATTTAAAGGAACGAAGACGAGAACGGCAAAAGAGATTGCGTCGTTCTTCGATGAGCTCGGGGGCAGCGTCAACGCGTTCACGTCGAAAGATCACACGTGCTATTACGTGAAGACGCTTGACGAGCACGCGGTCATCGCGTTCGATGCGCTCGCCGACATGCTATTCGATTCGTTATTTGACGAGACGGAGCTCGAGAAAGAGAAGCGGGTCGTCTTAGAAGAGATTAAAATGTATGAGGACACACCGGAAGACCTCGTCCACGAGCTGCTCGCGAAAGCCGTCTATAAGGACGACATCCTCGCCGAACCGATTCTCGGGACGGAAGCGAGCGTCCTCAGCCTATCGCGAGACCAACTGCTCCGTTACGTCACTTCGACGTACACGGGCAATCGTGTTGTCGTTTCAATTGCCGGGCATGTGACCGATGAATTGATTGAGGCGGTCAAGACAAGGTTTGCCGACCTCCCATCAGGGGAATCTCCGAAAGAATCGACGACTCCGATTTTATACAGTGACGTGATGAAAAAACAGAAAGAGACAGAGCAAGCACACCTCTGTTGGAACTTTGAGGCGATTGCCGCCAAAGATGATCGTCTGCCGCATTTGGCCTTAATGAACAATGCCATCGGGGCCACGATGTCATCGCGTCTTTTCCAGTCGATTCGAGAAGAAGAGGGGCTGGCATACTCGATTTACTCGTACTACACGACGTTCGATGACCATGGGACGTTCACAATTTATATCGGGACATCTCCGGATACGCTCGCCCAAGTCGAGACGATTATGACGCGCGAACTTGAGACGTTGATTGCGGACGGATTGTCCGACGAGGAAGTCGAGAAAGGCAAGCGCCAATTGAAAGGGTCGCTCGTCCTCGGGAATGAGAGTACGAGTGCCCGCATGAACCGAAACGGTCGAAACCTCGTCCTGCTCGACGACGTCGAGGACTTGAACGAGGTGCTCGATAAAATCGATCGCATCGATGTGCATGGTGTCAACGCCTTAATCAGAGAGGTGCTCAGCCACGCCCCTGCCAAATCTTATGTCCTTCCGTCCGAAGACTGACTTGAAACCGAATTGTAAGTTCTCTACACTGATTAAGAGGTATTCTTTACTTTGGACAGGAACAGGTGAAAGAAGGGAAAGACTTGAACTTAACGGATTTAGCTAAACACATTCAATTGATTAATCAACCAAACTTACAAGCCATCCCAGTGACCCATGTGACGACCGACTCGAGAGAAGTCGTCCCTGGGACGCTGTTCGTCGCCATCAAAGGCTATACGGTCGACGGTCATGACTATGCCGAATTGGCGGTCAGCAAAGGGGCCGTAGCCGTCGTCAGCGAGCGTCCGCTCTCGTTAAGCGTACCGAACTTGATCGTGCGCGACAGCACACGATCGGTCGGCCTCTTAGCGTCGGCGTTCTATCAGTATCCGTCTGAACAGATGCGTCTGTTCGGGATCACTGGGACGAACGGCAAGACGACGACAACGACGATTCTGCGCGACGTCCTCACCGAGCTCGGTCATAGCACCGGATTGATTGGCACGGTCGAGGTCCGCATCAACGATACGGTCGTTCCAAGTAAAAATACGACACCGCAAAGCTCAGAGCTACAACAATTGCTCGCCCGGATGCACGCAGAAGGCGTGACCGATGTGATGATGGAAGTGTCATCGCACGGACTCGAACTCGGCCGTGTCATCGGGACGGACTTTGATATCGTCGGATTCACGAACTTGACGCACGACCATCTCGATTTCCACGGCACATTCGAGAACTATGCGCGAGCGAAAGGGCTACTGTTCGCACAGCTCGGACAGATGGCGTCACGTCACAAGGTCGCCGTACTGAACGCAGACGACCCATACAGCAAGCTGTATGAGACGATGACAGGGGCGCGAGTAATTACTTATGCGATTGACGCGATGGCAGACGTGACGGCATCAGATATCGTTCAGACGCTGTCAGAGACGAGCTTTTGCCTCAACTATCAAGGCGAACGCCATCCGTTGACGGTTCAATTCATCGGCCGCTTCAACGTGTATAACATTTTGCTCGCGACAGGTTGCCTACTCGCGGCAGGCTATCGCTTGCCCGAAATCGTCCAGGCGCTCGAAGCGATCCATCCGGCCAAAGGGCGGATGCAACGCCTCGATGTGCCGGGCTATAACGTCTATGCGGATTACGCCCACACGCCCGACGGCATCGAGCAATGCTTGAAGTCGCTCGTCGGCGTGCCGAAAGAGAAGATTGTTTTCTTAATCGGGACAGGCGGAAATCGTGACGTTACGAAGCGGCCGACGATGGGAGAGATGGCCTCGAAGTATGCAGGAACGGTCGTCATCACGACGGACGATCCACGCTATGAAGCCTACGACTCAATCACGAGCGGCATCGCTGCCGGGATGACCCACGACAATTTCGTTGAGATCGGGGACCGCGAAGAGGCGGTCCGCTACGCGGCCAAATTGGCCGAGTCCGATAACATCGTCGTCCTGGCCGGCAAAGGACATGAGAAATATCAAATCATTGGCAATGAGAAAATTCCGCTAGATGAAGAAGCGATCGTCCGAGCGACAATTTTGAAGACGGAGGAATCATGATTTATGGCAGTACAACCGATCACCTTGACAGAAAAAGAGCATGACGAGTTCGTCAAAACACATGACCGTGGGGATTTGCTTCAACTCTCAAGTTGGGCCAACGTCAAACGACAAAACGGCTGGTTCGCCGAGCGGATCGCCGTCGCGACCAATGGTGTGACGAGCGGGGTCGCGTTACTCTTGTTCAAACGCGTACCTAAACTTCCGTTCACGCTTTGCTACGCGCCGCGCGGTTTCGTCGTCGACTATGACGATGTGGCTTCGTTGACCGCGTTGACCGAAGAAGCGAAACGGGTCGCCAAAGCGAATAAAGCGATTACCGTGAAAATCGATCCGAATATCGACCGAGACGAAGTGCCAGGCCTGTTGACGGAAATGGCTAGCCTCGGTTTTAACCATAAAGGATACGGCGGCGGGTTCGATTACGCCCAGCCTCGGTTCACGATGGAGACGGACTTGCGTCCGAGCGAGAAAGAGATTTTTGGCAAGTTCCATCATAAGTTCCGCTATAACGTGCGTTTGGCAGAACGAAAAGGAATCGTCTGCACGGAAGTCGGTCGCGATGGTCTCCAGACGTTCGCGGAGTTGATGAAAGTGACGGGTGAGCGGGACGGCTTTGCCATCCGCGGCCTTGATTACTTCGAGAACTTATACGATTGCCTGCAGCCAGGGGACGCGCGTCTGTTCTTGACGAAACTCGAACCGAAGCTCGCGCTGGACCAACAGATGGCCACGCTCGAAAAAGCCGAACGTGACCTCGGCAAGATTGAACGTTCCCTCGAGACGGAGACGGTCGAGAAGAAACGGACAAGTCTGTTGAACCGTCAAAAGCAGACGGGCGAACAGATTGAAAAGATTAAAGCTGCGTTGCCGGAACTGAACGAGTTGCACGACAAGTACCCGAACGGGCTCGTCTTATCGGGCGGTCTGTTGACGTTAGCCGGCCGACGCTCGTATTACTTGTACGGTGCGTCTTCGAACGAGTTCCGTGACTTCATGCCGAACCACCTCATGCAATGGACGATGATGCAAGCGGCCAAGGCGAGCGGGGCCGAACGCTATGATTTCGGTGGCGTATCGGGCAGCACCGACGCCGATGATGAGTATGCGGGTCTGTATGCGTTCAAATCAGGTTGGGGTAGCGATATGATCGAGAAGGTTGGCGAGTTCGATCTAGTCTTGAATCGTCCGCTCTATTTCGCCCTTGAAACAGGATTACCGCTCGTCAAAGGACTCCGTAAACGGTTGCGCCGATGAAATGGACCGGCGTCTTGACGTTCGCGATGACGGCTTTTTTAGTCGGAATCTTTTTAGCGTATACGTTGTCACGTCCGGGGCCGATGCCATGGGTCGATGAACCGACGTTCGAGGCGGGGATGTGTGAGCGCAACTCGCGCTCGGAAGCGGTCATCGTCGAGCGTAGCGAGAAGGCGTTCGCCAAACTGCATCCGCACGTACGAGAGCGGAGTGAATCGTTCGTGCGGCTAGCCTATTCGTGCCTCGGTCTCGAGGTTCGCCTGACGTCAGGATACCGTTCAGCCGATGAGCAGAACGCCCTGTACGCCCAAGGTCGCTCGAAACCAGGTCAAGTCGTGACGAACGCCAAAGCAGGTGAGAGCTACCATAACTATGGCCTTGCCGTCGACTTCGTCATTATTCACAACAACCGCGCCGACTATGATTTGGAGTCGGACCATAATCGGTCGGATGAACCGGATTGGCAAGAACTAGGGGAGCTCGGCAAGGCGCTCGGCTTCGAATGGGGCGGGGATTGGAGAAGTTTTCCTGATTACCCACACTTACAAATGGACTTCGGTTTGTCGATTCGTCAGCTCGCTTCCGGGAAACGTCCGGATGACAAAGCGACGATGCCGCTTGCCGATGTGATGAAACCTCTCGTCGATTGAACGGAAATGTTGGCATATCAGCAGTTTTCCGATACAATATTCAGTAGCGATAAGTGGACGAAACAGAATATGCAACATCTAGGAGGTTTTTGTTAGTGTCAAAGAAGAAGACAGAGAACGTTAGCGTCTTTGCGCTTGGAGGCGTAGGCGAAATCGGGAAGAACATGTACGTCGTGGAACTAGACGACGACATCTTCGTCATCGATGCCGGCCTTATGTTCCCAGGCGATGAGATGCTCGGGATTGATATCGTCATCCCGGACATTACGTATTTGAAAGAAAATAAAGATCGGGTACGCGCGATTTTCATCACACACGGTCACGAAGACCATATCGGTGGACTCAGCTACGTACTCCGTGATTTGAAACACGTTCCCGTATATGGGACGAAATTGACGCTCGGTTTAATCGAGCTCAAATTGAAAGAGGCTGGCTTATTGAAAGAAGTCGACCTCCGATTGATTGACGCAAAAACGAAATTGACTATCGCTGATCATTTCATCACTTTCTTCCGCGTCAACCACTCGATCCCGGATTGTGTCGGGGTCTGTATCCAAACGTCACAAGGCGCCATCGTTCACACGGGCGACTTCAAGTTTGACTACACACCGGTCGATGGGAAACAGTCAGACTTCAACAAGTTGGCGGCCATCGGCCAACGGGGCGTCCTTTGCCTCTTGTCGGATTCGACGAACGCGGAACGTCCGGGTCAAACCGGTTCGGAATCGCTCGTCGGCGCAGAGTTGAACGACGTCATCTATCAAGCCGAAGGCCGCGTCATCGTCGCGTCATTCGCCTCGAACGTGCACCGTCTGCAACAAGTGTTCGCGGCAGCCGAAGCGAACGACCGTAAAGTAGCCGTCGTCGGCCGCAGCATGGTCAATATCGTTGAAGTGGCCCAGAAGCTGAACTACTTGCGCTTCAAGCCGAAGACGCTCGTCGAGCTTTCACAAGTGAATCGCTTGCCTGACAACAAAGTCGTCATCTTGACGACTGGTTCGCAAGGTGAGCCGATGGCAGCCTTGACGCGCATGGCGCGCAACGCCCATAAACAAGTGAACATCCGCCTGAACGATACGGTCGTCATCGCGGCGACGCCGATTCCGGGGAACGAGAAGTCGGTCTCGAAGACGATTGATTTGCTCTTCCGCTCAGGCGCCAACGTCATCTATAACCAACGCAAAGTACACGTCTCTGGACACGGTTCGGCCGAAGAGCTCAAGCTCATGTTGAACCTCGTCAAACCAAAGTACTTCCTCCCGATTCACGGGGAGTACCGGATGCAGATGGCCCACTCGAAACTCGCCGAGCAAGTCGGTGTGAAGTCGAACAACATCTTCATCGTTGAAAAAGGGGATGTCGTTGAGTTCACGGGCCGCAAAGCCCGGATGAGCCGCAAAGTGCCGGCTGGAAACGTCTTAATCGATGGAATCGGTGTCGGGGACGTCGGGAACATCGTGCTCCGTGACCGTCGCCTCTTGTCACAAGACGGTGTCGTTCTCTGTGTCGTCACGTTGAACCGGAAACAGAAGAAATTGATTTCAGGACCTGAACTCATCTCGCGCGGATTCGTCTATATGCGTGAATCGGAAGAGATGATTTCAGAAGCGAACCGCATCGTCACGAAACAGATTGAGAAGAGTCTCCAAGCTGGAAGTGATTGGACCGAGTTGAAATCAAATATCCGCGAACGGCTCAGCGTCTATTTGTACGAGCAGACGAAACGTCGTCCGATGATCTTGCCGATCATCATGGAGATTTAAGGAATTGAGATTAAGGCAAAAGTCATCAGACTTTTGCCTTGTTTTTTTAGGAGGAATCTAAGGTGGCACAAAAAACGAGAAAAACCCCGGTGAAGCGGAAACGACCGACGACGAGACGTGCGAAAAAACAGCCCATCCCACTACGTACATATGGCTGGATCGCCTTCGTCCTGTCGATTACGGCGTTCATCTTCTCCCTGTTCGATTTTGGATGGGTCGGCAATCAGACGTCGCTCCTCGCGACGACGTTGTTCGGGGGCTGGGGGGCACTGACGTATTTGGCAATCGCGTTCACGTTGCTCGTCTTTTTAAACGAGTTTCGTCCGATGCAACGGGCCGGGATCCTATTGTTGTTCACGTCGTTCCTCATGTTCGGGGACTTGGTCTGGGGGGCCGAACGAGGCGAGGTCAACGGGGCGCTCTATCGACTCAACCAATACTTGCTCTCCGACTTCGGAATCATCTTTTTAGGAGCCCTCTGCATGATCGTCGGGATTTCCCTATTATCGCCGACGATTTGGCGGACGATGGGTTCACGGTTACTTGAGACGGGTACGGCCATCAAGCAAGAATGGCACGACCGGGAACGGGTCAAACCGGCTCCAGTGAAGCGTCAGAAGGCCGTCCCGGCCCCGGCGAAGGTCGAGCCGATCCCTGCCGAAGCCGAGCCTGAGGCGGATGCGGTGACGATGCATGATATCCCGATTGTCGGGTTCAGCGAGAAAGTCGTCGCCGAGAAGCGTCCGAAAGTGGAGGAGACGGCCTCTGCTGAAGAAGTGGCCGACCTGCCGACCGAGGATATGATGATGACGGCGTCACAGGATGTGTCAGACACGTATGAGCTGCCGACGTTCACGATTCTCAGTGAACCGGTCGTGACCGACTTGTCCGGTGAGAACGCCCGTTTGAAAGCGAACGCGACGAAACTCGTCCAAACGCTCAAATCGTTCGGTGTCGGTGTGAAAGTATTGAAGATTCATCTCGGTCCGACCGTGACGAAGTATGAACTGCAACCGGATATCGGGGTCAAAGTGAGCCGCATCACGTCGCTCAGTGACGACCTTGCCCTCGCGCTCGCCGCGAAAGATATCCGGATCGAGGCCCCGATTCCTGGCAAAGCGGCCATCGGGATTGAAGTGCCGAACCAGGAAGTGGCGCCGGTCTGTCTCCGTGAAGTGCTCGAGGCCGATCCGGTCAAGCGCGAACAGTCGCCGCTTCTCGTTGCCCTCGGCCGCAGCATCAGCGGCGAGACGGTGACGATCGCCTTGAACAAGATGCCGCATTTGCTCGTCGCCGGTTCGACTGGTTCAGGGAAATCGGTCTGTATCAACGGCATGATCGTGTCACTCTTGATGCGGACGCGTCCTGATGAGGTCCGGCTCATGATGATCGACCCGAAAATGGTCGAGTTGAACGTCTATAACGGTGTCCCGCACTTGTTGACGCCGGTCGTGACCGATCCGAAGAAAGCGGCCCAAGCGCTCAAACAAGTCGTCGCCGAGATGGAGCGGCGCTATGAGCTGTTCAGTCGATACGGCGTCCGGAACATCGAAGGCTATAACGAACTCGTCGATAAGTCGGACGACGAGGACGCGAAGCGTCTGCCGTTCATCGTCGTCATCGTCGATGAGCTCGCCGACTTGATGATGGTCGCCTCGAACGACGTCGAGGACGCGATTATGCGTCTCGCCCAGATGGCTCGGGCAGCTGGCATTCATATGGTACTTGCCACGCAGCGTCCATCAGTCGATGTTATCACCGGTGTCATTAAAGCGAACATCCCGTCACGGATCGCGTTCGCGGTCTCGTCGCAAACGGATTCACGGACGATTCTTGACGGTGGTGGGGCGGAAAAACTGCTCGGACGGGGTGACATGCTCATGCTCGCCAACGGGATGAACAAACCGATTCGTGTCCAAGGTGCGTTCGTCTCGGATCAAGAAGTCGAGACGGTCGTCAATCACGTCATCGCCCAACAACGGGCCCAGTATGTCGAGGCGATGATGCCGAAAGAAGAGGAAGTCACGACGATCGACTCGGACGATTCATTGTTCGAAGAAGTCGTTCAATTCATCTTGACGCAAGAGACGGCTTCCACTTCGATGATTCAACGAAGATTCCGCATCGGTTATAATCGAGCCGCCCGATTGATTGATTCGCTCGAACAGGCTGGATATATCGGGCCGTCAGAAGGCTCAAAGCCGCGGAAAGTGCTCATTAATCAACCAGAGGTATAAATGGTAAAACGAACGATTAGGTATAAG
This sequence comes from Exiguobacterium sp. E4787, assembly GCF_018618375.1. Taxonomy (NCBI): domain Bacteria; kingdom Bacillati; phylum Bacillota; class Bacilli; order Caryophanales; genus Exiguobacterium; species Exiguobacterium sp. E4787. The sequence goes on along the minus strand of NZ_JACSLY010000002.1, from coordinate 157,880 downwards.
GAATCCTAATCGTTCGTTTTTTATATAATTTCAGATAATCCGGTTCAAACGTGACGATTGGGGTCAACGTCATGTTGGGACAAACTAATATAGCACATCTGACCTATTTGATACATTAAGACATACTACTAAAATCGTTGAACCGCTTTCATTTTTTAATACCGTTTACATTTTACGTTTTCTTTTCAAACGGCTCCACAACAGGTAATATAGACTAAGAGGTATACATAATCCCTTCACATTAAAATATTTCCCTGATTCCGAACAAAAAGTATTGCGTTCTAATTCTCGAATCCCTATACTTAATATTGGCAAGGACATTCATACGTCAGATGTCTGAGCACTGGTTAGAATAGGTAAAGGTGGTGAGGCCCATGTCGATCAAGCTCGATCATCGCTTGCTCTATCTTCGCGTGATTGAGAAAATCAAGCAAGATATCGACGATGGTGTCTATCGTGAAGGAGAGAAGCTTCCTTCAGAGTTCGAGTTGTCGAAGCAACTAGGAGTCAGTCGAGCGACACTCCGGGAAGCCCTTCGTATCCTCGAAGACGAGAAATTTGTCGTGCGGAAACATGGCGTCGGAACATTTATCAGTTCAAAACCCCCGTTCACTTCAGGGATTGAAGAACTGTTCAGTGTCACGGACATGATTATGCGCGCCAAGATGACACCAGGAACGAAAGTATTGGTGGCCGAAAAGGTTCTAGCGACCGAGAGAGAAGCTGAGCGTCTGAAAATTGAACCGAACTCGCCGATTTATCGGATTGTCCGGATTCGTTATGCAGACGAGACACCAGTTGTATACTGTGTCGATAAAATTCCGGCACACCTCGTCTCGAATCCTAAAGCGTTGACGGAAGGTAAGTCGTTGTTTGATGCGCTCGAACAAGAGGTAGGACGTCGGGTCGCTTATGCGATCACGCACATCGAACCGAGTGTGAACGCGGAAATCTCGACGCAACTTCAAACGGACCAACCGTTACTGGCATTAAAGCAATTGCATTACGATGAGAGCGACTTACCGCTGCTCGATTCGGCGAACTTTTTCCGAGCGGACCGCTTCGACTTCCACGTCGTTCGCAAACGCGTCTAAGCACGTTCGTTTTATCCGGAAACGGTTATTTTTGGGGAACAGCGTGAAAGCGCTTTCTTATACCGGTGTAAAGACTACTGATGACATGACAACCTTAATTGTTATGATCCGAAAGGGGAAACACGACGATGAACAAGAAAAAAACGATTCTCTCAGCTTTAGCAGCAGGCCTCACACTCTCAACAGTACTCGCAGCATGTGGCGGGGATGACAATGAAGGTGCTTCAAACAGCGACGGCGGCGGCGAAGGCAGCGACTTCAAAGTAGCCATGGTAACCGACACTGGCGGTGTCGATGATAAATCGTTCAACCAATCAGCTTGGGAAGGTCTTACGAAGTTCGGGAAAGACAACAGCTTGACTGAAAACGAAGGCTTCAAATATCTTCAATCATCAAAACAAGCGGACTATCAGCCAAACTTGCAGCAATTGGCACGCGATAACTTCAACTTGATTTACGGAATCGGCTTCTTGATGGGCGAAGACATCAAAAAAGTTGCTGATCAGTTCCCAGACAACAACTTCGCGATCGTCGACATGGTCGTCGATGCGCCGAACGTCGCATCGATCACGTTCAAAGAGCAAGAAGGTTCATTCCTCGTTGGTGTCGTCGCTGGTCTCACTACGAAAACTGACAAAGTTGGATTCGTCGGTGGTGTTGAGTCTGACTTAATCAAGAAGTTCGAGAACGGTTACAAAGCGGGCGTCATGGCAGTTAACCCTGATGCAACAATCGACGTGAAATACGCTGAAGACTTCAACTCAGCTGAAAAAGGAACTGCCATCGCTTCAGGTATGTACGGAGCAGGATCTGATATCGTGTACCACGCAGCAGGCGGTACTGGGGTAGGGGTATTCACAGAAGCGAAAAACCGTAAGAAGAACGGCGAAGATGTATGGGTCATCGGTGTTGACCGCGACCAATACGAAGAAGGTCTTCCAGAGAACGTAACACTTACGTCAATGGTCAAACGTGTTGACACGGCTACTTACGAAGTATCGAAACTTGCAATGGAAGATAAGTTCCCTGCAGGCGAAATCGTTGAGTTCTCGTTGAAAGACGACGGCGTAGGGATTGCTGAAACTTCTGATGAGAACGTTTCAGCTGACGTCCTCACAAAAGTGGAAGAGTACCGCACACAGTTGATCGACGGTGACATCACGGCTCCAGCGACTGACGCTGAGTTCGAAGAGTTCATGAAAACAGTAAAATAATTCATTGAGTTAGGGGGGACCCATGCGGTCTCCCTTTACTTAAAGTTAGGGGTGGACTTTCTTGGAATATGTAATTGAAATGCTCAATATTCGCAAAGAGTTCGGAACGTTCGTTGCCAACGACAATATCACCCTCCAATTGCGCAAAGGAGAGATTCATGCGTTGCTCGGCGAGAACGGTGCCGGGAAATCGACGCTCATGAACGTCCTGTTCGGCCTTTATCAGCCGGAAGGTGGGGAAATCCGCGTGCGCGGGGAGAAAGTGGACATTGAGAATCCGAACATCGCCAACGACCTTGGAATCGGTATGGTACACCAACACTTCATGCTCGTCGAGAAGTTCACGGTGACCGAGAACATCATCCTCGGCTCAGAGCCGAAGAGCGGATTGACGGTCGACCGGGCCACGGCGCGTAAAAAAGTTATGGAGATTTCGGAACAATACGGTCTCCGCATTGATCCGGACGCTAAAATCGAGGACATCTCGGTCGGGATGCAACAACGTGTCGAAATTTTGAAGACGCTCTATCGCGGCGCTGAAATCTTGATTTTTGACGAGCCAACCGCTGTATTGACGCCACAAGAGATTCAAGAACTCATTCAAATCATGAAGCGTTTGATCGAAGAAGGTAAATCGATCATCTTGATCACGCATAAACTGAAAGAGATCATGCAAGTGGCCGACCGCTGTACGGTTATCCGTCGCGGACGTTATATCGGCACCGTCGATATCGATGAGACGGTCAATGAAGACCGTTTGGCTGAAATGATGGTCGGGCGTGAAGTTAACTTTGATGCGGAATATTCCAAGGCAGATCCACAGCAAGTCGTCCTCGACGTGCAAAAACTCGTCGTCAAAGACAGTCGCGGGCTTGAAGCCGTCGACGGCTTGGATTTACAGATTCGTTCAGGAGAGATTCTCGGAATCGCCGGGATTGACGGAAACGGACAGACCGAGTTGATTGAAGCCATCTCAGGCTTGAAGAAACCGGAGTCTGGAAAAGTATTGTTGAATGGGAAAGACGTGACTGGGTTCACGCCACGTAAAGTGACGGAATCTGGCGTCGGTCACATCCCGCAAGACCGTCATAAACACGGACTCGTCCTCGACTATTCGATTCGGGACAACATGGTCCTCCAAACGTATTACAAAGAGCCGTTCTCGAAGCGTGGTTTGATGAACTATAAAGCTGTGGCTGAGAAAGCGAAGGCGTTGATTGAGAAGTTTGACGTCCGAACTCCATCGGTCGATGTACCGGCCCGTGCCTTATCAGGTGGTAACCAGCAGAAAGCGATTATCGCCCGTGAAGTCGACCGGTCACCTGACTTGTTGATTGCGGCCCAACCGACGCGTGGACTTGACGTCGGTGCAATCGAGTTCATTCATGAACAGCTCATCAAAGAACGTGAGAAAGGACGCGCCGTCCTCTTAATCTCGTTCGAACTCGAAGAGATTTTACACGTCGCGGACCGAGTCGCCGTCTTATATGAAGGTAAGATTGTCGGGATTCGTGATCCGAAAGAAACGACCGAGCAAGAACTCGGCTTCTTGATGGCCGGCGGTAAGAGAGGAGAAGAAACAGTATGAATAAGTTAGGATTCAATCGACTGCTCATCCCGCTCTTGTCGATTTTGATGGGACTTCTCGTTGGGGCAATCGTCATGCTGATTGGCGGCTATGACCCGATTCAAGGATTCTCTTCATTATTCGAAGGTATGGTCGGAAGCCCATATGCAATCGGAGAAACACTTCGTGCCGCAGCGCCGCTCATCTTCTCAGGTTTAGCGGTCGCGTTCGCGTTTCGGACTGGTCTCTTCAACATCGGGGTCGAAGGTCAAGTGTTAATCGGTTGGGTGGCAGCCGTTTATGTCGGAATCAACTTTGATTTACCGATGTTCATCCACCTCCCGCTCGCGCTTCTCGCGGCCATGTTCGCGGCAGCGCTCTGGGCGTTCGTCCCTGGTTTCTTGAAAGCCAAGTTCCACGTCCATGAAGTTATCACATCGATCATGATGAACTATATCGCCTTGTACACGACGAACGCGATTTTGCGTAGCGTCATCGGGGTAACGAACGAACGGACCGAGTCAATCAACGAGTCCGCGTCGCTCGCGTCGCCATGGCTTCAAGAAATGACGCAGTTCTCCCGCTTGCACTGGGGTGTCATCATCGCCGTGCTCGCGGCCATCGTCTATTACTACATCTTGCAACGGACGACGCTCGGTTATGAGCTTCGGGCCGTCGGATTCAACAAACACGCGTCACAATACGCGGGGATGAGCGTCAATCGCAACATCATCCTGTCATTCGTCATCTCAGGTATGTTCGCTGGACTCGCCGGCGCGATGGAAGGCCTTGGTACGTTCAACGGCATGACGCTCAGCGCCTCGTTCACTGGGGTCGGATTCGACGGGATCGCCGTCGCCCTTCTCGGTGCGAACACGGCCATCGGTGTCGTCTTGGCAGCCATCTTGTTCGCCGGACTCAACATCGGTGGACTCGCGATGCAGCTCGGTGCCAACATTCCGTCTGAGCTCGTCAAAGTCATCATCGCGGCCATCGTCATCTTCGTGGCGTCGGGTTATGCGTTCAACTACGTGATTGACAAATTCAAAGGAAATCGTAAGAAAGGAGTGGAGAAAAAATGAGCTTCTTAGAAGTCCTCTATATCGTCGTCCCGGTCGCGTTGGCCTATGCGACTCCACTCATCATCGCGGCGCTCGGCGGCATCTTCAGTGAACGTTCGGGTGTCGTCAACATCGCCTTGGAAGGCATCATGGTCATCGGTGCCGCCACGGGCATCATCACGACGCTCACGTTGACGGAGATGGGGCTTGGTGGTCTCAGTCCTTGGATTGCGCTCTTGGTCGCCATGGTCGTCGGTGCGCTCTTCTCGCTCTTCTTGGCAGTGCCGGCCATCCTTTGGCGCGCTGACCAGACGGTGCTCGGGGTCGCCATCAACATGCTCGCGATCGGTCTCGCCATCTTCGTCGTCCGTGTCCTCTACAACAAAGGACAAACCGATTTCATCGAGTATCGGATTGCGAAAGAGAACGTGCCGATTTTATCGGATATCCCGGTACTTCGTATGTTCTTCATCAACGTCCAGTACACGTCGTTCATCGCCATCGCGCTCGCGTTCGTCGTCTGGTTCGTCATCTTCAAGACGCCGTTCGGCCTTCGTCTCCGCTCGGTCGGGGAACACCCGATGGCGGCTGACACGATGGGAATCAACGTCACGAAAATGCGCTTCATGGGCGTCATGCTCTCAGGTGCGTTCGGCGGTCTCGCCGGTGCGGTCTACGCCGTCACGGTCACGACGAACTTCAGTGGGACGACGATTGTCGGTCAAGGTTTCTTGGCCATCGCCGCCATGATCTTCGGGAAGTGGAACCCGCTCGGCGCGCTCGGAGCTGGCCTCTTCTTCGGTTTCGCCCAAGCGTTGTCGATCATCGGCAGTAACTTGCCGGTCATCAGCAACGTGCCGCAAGTGTTGCTCTTGATTGCACCGTATGCGCTTACGATTCTTGCCCTCGCGGGTGTCGTCGGACGTGCGGATGCACCGAAATCGGTCGGTATCCCATATATTAAAGGGAAACGCTAATCACCAAAAGGACAAATGTCCATTTCACCAAGGTTGTTTGACGCTTAAGTCAAACAACCTTTTTTGTTATACTGGTGTAGAGGTGAGACAATTGAAAAAATGGTGGCAACTGCTGATCGCTGTCGTGCTGAGCATCTCGCTCGCAGGCTGCTCAGTCGATGACTGGTTCGCTGAACAAATCGACCCGCCGGAGTCGCTCGTCGAACTCGAGGCCGACTTTCCGTCGGCGTCGGTCACGCAACAAGTCGCGCGGCCGCTCGGGAAGACCGAGACGGTCACGCTCGACCGCGTCATCGACGGGGACACGCTCAAAGTCGAGTTTGAGAACGGAGCGACCGAATCGATTCGCCTTCTGCTCGTCGATACACCGGAGACGAGCCATCCGACGCTACCGGTCCAGCCGTTCGGAGAGGATGCGAAATCATTCGTCGAACGGTGGCTGCCGGAAGGGGATACGATCACGCTCGAGTATGATGTCGGGCGCTACGATCGCTATCAACGGACGCTCGCCTACGTCTGGTACGACGATGCGATGCTGAACGAGGAATTGTTACGTCGCGGTCTGGCGCGCGTCGCCTATGTATACGCGCCGAACACGCAACACGTCGATGCGTTCCGGGACGTCGAACAGGCCGCGCGTCGGGAATTGCTCGGGATTTGGAGTCTCGAGGATTATGTGACCGGCAACGGATTCGACCACGAGGCGACCGAGCCGGCCCAGCCGAAACGAGACACGGATGGATGTGACATTAAAGGGAATATCAATCGGGACGGAGAGAAGATTTATCACGTTCCGGGCGGGGCGAGCTATGAGCGCACGATCCCGGAAGAGATGTTCTGTACAGAAGAAGAGGCGCGGGAGGCCGGTTTCCGCAAAGCGACACGTTAAAAAAAGACATGTGCGCCAAGATGGCACACATGTCTCGCTTATTCGTACTTGAGTGCGTCGCCGTCGAACGATTCGTCCGCGACTTTAATTGAGTCAGTCGGGCAGCCTTCGAACGCGTCCATCAAGTCCTCATACAACTCATCCGGGACTTCAATCGTACCCGTGTTGTCGTCCATCAAGTTGAACGCGAGGCCTTCGTCATCATAGTCGAAGATGTCCGGGGCAGCTGCTCCGCAGGCCCCACATGCGATACATGTATCTTTATCAACAATCGTAAATTTTGCCATTTGTAACCCTCCATACGTTTCGTCTCTCTGCATAGAAATGATTTTCTACTGACTATGAGTAATTGTAGTCTACATACCCAAATATTTCAATGAGGAAACGAATAACGTTTTGGAAGCATAATTTTAACAAGGAGGTGGAACGATGGTTCATTTGGCGGACGGGGTGTTGTTGCTATCCATCCAGCGCTTGAAAGGTGAACGCAGCGAACGTAGTTTGTTTCACGTATTGAACGGAAAACGATCGGCGACGACGCTGCAAGATGCCTTTTTTTATGATTTAGAACCGATTTTTGGCTTGTTCCCCTACACGAAGTACGACTATGAGAAATTGCTCGCTTCGTTCGAAAAGCGTGGTTGGCTCAACCGCTCCAGTTTTACCTTGACCGAAGCCGGGGCAATGCTCGCTTCGCCCGAGGCCGTCAGTGACTTGTTCGACCGTCTCGGCGGTGAGTATCGAGACTATACGACGATGACATGGAAACGGCTCAGTCTGTTCGTGCAGACGTTCATGTCGCTCGAGCATGAGCGCACGTTTTATCCGGTCCAAGCCGACCGTTTAGCCGAACGTTGGGTCAAACAAATCGTGCGGACCGAACGTGAATGGCGACCGTTGATTCAAAGCTTCCACCACGAGCTCGAGACGGCGCTTGAAGACATCGGCGATCCTTATGCGACCGCTGTCGTCTACCGGTTCACAGGGGCGTTCGAGACCGGATATACGTATGAGCAAATCGCGGCCCTCCTCGACGTTGATGCACGGACAGCCCGGCTTTACTTTTTGGCCGGATGGAATGCGCTCCTATGGAAACTGCCGCGAGATGCAAAACTGTTAGGATTCGCCCACGGCTTATCGAGTGAACGGATGACTTTATCGGCGCGGGGGTCGTATGAACAGTTCTTGGCCGGCCGGTCGTTCCAGCAAGTGCAATCGCAGCGGCGATTACGCACCAGTACGATTGAAGACCACGTCGTCGAGATGGCGATGTATTTGGACGAATTTCCGCTCGATCAATTCGTACCGCTCGAGCAAATCAAGCAAGTCGAGCAGCTACGTGACGAATCGAGTTGGGCGCTCAAGCCGATTTTTGAACAAATCGACGGAATCAGTTACTATCAAATCCGATTGGTGTTCGCACGATTGAAACGAGGTGAGACATTTGTTTGAGAAGACGTTGAAGCGAGTTTTCGGTTATGACAGTTTCCGTCCGGGACAGCGCGAGGTGATCGAAGCGGTCGCCGATGGGCAGGACGTGCTTGCCATCATGCCGACTGGTGCCGGGAAGTCATTGACGTTCCAACTCCCGTCCTATATCAAAAACGACGGGTTGACGATTATCGTCTCGCCGCTCTTGTCACTGATTGAGGATCAGATGCTCCACATCCGCGAACGCGGCGAACGCGGGGTGGCGCGATTGACGTCGATGGAGACGCTCGAAGAGAAGCAAGAGATTTTAAATCATTTGAAACGGTACCGCTTCTTGTATTTATCGCCGGAGCAACTCGCTGTGCCCCATGTGACTCGGGCGCTGGCGCGGACGAAAATTCAAATGCTCGTCGTCGACGAGGCGCACTGCATCTCGCAGTGGGGCCATGAGTTCCGGCCGGAGTATGCGCGCCTAGGTGAACTGCGCAAACAGCTCGGCAGTCCGCAGTGTATGGCCGTCACGGCGACCGCGCCTGAGACGGTGAAACGAGATATTGTCGAGAAACTGGCGCTCTTCTCGCCGGCGCAGTTCGTCCACTCGGCGAACCGTCCCGAGATTCGCCTCATCGTGGAACGTCTCGGGTCAGAAGATAAGATGCGTCGTCTGAGTGAACTCGTCCACGACGTGCCGAAACCGGCCGTCATCTATACGGCGACACGGCGTGAGGCCGAAGCGCTCGCCCTCCATCTCGATGACGCCTTGTTTTATCACGGTGGCATGTCGACCGAGGACCGGCGCCTTGTGCAGTCACAATTTTTACGTGACGAAGTCGCCATCATGGTGTGTACGAGTGCGTTCGGGATGGGTGTCAATAAAGATAACGTCCGTTCCGTCATCCATTATCAAATCCCGGCCACGCTCGAGGCGTACATGCAAGAGATCGGTCGGGCTGGGCGTGACGGTGAGCCGGCTTTCGCGGTCTTGCTATACGCCGAAGGGGATGAGCGGATTCAACAGTTTTTGATTGACCAGCAATATCCGAAAGACAAAGATATCCGTCTCGCTTATTTTGAACGAGACAATGGCACGAGCCTGGCCCAGTTGCCACGCTTATTGCGCTTGAACGAGGAAGACCCGGTTTGGGGACTGTTGAATCAGATGCTTGCCGAGCGGACGCTTGCCGAGGCGGTGGATTGGGTAAAAGATAGAAAGCGGGCCCGGTATCGTCAACTCGGGCAGATGATGGACTATGCCCTCATCAAGACGTGCCGGCGCGATTATTTGTTAAATTATTTCTCGGAGCAACCGGTCAAGCAAAGCGATTGTTGCGACATCTGCGGCGAAATCGTGTTCCCGCCGTCGGAGCAACTTGTGTCTAAAAATGTGACAGATTGGAAACATCGGTTGGCTCGTATCTTTTCCTTTGATTGATATCATAGTAAAATGATAAAAAAGGTAAAGGAGGGCACACGTTGCGACATCGGAATCAAGCGGACTCACTTCGTGAACAAGTGGTGGACACGTTGCCATCTCGCGCTGAACGGCAAGAGCATGAGCGAAAAGAGAAATTGAACGACAACTGGCTGAAGCGGCCGCTCGCCATGATGCTTACACTGACGATGTTTGCCATTATTCTTGTATTTTTATATATAGGTCGTCACGACATCTTTTTCTAAACAATACGACGAGAACGTCGTATTTTTTTTATGATTTCGTGCCCGAGGTTGTGAATATGCACAATCTCACCAATTTCTCACAAGATTTGCACAATAAAACAGGTAAAGCCGTACAGATGGGTCTATACTGAAAGAGAAGAACTAGTAGGAAAGGAGGGGCTGCTGTGCCGAAGTACTCCATCAAGACGGTCGCGTCACTCACCGGAGTCAACCCGACCACGATCCGGGCGTGGGAACGACGCTATCAATTCATCGTTCCGAGCCGGACAGATTCGGGTCATCGATTGTATTCCGACCAAGACGTCGAGAAGATAAAATGGGTCGTTGAAAAACAACGGGAAGGATTGACCGTGTCCCAAGCAATTCAACAGCTACATGAAGCCCCGAAGCCGAAGCCTGCCCGCCTTTATGACGAGGAGCTCATGGACGGGTTGCTCGAGGCGTTACTTTCATTTGATGAACGTAAGGCGCACGATTTGATTAATCGTGCCTTTAATACGTTCAGTTTTGAAAAGGTTACGAAAGATATCATCGGTCCGTTATTGATGGAAATCGGGACACGTTGGGAGAATGGGACGATCACGATTGCGCATGAACATTTTGCGACGGCCTTTTTGCGTGCCCGTCTATCGACGCTCTCGCTCCAAATGCCGATGAATCCCTTTTTGCCGCGCATCATTTGCGTCTGTGCCCCGGGCGAGATGCATGAAATCGGGCTCTTGTTCGTGACGCTTTACTTACGCCAATACGGTTATGACGTGATTTTCCTCGGTGCGGGATTCCCGAAAGAGGATTTGAACGAGGCGTTGCACGATATCGATGCCAAGTGTCTGATTTTCTCATGTACGTTGACAGAACATCTCGATGGCCTGAAAGACGCGATGCAGTTCATCCAAGCCGACCACCCGAACCTCGTCATCGGGGCCGGTGGTTACGCGGTCAGCCTTCAAGCGTCCGAATTCGGATCGGCCTTCCTCGGGGACACGCCCGAGGCGTGGACCGAGTGGTTGTCAACTATTTGACAGCTCGAACAAACGGGAGTAGCTTATAAAGTAGGATTGATTATTCTTTGGAGGTTTTCGTTTGAGATTTGAAAAGCAAACAAAAGAACATTTAAGGGTATATTTGACCGCGAGCGACCTATCCACTCGAGGCATCGCCATCGATACCATCGTGGGGGAGAGCGGTCAAGACCTGTGGCGGGAATTGCTTGAGACGGCGGAAGCGGAATTTGGCTTCATGCCACAAGGGACCGTCGACTTGAACGTGACGATGTTTCCCCGTGACGGGCTCGTCATCGACGTCCAGAAAGTCGATGCGCCCGTAGCAGAGTCGGATCAAGAGCAAGTCGAGATTCGGCTCACCATCGACGTGATTCATCATTTGATTTATCAATTTGACGATATCGAGGACGTCATCAACGCCTCGATTCGCTTGTTCCCACATATGCGAGACACCGAGCAGGGCGGAGCGTTCTATCATTACGAGGGACGATATTATCTGCACTTTGTCGAGGTGCTCAAACCAGACGTGGAAGAACGACTGGCCGCCATCTTGTCGGAGTACGGTCGAACGACGACCGTCAGTCCGTACGTCATGATGGAGTACGGCAAGACGATTCAAACTGAACAGGCCGTGAAACAGCTGTACGATACGTTCGCGTAAGTACGGCTTTTTTACTGTTCTGTTTCTATTGTTTTCCGCCGACACATGGTATGATAAAACTTGAATTTTGGAGTAGCTAGCTGAAGGAGAGATTTGATGAAAGTCGCGGTATTATATGGTGGTGTATCAGGTGAGCGGGAAGTGTCGCTCACGAGTGGTAAAGGAATGATTGAAGCGCTCGAAGAACGGGGTCACGACGTCGTGGCGATTGATTTTCACCCGGACCGGGCCAATGAGCTGTTGACGCTTCAAGCCGACGTCGTCGTCAGCGCCTTGCATGGCAAGTACGGTGAAGACGGACGCGTGCAGTCGCTCTTGGAGATGGCGGGCTTGCCGTACACGGGGTCTGGTGTGTTGGCGTCCGCGCTCGCGATGGACAAAGCCCGTGCGAAAATCATCTTCGCCGCTGCCGGCATCCGAATCGCCCGTGACGTCCTCATCGAGACAGGGGACGATATCGACGCGAAAATCGTCGAGTGGGGCGGTGAATTCCCATGTGTCGTCAAACCGGCCCAAGAAGGGTCTTCGAACGGATTGACGATCGCGATGGACGAAACGATGCTCCGTGAAGGAATCGACAAAGCGTTCGCCTGCGATACGGCCGTCTTGGTCGAACAATATATTAAAGGTCGTGAATTGACGGTACCTGTACTCGGAAACCATGGCGCCGAAGCCGCGCTCCCGGTTATCGAGATTATCCCGAAAAACGAGTTTTATGACTATGAGTCGAAGTATTCAGAAGGTGGATCGATTCACGTCTGTCCGGCCGAGTTGCCGGCTTCGTTGACCGAAGAAGTTCAGGCGGCTGCGATTCAAGCGCACCGTGCCCTCGGCTGCAGCGGATATTCCCGTTCAGACTTCCTCGTCTCAGAAGACGGGCTCGCCTATATTTTAGAGACGAACACACTGCCTGGCATGACACCGCTCAGCCTGTTCCCGGACAGCGCTCGCGCCGTCGGTATCTCGTACGGTGAACTGTTAGAGCGATTCATCGCACTCGCACTTGAAAAGTAAGAAGGGGCACTCCCTTCTTTTTTCGTTTTAGAAAACGCTTTCATTATTTTTGTAAAAGCCTTTCAAATTAGGCGCGTATCAGATATACTTTTAAACGAATACGAGGTTGATTCTTGGGGGAGAATCGACAATTTAGGGGAGGAAACCTTCATGATTACGGATCAAGAAAAAGGTCATCAAAAACGAAAAAACATCCTTGAATCGACACAAGAAGTTATACACGAGGCGCTCGATAAACTCGGGTATCCAGAAGAGATGTACGAGCTCTTGAAAGAGCCGCTTCGGATGTTGACCGTCCGCATCCCGGTTCGGATGGATGATGGATCGACAAAGATTTTCACGGGATATCGTGCGCAACATAACGATGCGGTCGGACCGACAAAAGGTGGAATCCGATTCCACCCGAGCGTGACCGAGGTCGAAGTGAAGGCGTTGTCGGTCTGGATGAGCTTGAAAGCCGGCATCGTCGACCTGCCATATGGCGGCGGTAAAGGTGGAATCGTTTGTGATCCGCGTGAGATGAGTTTCCGTGAAATTGAGCGGTTGAGCCGTGGTTACGTTCGGGCTATCAGTCAAATCGTCGGGCCGACGAAAGACATCCCGGCACCGGACGTGTTCACGAACTCGCAAATCATGGCATGGATGATGGACGAGTATAGCCGAATCGATGAATTCAACTCACCAGGTTTCATCACCGGGAAACCGCTCGTGCTCGGTGGCTCGCACGGTCGCGAGACGGCGACGGCAAAAGGTGTCGCCATCATGATTCGAGAAGCGGCGCTCCGTCGCGGCATCGAGTTAAAAGGCGCCCGCGTCGTCGTCCAAGGGTTCGGCAACGCCGGTAGCTTCCTGTCGAAGTTCATGCATGACGCCGGAGCGAAAGTCATCGCCGTCAGCGATGCGTACGGAGCCATCCATGACGAGAACGGTCTCGACATCCCGTATCTGCTCGACCGTCGTGACTCGTTCGGGACAATCTCGACCTTATTCAAGAACACGATCTCGAACAAAGAGATGCTCGAACTCGACTGCGACATTTTAGTCCCGGCCGCGATCGAGAACCAAATCACCGAGGACAACGCCGACAACATCAAAGCGTCCATCGTCATCGAGGCCGCGAACGGGCCGACGACGAACGAAGCGACCCGCATCTTGACGGAACGTGGCATCCTGCTTGTCCCGGACGTGCTCGCTTCGAGCGGTGGGGTAACGGTTTCATACTTCGAATGGGTTCAAAACAATCAAGGGTACTATTGGACGGAAGAGGAAGTGGAAGAGAAGCTTGAGAAAGTGCTCGTCCACTCGTTCAATACGGTATACAATACCTCGTCGGCCCGTAAGGTCGACATGCGTCTCGCCGCCTATATGGTCGGTGTGCGTAAGATGGCAGAAGCGTCGCGCTTCCGCGGTTGGGTATAACAAAAGAGAGGGAAGATCTGAAATCAGGTCTTCCCTCTCTTTATTTATGATGTGACACCGTTGCGCTCCCGAAGCGTCTCGGCGATCGCTTGGCCATGGAAACGTCCGTTCTCGATAAAGATCTTATTGGCATCGTTTCCGGCCGCGACGACACCGGCGATGAACAAGCCGTCGACGTTCGTCTCGTACGTCGCTTCATCGAACGCCGGCACACCGGTCTCCTCATCGACTTGGACCCCGGCATCGGCGAACAGCCCATGGTCGGGCAAGTAGCCGGTCATGGCGAGGACGTGGTCGGTCTCGAGCCGATGTTCTTCACCATGCTGACGATAGACGACGTGATGCGGTTCGATGCGAACGATTTCCGCTTCGAGCTCGAGCCGCACCTTGTCATGACGGACGAGCGAGTCGAACGTCGGCAATACCCACGGTTTGACGGACGGACTGTAGCCGTCCCCGCGATAAAGTACCGTGACGTGGGCACCGGCCTTCTCGAGCTCGATGGCCGCGTCGACGGCGGAGTTCTTCCCACCGATGACCGTGACGCGTTGCCGATAGAACGGATGCGCCTCTTTGAAATAGTGGGCGACGTGCGGCAACTCTTCACCGGGCACGTCAAGCCGACGAGGGCGTCCGTAATAGCCCGTCGCCAAGATTACATAGTCGGCCTGGCGCTCTTTGGCACCGTCCCGGTCGTGTCGGGACCGCACGACGAAACCGTTCTCGGTCCGCTCGACCGCCTCGACCGTCTCGAACGGATGGACATCGAGCCCAGTCCGGCTGACGACTTCCCGATAGTAGACGAGTGCGTCTTGCCGGCGTGGCTTCAAATCTTTACAGATGAACGGGATATTCCCGATTTCAAGCAGATTGGCAGACGAGAAGAACGTCTGATGGGTCGGATACCGATAGATGGCATCGACGATATTGCCGCGCTCGATAATCGTGCACGAGATGCCGATGCGTTCCAATTCAATCGCAGCCGACAGCCCGCACGGTCCGGCGCCGACGACGATAGCGTGTTTATTCAATGAAATCACCTCATCCCTCATTGTATGGAAGGACGAATCGGTTGGCAAGTCGCCAACTCATTGTTGGAAACTGAAGCTGTGTTCCATGACCGCTTGCGACGAACCGGACTCGAGTTCGACGAGAAGGCGCAGTCTCGCTTTTTGTGAGTTCAAGCCGTTCGAGAAGATGATGCCCATCTCTTTCAGTTGCTGGCCACCGCCGACGTAGCCGTAGACGTCCTGAACGATTCCATTGAAGCAGCGGCTGACGATGACGACCGGCATGCGTTCGACGAGCAGTTCGAGCGCGGGAACGATCGACGGCGGGACGTTGCCTTGACCGAGCACTTCGAGGACGAGTCCGTCATAGCCGAGCGCGAGTACCGCCTCAATCAAGTCCGGGTCCATCCCGGCAACGACTTTCAGCACCGCGACCCGTTTTGTGATTGTCGAAATCATCTTCGGTTGCTTCGTCGTCGGTTGGCTATAGATGAGGACGTGGTCTTTCGTCACCATGCCGACGTTCCCGAAGTGGACCGATTTGAACGTGTCGACCGAGGACGTATGCGTTTTCGTGACGTTGAAGGCGGAATGAATCTCGCCATTGAAGACGACGAGTACTCCTTTGCCACGCGCGACATCGCTTTGGGCGACCCGAAGCGCCGTGATGAGATTGAATTCGCCGTCAGAGCCGACTTCGTTCGACGAGCGCATCGCCCCGGTCAAGACGATCGGGACCGGGGCACCGAGTGTGATTTGTAAGAAATAAGCCGTCTCCTCGAGCGTATCGGTTCCGTGGGTGATGACGACCCCGTCATACGTGTCTTGCGTCAGTTGTTGATTGATGAACTGGGCGAGCTCGAGCATTTTTTCAGGCGTCATGTGCGGCGATGGGATGTTTGAGAAGTGTTTCGTCGTGATGTTGGCGATATCGGTCGCTTTCGGCAACGTCGCATCAATCGGATTGACCTCGCTCGGCATGACATGTCCCGACCCCGATTGGGACATGGCGATTGTGCCGCCGGTGTGGATGAGTAATAAATGATTCATAACAGACCTCCAACTTTTTTGTTCGTTTCTTCCAATTTCTAGGCGTGCCCTACTTTTTCTTTCCTCTATTTCAGTGTATGCTTAACGTGAGAAAGGAGAGATGCATCATGATTGCAATCGCCTTGTCTGCGGTTGCGCCAGGGTTCGCCCTTCTTTCCTACTTCTATCTCCGGCATGAACTGGAAGCGGAACCGCTCGGCTATGTGATCCGGTCGTTCGTCGCCGGGGCCATTCTCGTCTTTCCGATCATGTTCGTCCAGTATGCGTTCGTGGAAGAAGGGGTGCTCGTGGGCCCGTTTTGGAAGGCGTTCGTGGCCACCGCGCTTTTAGAAGAATTTTTTAAATGGTTCATGATTTATTATACAATATACATACATAAAGTCTTTGATGATTACTACGACGGGATTCTCTATGCGGTCGCCTGTTCACTCGGCTTTGCCACGTTAGAGAATTTTCTATATTTATGGGTGTACGACTCAATCGAGATCGCCATCTGGCGCGCCGTGCTGCCGGTGAGCGGCCACGCGCTGTTCGCCGTCGTCATGGGGTTTTGTCTCGGCCGGGCCAAACATTCCAACCACGAGCGGTTTTGGCTGTTCACCGCTGTCATGGCGGCCACGCTGTTGCATGGCATGTTCGACTATATCTTGCTCGTCGAACCGATGAACAAAGTACCGGCTGTCGTCTATATAGTCGTCTTATGGATGGTCGCCTTATTGCTCGTCCGCACTGCCAATCGCTCCAATCATCGTCAATATAAATAGAATAAAGGGGAATCGTTTCATGTTAAAAGTAGGTCAAGAGTTACGGGTGGAAGTCGAAGGGAGAAAAGAAGGAAAGACGAAGGTCGCGGCCATTAACGATCAAGTCGTCTGGATCGAGTCCCCGAGTGAAACGGATACGTTAAAGACGTTCTTCTTGCACGAAGACGAGCCGATGCGCGTCTATTTCTTTAAAGGAGAAGAGCAACTATATGCCTTCGACACCGTCATTTCGAGACGGGTGAGCGATGCGCAGTTGACGCTTCGTTATGCATTCCCGATGCCGGATGAGAAGAAAATCAAACGGGTCCAGCGCCGTGAATATTTGCGGGTGCCGGAGATGATTCGCGTGACCGTATCCGCGGAAGATGGGCAGGCGTTCCCGTCGTTCGAGTCGACATCACTCGACTTATCGGCCGGAGGCATGCGCATCATCTCCAATCGGGCACCGGTCGCTGTCGACGAGGCCATCATCGTCTCGTTCCAGGTCAATGACGACCGCGGGAATCCGCAAACGTTCCGCGTCAAGAGCCGACTCGTACGGATTCACGAACAGGCGGCGAAACAAGAGCTGTCGCTTCGTTTCGAAGAATTATCGCACAGGGACCAGGAAACGATTTTACGTTATTGCTTCCGGGCCCAACTTGAAGCGAGAAAACGGACGGGCTCTGTATTTTCTTCACGTTAAAAAACTGGTATGATGTTCTCGGAACAAATGACCGAGAGGAGGCGGGTATCGGGATGAGCCGATACCCAATTTTTATGAATAAACCGTTACAGATTGCATTAGATGGACCGGCCGGAGCCGGGAAGAGTACGATCGCGAAAACACTTGCCAAAAAACTAGGGTATGTCTATATCGATACGGGTGCGATTTATCGTGCCGTGACGTATCGTGCCCTCAGAGACGGGGTCGGTCTCGAAGACGGGCCGAAACTCGCCGAGATGATCGGCAACATGGATTTACGGCTCGTCCCGTCCGAGAACGGACAACGTGTGTTCGACGGCGCCGACGAAGTGACCGACGTCATCCGGACGAGCGAAGTGACGAACAACGTCAGCTTCGTCGCACGCCAGCCGGAAGTACGGGCTGCCCTTATGGATTTACAGCGGGACCTCGCCAGTAAAGGCGGAATCGTCATGGACGGCCGCGATATCGGCACGCACGTCTTACCAGGCGCCGACTTGAAAGTGTTCATGACGGCGACGGTCGAAGAACGGGCCCGCCGCCGCCATGAGGAAAACGTATCGAAAGGATTGCCGAGCGACCTTGAACAATTACAGCTCGAGATCGCCTTGCGGGACAAACGCGATTCCGAGCGTGAGGTCGCCCCGCTTCGTCAGGCCGACGATGCGCATTATCTCGATACGACCGAGCTGTCGATTGACGGCGTCGTTGAGGCGATCGAGCACTTGATGAAGCAGGTGATTGATCGATGAAACCGCTCAACGATGGACCGTTCGGCATGTATCGACTGGCCGTAGCTGTCGTCAATGTCATCCGTAGATTGAGCTTCCGTGTCGAGTATATCGGGCGCGACAACGTCCCACTCAACGGTTCGATGATCGTCTGTTCGAACCATCAATCGAACTGGGACCCGGTCATGCTCGCCGGGGCGATGCCGAAACAGCGTCAGCTTCGTTTCTTCGCGAAAAAAGAGTTGTTCGACGTGCCGGTATTGAAACACATTTTGAATCGGGCTGGACAGATTCCTGTGTCACGCGGGGAAGGAGACCGACAAGCACTCCGGGTCGTCTTGCAAAAGTTGAAGGAAGACGAGGTCATCTCGATTTTCCCGGAAGGAACGCGGTCAAAAGACGGTACGCTCGGCAAAGCCCAAGCCGGCGTCGGGTTCTTCGCGCTCCGTTCGGACGCGTCGGTACTTCCGGTGGCGATTATTGGGACGTATAAGTTCCGCTCGAAGTTGAAGGTCGTCATCGGCCAACCGATCGACATGAGCGGCTTGAAAGCGGACAAGGCGAGCGCCCAAATCGCGGCCGACTTGATTATGACGACAATCGGTGACTTGTACATGCAGCATTCACGGAACGTTCGTTAATTTCAGGTTTAATCTCGCGCTAGGAGAGGAACTAACCTGATAACACCTTGACAAATCTTTCGAATTATAAGAAGTTTATACTAGGTGTAAGCGCCTTACGGCGCTCCTTTTTGTACTCATCGTGAGGGGGTAGTGTTGGAATGGTCGAAGAAATGAAAGATATGCCTGATTTTGAAATCAATCGAGGTCAAATTGTGACCGGTACTGTCGTCAAAATCGAGGACAAGCAAGCGTTGATCGATATCGGTTATAAAACCGAGGCAATTTTACCAATCAGCGAAGTATCAAGCATGCATTTAGACGATTTAAACGAATCACTCCATGTTAACGACGAAATCCGTGTCAAAGTGAAAAAGGTCACGGACGAAGAGGTGGTCGTTTCGAAGAAAGACGTTGATGCCGAGGCAGCTTGGGATCAAATCGTCGAGAAATTCGAATCCGGCGAAGTATTCGAAGTCATGGTAAAAGACAAGGTCAAAGGTGGACTTGTCGTTGATATCGGTATCCGTGGATTTATCCCGGCTTCGCTCGTAGAGAACCATTTCGTCGAAGACTTCTCATCCTACTTGAATAAACCGATTACGGTTAAAGTCGTCGAGATTGACCGCGAAAAAAATCGCGTCATCTTGTCGCATAAAGCGGTTGCCGAAGCGGAAATGAGCGCCAAGAAAGCGGAGACGCTCGAATCGCTTGAAGTCGGTCAAATCATCGAAGGGACGGTTCAACGTCTCACAGATTTCGGTGCGTTTGTCGATATCGGCGGTGTCGATGGCCTCGTCCATATTTCGGAAATGGCGCATAGCCGGGTTGAGAAACCGAGCGATGTTGTGACTGAAGGAGATAAAGTCAAAGTGAAAGTGCTTGGACTTGACCTCGACAACGAGAAAGTGAAGTTGTCGATTAAAGAGACGCAGCCTGGACCGTGGGAATCGGTAGAAGGTAAAATTCAGCCAGGTGACGTGATTGAAGGGAAAGTCAAACGTCTCGTCACGTTCGGTGCGTTCGTCGAAGTCGCACCACAAGTTGAAGGTTTGCTCCATATCTCGCAAATTGCGAACCGGCACATCGCGACACCGTCTGAAGTCTTGTCAGAAGGCCAAGAAGTAACCGTCAAAGTACTCGACGTCCATCTTGACGAGAAGAAAATCTCGTTGTCGATGCGTGCGCTCGAGTCGAGCGATTCATCACGTGGCGACGCGGATCAATCGCTGCTTGACGAGTATAGCGACCAAGGAGGTTTCTCTGTCTCTGAATTGACAGGTGACGAGGCCTTGGACGATTCTAAATAAGACGATCGTTCAAGCGGGAGCCAGACTCCCGCTTCTTTTTGTATGGTCACAGAAATTCGCCTGTGATATGATAGTACAGTTGCAATTAGAAACGATAGACTTATTGAATGAAAGTTAGAGAGGTGTTTATATGGGAATTCCAGCAGTGGCCATCGTAGGCCGCCCGAATATTGGGAAATCCACGATTTTTAACCGGATTATCGGAGATCGCGTGTCGATCGTCGATGATAAGCCCGGTGTAACACGCGACCGCATTTATGGGACGGGTGAGTGGTTGAACCGTAAGTTTCATTTAATCGACACAGGCGGAATCGAGGTCGGTGATGAGCCGCTCCTCGTGCAAATGCGGCATCAGGCCGAGCTTGCGATCGATGAGGCGGACGTCATCGTCTTCATGGTGAACGGACGTGAAGGCATTACAGCAGCAGACGAAGAAGTGGCGAACTTGTTGTTCCGTTCGAACAAACCGGTCGTCCTCGCCGTCAACAAAGTCGACAACTTCGAGATGCGCGAACTCATGTATGAGTTCTATTCACTCGGATTCGGCGATCCGTTCCCGATTTCAGGGACGCACGGTCTTGGTCTCGGGGACTTGCTCGACAAAGTGCTCGACATGGCTCCAGACAAAGACGACTATGAGTACAACGAAGAAGTCATCCAGTTCTCGCTCATTGGACGTCCAAACGTTGGGAAATCGAGCTTGACGAACGCGATTCTCGGTGAAGAACGCGTCATCGTCTCGGACATCGCAGGAACGACTCGTGATGCCATCGATACACCGTTCACACGGGAT
Organism: Exiguobacterium sp. E4787; assembly: GCF_018618375.1. Lineage (NCBI taxonomy): Bacteria > Bacillati > Bacillota > Bacilli > Caryophanales > Exiguobacterium > Exiguobacterium sp. E4787. The sequence goes on along the minus strand of NZ_JACSLY010000002.1, from coordinate 136,909 downwards.
GGGCAAGAATACGTCATCATCGATACGGCCGGGATGCGCAAGCGCGGGAAAGTGTATGAATCTACCGAGCGCTACAGCGTCATGCGTGCCCAAAAAGCGATTGAACGCTCGAACGTCGTTCTCGTCGTCATCGACGGTGAAGAAGGCATCATCGAACAAGACAAACGTGTTGCCGGACTCGCCCACGAAGCTGGGAAAGCCATCGTTCTCGTCGTCAACAAATGGGACGCCGTCGACAAAGACGATAAGACGATGAAGAAAATGGAAGAGAAGATTCGTAAAGAATTCTTGTTCCTTGACTACGCACCGATCGTCTTCTTGTCGGCACTCACGTCGAAACGATTGCAGACACTTCTGCCGGTCGTCAAAGAAGTGGCTGATTCACATCGCCGTCGCATCTCGACGAGCGTCTTGAACGACGTCATCGTCGACGCAGTCGCGATGAACCCGACACCGACGGACAAAGGACAACGACTCAAGATTAACTACGCGACGCAAGTGGCCATCGAGCCGCCGACGTTCGTGTTGTTCGTCAACGATCCAGAGTTGCTTCACTTCTCATACAAACGTTATCTAGATAACCAGATTCGCCGCGCATTTGACTTTACCGGTACACCGATTCATATCGTGGCTCGTCAGAAAAACTAGTAATGGGGGTGCCTCCTATGGCAAAAGTAGCTGTCATCGGTGCAGGGAGCTGGGGAACGGCGATATCGCTCGTCCTCGCTGACAACGGACATGATGTTCTACTATATGGACGTGAGGAAGACCACGTTCATGAAATCAACACGGCCCACACGAACGCGACCTATTTGAAAGACGCACCGTTGCCGACTTCGATTCGGGCGACGACAGACTTGGCGGAAGCGGTCAAAGATCGTTCCATCGTATTCCTCGTCGTCCCGAGTTCGGCGATTCGTCCGGTGTCGCGTGAGTTGAACGCGCTCCTTACGGAACCGGCGGTCATCGTGCATGCCGCCAAAGGAATCGAACCGAAGACGCATAAGCGTCTGTCGGAGATTATCGCCGAAGAGATCGACCCGTCGAAACGTCGGGCCATCGGTGTCTTGACGGGACCGACGCATGCCGAGGAAGTGGCCGTCCGTAAATTGACGACCATCACAATCGCTTGCGAGGACTTGGACGTGGCCGATGAGATTCAAGAGTTGCTCACGAACGATCAGTTCCGGGTCTATTTGAATTCGGACGTCATCGGGGCAGAGTACGGCGGTGCGCTCAAGAACATCATCGCGCTTGCCGCAGGAATGACGGATGGGCTCGGTTATGGCGATAACGCAAAAGCGGCCCTCATGACACGCGGGATCGTCGAAATCGCCCGGCTCGGGGTCCAACTCGGTGCCAACCCGGCGTCGTTCTCCGGCTTGACGGGAATCGGCGATTTGATCGTCACGGCCACGTCTCAGCATAGCCGTAACTGGCGTGCCGGGAACGCGATCGGTCGCGGCGAGAAGCTCGAGGATGTGCTCGGTCAAATGGGCATGGTCGTGGAAGGGGTGCGTGCCTGTGAGGCGGCGCATACGCTCGCTCGGGAAGCCGGTGTCGAGATGCCGATCACAGAGGCCCTCTACAACGTGTTATTCGAAGGTAAGAGCCCACATGATGAAGTACAAAAGTTAATGAGACGCCCGCAGAAGCATGAAATGGAAGAAGTGTTCCATTTCGAAGGCGACGTAGAGCAAAGGGACTGACGTTTTCGTTCAGTTCCTTTGTTTTTTTTGCTACACTAATGTACGGAGCTAGATTTAAAGAGAAAGTCGAGGGGATAGACGTGACACCGTCACTGATCAAGATGTGGATTTCATTTGCGGGCATCGGGGCGTTTGCCATCGCCGCGCTCATGGTGGCAGTCAGCCATACGAAACTAACGGGATGGTTCGCGGCGCTCGTCCGCGTCATCGCATTCGTCATATTTTTATTTGGGACGATCATCATGATTTATGTGGTCGCTTCAGGACCGACAGGAGGATAAGACGTGAAACGGATTTTTTTGGTCGCGAGTCTATTGGCGGCGACCGTGCTCAGTGGATGTATGTTCCCGGATTCGAATCGGGTCGATAACGTCCCGTATGAAGACCAACTGAAGTCGGTACAGACGGCCGTCGACTCGTTCAAGGAGACGACCGGGGTGTTGCCGATTAAAACAAGGCCGGCCGAGACGCCACTCATGGAACGTTATCCGATTGAGTTCGCCCGGCTCGTCCCTGGTTATTTAGCCGACCCGCCGGCGAACAGCTTCGAAGGAGGCGGTCTGTTCTTGTACGTCCTCGTGGACGCCGAGACGGAGCCGAAGGTCAAACTCATTGATTTACGTGTGTCAGAAAGCTTGCAACAGTTACAGACGAACATTAACGCGTTCCGGGCCAAAGAAGGCAAGTTCCCGTTTGACGGGTCGCTCGGAAAGAACCAATTCACGATTGATTATGATCTCGTCTTCGTCTCTGAAGAGCCGAGTATCCCGAGTCCGTACACGGAAAACGAGTTGCCGATCTATGTCGACGGGACCGGACAATTATTTGTCGACTACCGGGCCGACCTGGAGGCCGCCCTCGAGAACACGGATGTAGAGCCAAAAGTCGGTGAGGACATTCGGTATTTGCTCTATAATGACTCCCCATTCGCTCCGGCTTATTCGCAAGGGTACACGATTAATGAACAAGGTGAAGTCGAGTTTTTAAACAACTGATCGACTGAGTGGGTCGAATATAGACCGATTGCTTAAAAAATGTTGTCATATCAACGTTTGTACGATATGATTAATCCCGTAAACTCTCAGTGAGAGGAGGTGAATCGTGATGAACAAAACTGAATTAATCCAAGCAGTTGCGGAGAAAGCAAATGTTTCGAAAAAAGAAGCTACACAAGTTGTAGAAGCTACTTTCGAATCTATCACTGAAGCACTCCAAAACGGTGATAAAATTCAATTGATCGGTTTTGGTACTTTTGAAGTTCGTGAGCGCGCTGCCCGTAAAGGTCGCAACCCACGTACGAAAGAAGATATCGAAATCCCGGCAAGCAAAGTTCCTGCCTTCAAAGCAGGTAAAGCGCTTAAAGATGCGGTCAAATAATGGGCAATACATAAGTCGCCGAAAGGCGGCTTTTTTTGTGTCGGAAAGCGAGTTCCCATGGCGTGAATGTGACAAAAATGTGCTATACTATGTCAGAATGACAACGAAGAGGACGAGGGGGGATAGCATGGAACAGATGACATACGAAACCGTTGTCACCGACCTTGCTCGTCAAATCGAAGAACGCATGAACCATCCGTATTTGACGAGACACGAGATTGTACCCGTAGTCGACATGCCTTTACTTCGTTGGATGGTCGAGATGATTGAAATCGAATCGAATCAACAACGTCAGCTCGTGCTTGCGACGTATTTTGCACATCAAGCACTTGAACTGCATGATCAAGTAAAGGATTGCCCGAACGGCTCGCTCGAGCGGCAACTCAAAGTGCTCGCCGGCGATTTCGCCTCGGCTCAATTTTATAAAATATTGGCACTGTTTCCTGCCGACTATAGCAATCGCTTCGGTCGGTCGGTCCAGCTTGTCAATGGGGCGAAATGTACGCTCGCGCTTGATGCGGACGTATCCGTCACGACTTGGATGGAAGCGAACTTCGGATTGATTAAAACGTTTTCTGAGGTGATAGGTCGGTCCTACTTGACCACAAACGGAAAAACGATCATCGAACGAAAGGCGACAGTACTGCGCCAAGATCAACGAGAACAGCTAACGACGCTCCTGGCGCACGCTGTCGCTTAGAACGGAAAGGATGTTACGTATTGCAACCGAAAGAAAAAGAGCAAAAAGTATATGACGTGTTTCAATCAATCTCACCGAGCTACGATACGATGAACTCGATCATCAGTTTCCGTTTGCATAAATGGTGGCGCAAAGCGACGATGCGTCGCATGCAAGTGTTCCCGGGCGCAAAATGTCTCGACGTCTGCTGCGGGACGGCCGACTGGACGATTCAACTCGCCGAGGCGGCTGGTAATACCGGTGTCGTCAAAGGTCTTGATTTTTCCGAGAATATGCTCGCGGTCGGCCAAGCAAAAGTGGCCGATTATCCGACGATCGAACTCATCCATGGTAACGCGATGGCATTGCCGTTCGGGGATCACTCATTCGACTACGTGACGATCGGCTTCGGCCTTCGCAACGTACCGGATTACATGACGGTGCTCCGTGAACTGCACCGGGTCTTGAAACCGGGCGGGACGGTCGTCTGTCTCGAGACGAGCCAACCGACAGCACCGCTGTTCAGCGAACTGTATCGCTTCTATTTCGGCTCGGTCATGCCGTTATTCGGGAAAGTGTTCGCCGGCTCATACGATCAATACAAATGGCTCCAAGAGTCGACCGACCAATTCCCAGACCGGTTGACGCTAAAACGCATGTTCGAGACGGCAGGCTTCGAACAAGTCGAAGTGAAGGCGTTCTCCGGCGGTGCGTGTGCCATGCACCTAGGAAAGAAGTGGTGACCGATGTCTTTGAAGCGACTTTATCGCCACATGAACCGAGAGATTGAGCAGATCGATCGCTTCTTGTCGACGCGGGTCCATACGGATCACCCGGTCATCGAGGCGGCCTCGAAGCAACTGCTTGATGCGGGCGGGAAGCGGATCCGTCCGGCGTTCGTATTGCTGAGCGCTGGTTTCGGGCAAGCGAAAGACATCCGCTTGACGAAAGTGGCGGCGAGTCTTGAACTGATTCATATGGCCTCGCTCGTCCATGATGACGTCATCGATGACGCCACACTTCGCCGGGGCAAACCGACCGTCATGGAACGTTACGATGAGCAGGTCGCGATGTATACAGGGAATACGTTGTTCGGCGAAGCGATTCGACTCGTCTCTGAGGTCGACTCGCCGCGCGTGATGGAAATCATGGCAGACACGATGGAACTGATTTGTATCGGTGAAATCAATCAAATCCAAGACCAATACGACTGGAGCCAGTCCCCGAAACGATATCTCGATCGGATTGCCCGAAAGACGGCGCTCTTGATCGAGACGAGTTGTGCGGCCGGGGCCGTCGTCTCAGGGGCGTCACCCGAAGTCGTCAAACAGCTGCGGCTGTTCGGCTATGACATCGGGATGGCGTTTCAAATGACGGACGATTTGCTCGATTTCACCGCGAAAAGTTTTCAGCTTGGAAAGCCGGTCGGAGAAGATTTGAAGCACGGTCATAAAACGTTGCCGCTCTTCTATTCAGCGGAAGACCCTGAATTCTTTGGTCGGTTGCAGCAAGTCAACCAGTCGTCCGATTACGCGACGACCCATACGCTCGTTCGTGAAGTGCAGCGCAACGGGACGCTCGAGCGAAGCCAACGGACGATCGACCGGTACGTGAACCGGGCGATTCAACGTCTCGATGGCTTGCCGGACTTACCGGACAAACGCTCGCTCATTGAAATCGCCGAGTATATCGGGAAACGAAAATGGTAACAACCACCTTGTAAACCCTTTCAATAATCAAGATGACCGTGTAAACTAATAAAGTACATGGTACACATATTGATTTAGGGGGATTAGGGGAATGGAAAAAACATTTTTAATGGTAAAACCGGATGGAGTGAAACGCGGTCTGATTGGGGAAATCATCTCGCGCTTCGAAACGAAAGGATATACGTTGAACCGTCTTGAGCTATTGACGCCATCGGTTGAAGTCGCACAATCGCATTATGCGGAACATAAGGAAAAGCCGTTCTTTGGAGAGCTTGTCGAATTCTTAACGTCTGGTCCTGTTGTAGCGATGGAGTGGGAAGGCGAAAATATCGTCGCCGTCTCTCGATTGATGATCGGGAAGACGAACCCGTTGGACGCACAACCTGGAACAATTCGTGGCGATTTGGCCTCGACGATGTCACAAAACGTCATCCATGGTTCAGATAGCGTGGAAAGCGCAGAGCGTGAATTGTCACTCTGGTTCGCCACTGAAGCATCACACGTTTGATGACGATAAAAGGGACGGGGGCCTCCTGTCCCTTTTTATATTGGGATTGAAGCGCTTTCGCTTGTTTTGGCACGACATGATCTAGGAGAAGAGAAAGAATTGAGGTTGGAACTGGTGATAAATGATTATGCCATCTTCGTAAAAAAGTTTTATATGAAGTCGGGGATCGACTTAAACCTATACAAAGAAGCCCAGATGAAGCGACGTATGATTGCACTTCGCGAGAAGAAAGGGTATGCCACGTTTATCGAATACTTCAAAGCGATGGAGTCGGACCGGGGCTTATACGATGAATTTTTGGATCGCATGACCATTAACGTGAGTGAATTTTACCGGAACCCGGTCCGCTGGCAGCAACTAGAGACGGACATTTTGCCGGAACTCATCCGTAAGAGCCAGGGCAAGTTGCGCGTCTGGAGCGCGGCGTGCTCGACGGGCGAAGAACCGTATTCGTTGGCGATGCTGTTATCGAAACATTTGTCACCCGCCCAGTTCACAATCACGGCGACGGACCTAGATGACGTGGTGATCGAAAAAGCGAAACAAGGCAAGTATCATGAGCGGGCGCTCGTTGACTTGCCATCAGAGTTTCGGCAACGTTACTTCACCCGCCGTGGAGACGACTATTACATCACAGAGGACATCAAAAAATTAGTAACGTTCAAAAAACATAATCTGTTGGCCGACGTGTATGAACGGAATTTTGATTTAATCGTCTGTCGGAACGTCTTGATTTATTTCACCGAGGAAGCGAAAGAGAAAGTCTATACATCGTTCCACCGATCACTCCGACCAGGCGGTGTCCTCTTCGTCGGAGGGACCGAGCAGATCTTTCAACCGAAGCGATACGGCTACAAGATGAAGCAGAGCTTCTTCTACGAAAAATTTGAAGAATGAGGTGGCAGCTATGCGTTATTTGACGGCAGGAGAATCGCACGGGCCTGGACTTTCAATCATTATCGAGGGTGCACCGGCCGGGCTTGAGGTCGATGTGCAAGCCATCAATGCGGAACTCGCGAAACGGCAGTCCGGCTACGGCCGCGGCCGCCGCATGCAAATTGAATCAGACCGAATCGAGGTGAGGGCCGGCATTCGTCACGGGGTGACGACAGGGGCCCCTATTTCGTTCTGGATCGAGAACAAGGACCATACTCATTGGCGGAACGTGATGCAGGCCGAACCGATTGATGCGGACGTGGAAATCAAACGCCGTGTCGTCCGCCCACGACCCGGACATGCGGACCTCATCGGCGGCTTGAAATACGACCATCGTGACCTACGGGACGTCCTCGAACGTTCGAGCGCACGTGAGACGGCCGCTCGGGTCGCAGTCGGCGCACTCAGCAAACAATTGCTCGCTGCTGTCGGGATGTCGCTCGTCAGCTATGTCAAAGTGATTGGCGGCGTCGAGGCCGATGCCTCATACGAGTCGCTCGATACATTGCGCGCCACGATCGAGGCGTCACCGGTCCGGACGATGGATGAGACGGCAGGCAAGGCGATGATGCGTCGAATCGATGAGGCGAAAGCAGCCGGTGACTCACTCGGCGGTGTCATCTGTACGGAAGTGCATGGTGTCATCCCGGGGCTCGGGTCGTACGTCCAATATGACCGGAAACTCGATGCGGCCATCGCTCGCGCCGTCATGAGTGTCAACGCCATCAAAGGCGTCGCTTTCGGTGATGGGTTCGAGATGGCGTATCGACCAGGGTCGGAAGTGATGGACCCGATCGCCTATGGACCGGACGGCTATACACGCCTGAGCAATCATCTCGGCGGTTTCGAAGGTGGGATGACGACCGGGATGCCGATTGTGTGTACCGCTGTGATGAAACCGATTCCGACGCTCTACAAGCCGCTCCAATCCGTCGATATCGATACGAAAGAACCATTCCTCGCCCAAATCGAGCGAAGTGACGCCTGTGCCGTCCCGGCCGCCTCACTCGTCGTCGAGGCCGTCGTCGCGTTTGAACTCGCCCGTGAGTTATGCGAGACGTTCGGACATGACACGGTCGGACGCATCCAAGCGCGCGTCGACGCGTACCGCGAGGAGATTCGCACGTGGTGACGATTCGCGTGAACGCCTCGACTCCATACGACGTCACAATTGAACGAGGGGACGCCTGGCTCGACTGCGTCCCTTACTTCTCGTGCTCAACCGTGTGGGTCATCACGGACGAGACGGTAGATCGCCTGCACGGGACGGCGTTTCGGACTCGTCTCGAGGCAAGCGCGCGTCCAATCGTCTGGTCGGTCGTCCGTCCGGGCGACGGATCGAAATCTCTCGCGACGATTGAACGTCTCGTCGCGGACGGGTTGACGTCCGGCTGTGACCGGGACACGCTCGTCGTCGCCTTTGGCGGCGGCATGATTGGGGACTTGGCCGGCTTTTTGGCGAGTGTCTATATGCGCGGGCTGCATTACATACAAGTGCCGACGACGGTTCTCGCCCACGATTCAGCGGTCGGCGGAAAAGTCGCGGTCAACCATCCGCTCGCCAAAAATGCGATCGGTGCCTTTTATCAACCAGCGGGCGTCCACTATAACGTCGACCGCCTCGAGACGTTGACGGACCGTGACGTGCTGAGTGGGCTCGGCGAGTTAATTAAACATGCCTACTTGTCACGATACGTCCTCGGGTACTCGTTCGAGACCGAGCTGTTCACCGCTTTGGCGCAAGGACCGCTCGATTGGGAGGCGTGGCTCGCACGTGGGATTGAAGTGAAACGACAGGTCGTCGAGACCGATGAACGGGAACACGGCGTAAGGGCATGGCTGAACTTTGGTCATACGTTCGGCCATGCGTTGGAGTCGGTCGAGGCGTACCGACTAGCGCACGGGGAGGCCATCCTATACGGAATGGTGTACGCCTTCCTCGTCGCCGGAGACTTCTCACGCGCGGAAACGCTCGCCGGATTCATGAAACAGCAAGCAATCACGCCGGTCCTCTGGCAACCATTCGAGGCGTATCTCGAGGTGATGGGCCACGATAAAAAGAATCGAACTGGACAGATTCGCTTCGTACTGCTCGGTGAAGAAGTGACCGTGACGAGCGTCACGACCGAACGGCTCGTCGAAGCGTATAATCAGTTGAAAGGGTGGTTTTAAGATGGGATTGAACGGATTGATACGCGTACCGAGCGATAAGTCGATTACGCACCGGGCGTTATTGCTCGGGGCCGTGGCGCACGGACAGACGACAGTGTACGACCCGCTCCTCGGTGAGGATTGCCGGTCGACGCTCGAGGCAATCCGTCGTTTGGGCGCACAAGTCGATGAACAAGCGGAACGACTCGTCATCACTGGCAGCCCGTCGCTCACGTCGGCGGAACTCGATTGCGGGAACTCCGGCACGACGATGCGTCTCTTGACGGGACTGCTTGCTGGCTACGACGGGACGTTCACGCTCACCGGCGACGCCTCGCTCTCGAAGCGACCGATGCGACGCGTCACTGCCCCGTTGCGCGCCATGGGAGCCGACCTTGCAGGTGACGTCGCTCCGCTCCACATCCGCGGGCGGGCGTTGACGGGCATCGATTACACGTTGCCTGTCGCGAGCGCGCAAGTGAAATCAGCCATTTTATTGGCTGGACTCCGTGCGGACAGCCCGACGATCGTGCGCGAGCCGGTCTTGTCGAGGGATCATACTGAACGCATGCTGCCGCTGTTCAACGGGCAGATTGACATCACCTCGGAAGAGGGGGTTCGGACGATTCGGCTGTCGCCGTCCGTCCTGGAAGGCGCGACGGTGGCCGTACCGGCTGACCCGTCCTCGGCCGCCTTTTGGTGGGCCGGGGCCGCGCTCGTCCCGGATAGTCGCGTCACGACGACCGACGTCTGTTTGAACGAGACACGGATTGGCTTTTTGCGCACGCTCGAACGGATGGGGGCGCACGTTGACGTGACGAACGTCCGCGCACTCGGAGAAGAATCGGTCGGGGACGTCACCGTGTCGACGAGCACGCTCCACGGCATCCGGTTGGACGGGACCGCCATCCCACATCAAATCGACGAGTTGCCATTATTCGCCCTCGTCGCGTCGCAGGCGTCGAGCTCATCGTCAGTCCGGGATGCGGGGGAGCTCCGCGTGAAAGAGACGGACCGGATTCAGACGGTCGCGAGCGAATTGAAGGTGCTCGGTGTCGACCTTCGCGAGACGGATGACGGCTTTGACGTCTATCCGAGCCATTTGCACGGGGGACACGTCTCCTCGCACGGAGATCATCGCTTGGCGATGATGCTCCAAATTGCGGACTTATTGACGACGGAACATGTGACGATTGACGATGTCGAGGCAGCGGACGTGAGTTACCCGCGCTTCCGTGACGATTTACAACGACTCGGTCGTGAGATAGAATAACGTCAATACGAGTAGCCGCTAGGAGGAATTTTGACGATGTTAGACGAAACAGAATTAAACCATATCATTGAGATGCTTGAAAAAGGTGAGACGGAGCATGCCCTCATGCATCTCGAATCGCTCGAAAAGGAAGGGTCGGACGAGGACCGGTTGGCCATCGCCGATCTCTACCTCGAACTCGGCCTCGCCGATCGGGCCGTCAAGTTGCTCGCAGCGCTATATGTCGATTATGCGGGCAACCCGCACGTCGCCTTGTCGCTCGCCGAGGCCTACTTGGACAGTGACCGGGAAGAAGAGGCGATTGCCGTCCTCGAGAAAATCGATACGACGGACAAGGAAGCGCATATGCGTAGCCTCGTCCTCCTCGCCGATTTATATCAATCACAAGGGTTGGACGAGGTCGCCGTCAAGAAACTGATGGAGGCGCTCGAGACGAACCCGGACGAACCGCTCCTCATCTACGGATTGGCCGAGTTGTACGCGTCGATCGGATCGTTCGAACAGGCGGTACCGCTGTACGCGCGTCTGCCGCACTTGCGCTTGCCGGAAGAACTCGATTATCAGGCCGATTACGCCGAGGCGCTCACGATGATCGGTTCGTTCGAAGAGGCACTCGATGAGTATGAGAAGGCGGAAAACCGCAACTTGAACACGATTTTCGGTCACGCCATGACGGCCCACCGCATCGGACGTGACGAAATTGCCGTCAAACAGTTTGAGTCGCTTCGCTCGATGGACCCGGACTTCACGTCGCTCTATCTGCCTTACACGGAAGCGCTCGACGAACTCGGCCGCTTCGATGAGGCGCTCGAGGTGATTGGCCAAGGGATTGACCGCGACGACTATAACGACGAGTTGCGTACGGTAAAAGCGAAACTGTTCTTGAAACAAGGTCGGACAGATGAGGCGGTCACGGAACTGCGCGAGGCGCTCGCATTGAATCCGGAGTCTCTTCAGGCGACTGAGCTGCTCTTATCGGTCTTGTTCGAAGCCGGGGACATGGAGGCCGTCCTCGAGACAATCGATGCGCTCGAGGAACATTCGACGTCTCCACTCATGACATGGTACAAGGCGAAAGCGGCCTATGAACTTGAGGACTATGATACGGCCGTCACGTTATACCGGTCGATCGAGCAAGTTTATAAAGAGGACGTGTCATTTGCGATTGAATGGGCTACACTATTGATAGAAGAGGGACAGCGTGACCAAGCGCAACGAGTGCTCGAGCAAACGCTTGCGCTCACTGTCGATGTCGATGACCGCCAAGCACTTGAAGAGCGGCTCGAACGGTTGACGGATCACGATTAAACGATATAAAGGAGATGGGGTCATATGGTCGAGCGGAAAAGAACATTTTTAAAGCGATTCCTCGCTCATCATACGCTTCGTAAACGAGAAGCCAAGTGGATTATCGACTACTGGCTCAGACATCCAGAAAAACTCGGGAACGTTCATTTCGTCACGAACGCCTCGGTCTCACCGCGCAGTCTGATCATGACGGCGTATGGATTTGACGGCGAACCGTTCCGTTACCGTCGGGGTGACCTCATCACGGTCAATCCCGAGAAGGCGTATCACGACATCCGGCTCCACGACGGCGCCATCTACGTGGAGTTGAACTTTCAAGGCATGATGATTGATGAGCTGTGGATTGATATCGTGGAATTGAATCCGTTCGAACCCGTCGCCGAAGTGAAAGACGAAGTGACGACGTCGGCCCAGACGGTCATTCGGGCCTCGGTTGCCCAGTTCGAGGAGGAGCGTCTGCTCGTCGAAATCGATAAGGCACTCGACCGACGGGACGAGAAATTGTTCCGCAACTTGACGAGCCAGCTCCATCAAGTCCGAGCCTCAAAATTATTTTAATAAAAACAAGCGCTTCCGTTATGGGTTGCGCTTGTTTTTTGGTATATTAATGACGTAGGAATACACAATAATTTCACATTTCGTTCATAAGTTTCGCAGAGGGAACGATTGTAGGTACGCTACAATGAACATAATGATGTATGTCTAATGGAGAGGAGGAGGAAGATGAGGTTCGATGGTCTAGACGCGATGAAGTCGCTCTCAGAACGCCAATACGTCGATACGCTCGTCGTCCCGCTCGTCGAATTGGCGTTTGATGAGGACATGGTGCGGAAAGCCGAAGGAAACGAAGTCATCCAGGCGGTGGCACTTGAAACCGAGCGCCAATTGTCCGGCCGGACGATGCTAAGCCCGACAATCAGTTATGTCGACGCGGAGGCAGGGCGTGCGCTCGCCGAACAAGTTACTGTTCAGGCGACGGCATCGGGGTTTACCCATGTGTTGTTCATCTCCTCGGATTTGCGTTTCAAGGGCTCTGAACTGCCGATTATTTTCGTTCCGCCGCTTGCGTTGAAAGGCATGTCCGGCGAGCAGTCGCACACGATGGTTCAAAATTTTGCGACGCAAGTCATTACCGATCTTTCGAGCCGTTGGATGGCGACATGAAGCGGTTGACGTGGAGGTTTTATTGATATACTATTTTGTTGAGTGAGAAATTTTTGTGAAGAATGCATAAAGAATTATGGGGTTATGCACACGAATGAGGGGGGAACGAAATGGCTCAAAATGGGTCAAAAGTCACACGCCGTCAGTTCTTAACGTATACGTTGACTGGTGTAGGTGGCTTTATGGCGGCAACATTGATCAGTCCGATGGTCAACTTTGCGATCGATCCGGTCTTAAAAAAATCGGGAGCGGGCGATAAAGTAAAAGTCATCAGTCTTGATGACATCACGACTGAGCCGCAACGTGTCGACTTTAAGAAACAAACGCAAGATGCTTGGTATGAATTTGAAGAAACGCTTTCGGCGTGGGTATTTAAAGATGAGAGCGGCGAAATCATCGCCTTGTCTCCAATTTGTACGCACCTCGGCTGCCAAGTAGGATATGGTGGAGACCCGACTCGACCGACAGAATTCTTCTGCCCGTGTCACTTCGGTCGCTATGAGAAAGATGGAACGAACATTCCTGGTACGCCTCCGACTGCACCACTTGCACGCTACGAAAAAGAAGAAAAAGACGGCTTCCTATACTTGGGCAGTCCAGTCGCACAGTTGTGAGAGGGGGAATAGTCGATGTTACAAAAAATTTATGATTGGGTCGATGAACGCGTCGACATCACGCCGTTATGGCGCGACATCGCTGACCATGAAGTTCCAGAACACGTCAACCCTGCCCATCACTTTTCAGCATTTGTTTATTGCTTCGGCGGTCTGACGTTCTTCACGATCGTGATTCAAATTCTGTCAGGGATGTTCTTGACGATGTACTATGTACCAGACATCATCAACGCGCACGCGTCGGTGTACTATCTTCAAAACGAGATCGCGCACGGACAAATCGTTCGTGGGATGCACCACTGGGGCGCATCGGTTGCGATCGTCATGTTGTTCTTACATACGCTCCGCGTATTCTTTACCGGGTCGTATAAGAAACCTCGCGAACTCAACTGGGTCGTCGGTGTTCTCTTGTTCTTCGTTGTCTTGGCGCTTGGTCTTACAGGGTACTTGTTGCCGTGGGATATGAAAGCGTTGTTCGCGACGAAAGTTACACTTCAAATTGCCGAGAGTGTCCCGGTCATTGGTGGTATCGCCAAAACGCTTCTCGCCGGTGGCGAGATCGTCGGCGCACGGACGCTCACGAACTTCTTCGCCATTCACGTCTTCTTCTTACCGGCGGCCTTGTTCGGACTCCTCGGAGCCCACTTCTTGATGATTCGTAAGCAAGGGATCTCAGGACCGCTATAAGCCGAATCGAAGACAAAAAGGAGGAGAAACGATATGCATCGCGGTAAAGGGATGAAATTTGTAACCGACTCTCGAGTAGGAATCTCGAATCGGAAACAAAATATTGCTAAAGACTATTCAGAGTATCCAGGACGCACGGAAGCGTTCTGGCCGAACTTCTTGTTGAAAGAGTGGATGGTCGGTTCGGTCTTCTTGATCGGATTCATCGCCTTGACGATTGTCGAGGCCCCACCGCTCCAAAACATCGCCGACCCAACGAACACGTCATACATTCCGCTTCCGGACTGGTATTTCTTGTTCTTGTATCAATTGCTCAAGTATCAGTTCGCAGCAGGGGATTGGATCTTGCTTGGGACGGTCATCTTGCCAGGGGTCGCTTTCACGGCGCTCTTGATCGCACCATGGCTCGACCAAGGACTCGAACGCCGTCCGGCCAAACGTCCGATCGCCATTAGCTTCATGCTTCTCGGCGTGTTGTCGATTTTCTACTTGACGTGGGAATCGGTTCAAACGACGCACTGGGATCAAGTTCATGAACAAGGGATCTTGGAAGTTCCGGGCGAGGGCCCTGAAATCGATACGGCCGCACCTGGCTATGAGATTTACTCGGCTCAGTCTTGTGTGAACTGTCACGGTCAGAACCTCGAAGGCGGGGCAGCAGCTCCTGCACTCGTCGGCACACAGTATACGGCCGAAGAGATCGCGGATATCGCGGTCAACGGTGTCGGTACGATGCCAGCCGGTCAATGGGATGGTTCGGATGAAGATCTCCAAGCCATGTCTGAATTCATCGCTTCATACGGTGAAGGCGGCGAAAACAACCAATAATCGATTGGTTCAAGAAGCGTGGCCCGTCTAACGGGTCACGCTTCTTTTTACTTCGCCTCCGTTGCGCTACAATAGAGAAAAAAAGGATGGAATACACGAATGATACATATGCTACGCCCGATTCTCACCCATCGGACCGTCTTGGTGCTCTTGTTCATCATCAACTTGTTCGGAACGATTTACGGATATGTCTGGTATGAGCCCCAGCTCCGTGACACACCGCTCATCTATTGGCCGTTCGTGCCGGACAGTCCGACAGCTTCGCTCTTCTTCACGGTCGTGCTCGGCTTATGGATTGCCGGGAAGAAGTCGCCCCTCATGGAGACGCTCGCCTTCGTGACGCTCATCAAATACGGGGTATGGGCCGTCATCATGAACATCTTGTTCTTACGGGAACTCGGTCCGGATGCCGAGACGTTCACCGTGCTCATGGCCGTCATGCTGATGGTGTCACACGGGGCGATGGCGTTCCAGGCGCTGTTGTACGCACCGTTCATGACATGGACGGTCCGCTCGTTCGTCTTGACGCTCATCTGGGTCATCCATAACGACGTCGTTGACTACGTGCTCGGACAATGGCCGCGTTATCCGTCACTGGCCGAACATATCGCCTGGATCGGCTACGGGTCGTTCTGGTTGACCGGAATATGTTTTTTTATGGGATACCACATCATCCTACGCACTTCGCTTGATAATAAGTTCATTAGAATGTAAAATCAGATTATCAAATACACGCAGAGGTGATAGAGAACATGTCATTAGGTGGCTATATTTTCTATCTTGCACTGATTATGCTCATTCCGTTATGGGCCCAGATGCGAGTGAAAAGTACGTACAAAAAGTTTCTCCAACAACCGATTCAAAGCGGAGTCACGGGTGCACAGGTCGCTGACTTCATCATGAAACAAAACGGCGTTCAAAACGTCCGGATCGAGATGGTCGATGGTTTGATGAGTGACCATTACGACCCGGTCAATAAAGTCGTCCGTCTGTCGCGCGAAGTGTATCAAGGCGCGACGATTTCATCCGCTGCGATTGCGGCCCACGAGATCGGCCACGTGATTCAAGATGCGACCGATTATAAGATGATGCGGGTCCGTCATCGTCTCGTCCCGGTCGTGAACATCACGTCGAACTTGTCGTTCCCACTTCTCTTAGGTGGTTTCTTGCTCGGCGCGATGGGTCTCGCTCAACTCGGTGTCATCATGATGCTCGGGGCGGTCGTGTTCCAGCTTGTCACGTTACCGGTCGAATTCGATGCCTCGAAACGGGCCATGGCTGAATTGACGAGCCACGGTATCGTCACGGCAACGGAAGAGTCGGGCGCACGCAAAGTGCTCAACGCGGCAGCTTGGACATATGTGGCGGCCACACTCGTCGCCGTCGCCGAACTGATCCGTTTGGCACTCATCGTCTTTATGCCACGTGATGAGTAGAATCAAGGGTCCCGTCCACGTGACGGGACTTTTTCATTTCGCTTTTGAAAGGAGCAGCCGATGAATCACCCACGATTGACGAAAGCGGGGCGTCTCCGCTTGCAGGAGCAGCTCGAGACGTTGCGTGGCGATAGCCGGCGCGAGGCGCTCGAACGCGTCAAGACGGCCCGGAAGTTTTGTGATTTCCGTGAAGACGTGACGTATGCGGACGCGGTCCGGGAACAAGAGCAGATTGAGACTAAAATTATCGAACTGGAGCGTCTGCTCGCTGATGCCGTCATCGTCGACGAGGGTCGGCCCGACGTCGTCGCGTTCGGGAGCCGAGTCGTCATTCGGGAATTACCGGACGGGAACGATGAGACGTATCGCCTCGTCGGTGAGCTCGAGGCTGATTTGGCGGAAGGAACGATTTCCGTATCGTCCCCGCTCGGTAGCGGGTTGATGGGAGGCGTTGTCGGTCAATCCGTATCAATCGCTTCACCGGGCGGCCCACTCGATTTTGAGATCGTCCAGATCGAGCAATAATGAAACGCCCCGTTCATCCGAACGGGGCGTCGTTTGTCGTGACTTATTTCAGCGGGACACGGTTCTCATCGAACGTGAACCCTTCACCGCCGACCTCATAGACGTGGTGGAACGTGACGAAGGCGTGCGGGTCGATCTGTTTGACGATTGTCTTCAACCGATTGACTTCGTTTCGTCCAACGACGACGTATAGCACTTCGAGCTCTTTATTCGAATAGCCGCCCTTGGCGAGGAGCCGTGTCGTCCCGCGGTTCATCGTGGCGTGAATCCCGTCAGCGATGGCCGTACGATGATCGCTGATAATCATGGCGGCCTTGCCGGCGTATGTCCCTTCTTGCATCGAGTCGATGACGCGGGCACCGATATAGACGGCGAGGAGCGTGTACATCGCCTCGCGGATATCGAGATACGTCAAACTGAGGACGATGACGAAAAAGTCGAACACGAGGAACGTCTTGCCGATTGACCAGCCAACATAACGTTGGACGAGCCGGGCGATGATATCGACGCCTCCCGTCGTCCCGCCGTTATTGAAGATGATGCCGAGACCGACTCCGATGAAGAGACCGGCGAATAGACTCGCGAGCACCATATCGTCCGTCAAATCGATGATTAGATTCGAGTACTTGGCGATGAGGGCGTACCAGAGCGAGAAACTGAACGTCCCGATGAGCGTATAGATGAACGTCGTCCGCCCGAGCAGCTTGTAGCTGACAAAAAAGAGCGGGATGTTGAGCGCCAAGTTCGTGATCGATGGCGACCAGTCGAACAAACCGCGCAGAATCAAGGTGATGCCCGTGAATCCGCCTTCCGCCAAATTGTTCTGGACGTTGAAATGATAGACGCCGAACGCGAAGATAAAGGAACCAATTAAAATAAAGAATATATTGCGAAACCGAATCGGTAATTGTACCGTCATTTGGTTCACCTCCCACCTAGTAGCGTACT
This sequence comes from Exiguobacterium sp. E4787, assembly GCF_018618375.1. Classification (NCBI taxonomy): domain Bacteria; kingdom Bacillati; phylum Bacillota; class Bacilli; order Caryophanales; genus Exiguobacterium; species Exiguobacterium sp. E4787. Next base: position 119,057 of record NZ_JACSLY010000002.1, on the reverse strand, counting down.
CGAAAAACCTCTCGATTGACTACCCTCTACATATGACATTCTGCGATGAGTCCGATATAATTTTCACAGAAGAGGTGATTTTATGAAAATAGTAGCAATCGGGGCCCATCCAGACGATATCGAAATCGGAATCGCCGGCATGACCGCCCAATGGACCGAGGCCGGGGTCGACGTCCTATACGTCGATTTGACGAGAGCGGAGCTGTCTTCGAACGGGGACGTCGTCACACGCGGCATCGAAGCCGAAACGGCCGATCGGGTGCTCGGCATCCGTCGCATCAATCTCGGGTTCCCGGACCGGGGCCTGACCGGGGACACCACGCAAATCGAGGCAATCGTCCGATTGATTCGGTCCGAGCGTCCGACACACGTCCTGTATCCATACGGCATCGACCGCCATCCCGACCACGGCGCCTGCGCCCGACTCGTCGAGGAGGCGCTCTTTAATGCCGGAATCCGTAAATACATGCCCGACGTCCCGGCATATCGGCCGTCGAGCGTCTATCAATATATGATTAACGCCCATACGACACCGGACGTCTGCATCGACATCACAGGGACAATCGAGCAAAAACTTGACGCCTTGCGCGCCTATGCCAGTCAGTTCACACCGGTCGACGGCGTGGCAACGCCGCTCACGGACGCCTATCTCGAACGGGTGTTGGCGCGGGAACGTCACTTCGGCAGCTTAATCGGGACCGCATATGCGGAAGGGTTGATGACGAGTCGCCCGTACGTCGTCCATCGGGCAGGTGAGCTCACATGAGTCTACGAATCGGAGTTCTCTGTTATCCGTCGGTCGGGGGTTCGGGCATTCTCGCCACCGAGCTCGGGATGAAACTCGCCGACCGGGGCCATGACGTCCATTTCATCACGTCGAGCATCCCATTCCGATTGAACGCCTATCATCCGAACATCACGTTCCACCAAGTCGAGATCAATCAATACTCGGTGTTCCGGTATCCACCGTACGACATCACGCTGGCGTCGAAGATTGCGAGCGTCATCCGGGCGTTCGGCCTCGATGTCATCCACGCCCACTATGCGGTGCCGCACGCCGTCTGTGCCGCCCTCGGACGCGAGATGGCGGGGACAAAGACACCGATCGTGTCGACACTCCATGGCACGGATATCACCGTGCTCGGGGAAGATGAGGAATTGAAGCCGGCGATTTTGTACGGCTTACGCCAATCGAACGCCATCACGGCCGTCTCGGACAGTTTGAAGCAAGAGACGCTCGAGCGGATTGGGTCCGACTTATCGATTGACGTCATCCACAACTTCATCGATGAGGCGGTCTATCAACCGCAGGCCGACACGTCGCTCCGCGAACGGTATGGCTTGTCCGATCAAGACCGGGTCGTCATCCATATCTCGAACTTCCGGCAAGTGAAGCGAATCGATCTCGTGCTCGAGGCGTTCCAGCAGATGAACGTCCCACATAAGAAACTGCTCCTCGTCGGCGACGGTCCGCTCATGGGAGCGATGCGCCGCCTCGTGAGCGAAATGGGACTCGAAGAGCAAGTCATCTTCGCCGGGAAGCAAGAACAAGTGGCGGCGCTCTTGTCGATTTGCGACGTCCACATCCTGTTATCGGACAAAGAGGCGTTCGGTCTCGTCGCGCTCGAGGCGATGGCGACGGGCGTCCCGTCGGTCGTCAGCGATGCGGGCGGATTGCCGGAAGTCATCACTGACGGCGTGGAAGGGTTCGTCGTCAAACGCGGCGACGCGCTCGCGGCGACGAGAGCGCTCGAAGCGATTTTGCTCGACGGGGAACTGCATGCACGCTTCCGCACGAACGGGCTCGAACGGGCCAAACAGTTCGCGTCGGCTGATATCGTCACGGCATATGAATCGCTTTATGAACAGGTGGTGCGCCCATGACGGAATGGGAATACGCCAAACAGATTATCGAAACGATTAACGCCCACGGCGGCGAAGCGTATATCGTCGGGGGGGCCGTCCGCGACTATATGCGCGGTACGCTTCCGGATGACATCGATATCGCCACGTCGCTCTTTCCGGACGAAGTCATGCGCTTGTTCCCGAAATCGGTACCGACCGGAATCGATCACGGCACAGTGACGGTCATTCTCGACCATCATCCGTTCGAAGTGACGACGTTCCGGTCGGAAGGGACCTATTCGGATTCGAGACGGCCCGACCACGTGTCGCTCGGCGTCTCGCTCGAGGAGGATATGAAACGGCGCGACTTCACGATGAACGCGATGGCGTTCCACGATGGCAACGTCGTCGATTTGTTCGGCGGTCGGATGGATCTTGAGGCGCGTGTCATTCGTACCGTCGGCAGCCCGTACGAACGCTTCAATGAGGACGCGCTCCGCATCATGCGGGCGTTCCGCTTCATGGCCCAGCTCGATTTCCGTCTCGATGACGACGTGCAACGGGCTTCCCGCGAACTCGGTCATAAACTGCAAGACATCGCGATGGAGCGGGTCGCCATCGAGTTTGAGAAGCTGATGGTCGGTCCGGCGTATCGAAAAGCGCTGGCGGCGATACTGGACCTCGGCATCCATCAGTACTTACCGAACGTCTCGGCAGAACTGATTGAGCGCGTCATCGCCGACAGACGGACGCCGGTCAATCCGGTCGGCGGCTGGGCGCTGTTCGTCCATCATGCCGCTGCGACCGATTGGTTGACGCCGTGGAAACGCTCGAACGCGCTGAAACGGGAAGCGATCGTGCTCGCCCGGTTGTTCACGACCGGCCTCGACACGTTCACGATTTACGAGACGACGACGGCGACGCTCTCGACGTATCTCGACATGTCGGGTCGGACGGAGACGGCTGAACAGTTGAAGCGGCAGTTGCCGATTCAATCGCGCCGGGAGCTTCGCTTCGACGGCCGTGACGCGCTCCAAATCGGGGCCAAGGGTCCGCTCATCAAACAAATGCTCGCCCACGTCGAACGGCTCGTGCTGGAAGGCGAGCTCGCCAACGAACCGGAACCGTTACGAAAGGAGGCGAAACGATGGCTTCAACACGCGGAAAAGTATTAAACCTGTTGCAGGACGGGACCGTCTGGAGTGGTCAGGAGTTGGCCCGTCAATTTAATATTTCACGTACCGCTATTTGGAAGCATATTGAGATGTTAAAACAAGATGGGTATGCGATTGAGACGATTCCTCGAAAAGGGTATCAATTGTTCGGCCAGACCGACCGACTCGATGAGCCAGCGTTCGTATCGTTCCGAAAAGGACGCTTCGGACAAGCCGTCCATGCGTTTGATCAAGTCGATACGACCCAACGCATCGCCCATGAATTGGCGCAAAAAGGCGTCCTCGAAGGAACGCTCGTCATCAGCGAGGAGCAGACAGCGGGACGAGGCCAACTCGGCCGGAACTGGTATAATCCGAGCCACGTCAATATCGCGGCGAGTGTCATCCTGCGCCCGGCGTTGCCGATTCGCGACGCCTCGAAGCTGACGCTCATGGCGGCGAGCGCGTTCGCGCGCGCCCTGCATGCGCAAGGTATCCCGGCTACCATCAAATGGCCGAATGACTTGTTGCTCAATGGGAAAAAAATCGGCGGCATCTTGACCGAGATGCAGACGGAGGGTGACCGGATTCAAGCCGTCATCCTCGGATTCGGGTTGAACGTCAATAGCGATGTCATCCCGGACGAGCTCGCCCATCGCGCGACGTCCATCAAGCTTGAAACGAATCAGACGTATCGGAGAAGCGAGTTGCTCGCGCACTTGCTCGCCGAGCTCGAGACGGAATACGATTTGTTCCTCGCCTCAGGATTTGATTCTGTGCGCGCCCATTGGCTCGAACACGCCGCCTATCTAAACGAACCGGTGACGTTGACGGCGTCAGGGAAGCCAAGACGCGGGACGATGCGCGGCATTTCAGAGGAAGGGGCACTCCTGTTGGAACATGAAGGAACGGTCGAGCCGATTTATTCTGCCGAGATCGCAGTTTGGAATGATTGATGGAAACGGGTTCGTGGTCTATAATGAATGTGCCGGACGCTATCGCTCGCGAAGTGTACCAGTACTGCAGACCGTCACTACATTTTTTTGTCTGCCTTGATCATTTTGACAGGGACAGAAGGACACTCATCTACTTGAGATTGTTTTCGTGCGCCTTCTTACCATTCGTGTAGGAAGGCGTTTTTTCTAACCTGTCTCCACATTAGGAGGAGAACTATATGCATACGATGACTTCGTTATTGAAGAAGATGAAGCAAGAAGAAAAATTAGTTATGTTGACTGCCTACGATTACCCGTCCGCGAAACTGGCCGAGGCTGCAGGCGTCGATATCATTTTAGTCGGGGACTCGCTCGGGATGGTCGTGCTCGGTTACGATTCGACGATTCCTGTGACAATCTCGGACATGGTCCATCACGCGAAAGCGGTTCGCCGCGGGGCCCGTGACACGTTCGTCATCGTCGATATGCCGTTCGCGACATACCACGGTGATTTCGACCGCACGCTTCAAGCGGCCGCGACGTTGTTCCAAGACGGACAAGCCGATGCGATTAAACTTGAAGGGGCGGGTGAGGTGCTTGAAACGATCGAGCGTCTGACGAAAGTCGGTATGCCGTGTGTCGCCCACCTTGGTCTCACTCCGCAATCGGTCGGTGTGCTCGAAGGTTATAAAGTACAAGGCAAGTCGCTCGAAGACGCAGAACAGTTGATTGCCGATAGCCTCGAGGCGGAGCGGGTCGGCGCGAAGATGCTCGTCCTCGAGTGTGTGCCGCATCAATTGGCCAAAAAGATTGCCGAGGCGCTCAGCATCCCGGTCATCGGAATCGGTGCGGGTGCCGATGTGGATGGCCAAGTACTCGTCTATCACGATATCTTGAAATATGGCGTCGACCGCCTTCCGAAGTTCGTCGAGGCATATGCCGACGTGAATGAAGTAGCGACGACAGCAATCCGCAATTACGTCGATGCGACGAAAGACGGCTCGTTCCCGCTCGAACGGCACACGTTCACGATGGATGAGTCATTGCTCGACACGCTCTACGGGGGCAAGGCATGAACATCGTCACGACCCCACGTTCGTTACAAGAAGCATTGACAGGTGTCGGGACGATCGGTTTCGTCCCGACGATGGGTTATTTGCATGAAGGGCACCTCAGTCTCGTCGAAGCGGCCAAGTCAGAAAACGACCTCGTCGTCATGAGTATCTTTGTCAACCCGACCCAGTTCGGACCGAACGAAGACCTCGACCGCTATCCGCGTGATTTCGAGCGGGACGAGGCACTCGCTCGCGAGGCGGGTGTCGACGTCTTGTTCTACCCGAACACGGAGACGATGTATCCGCTCGACATGGCACGTGTGACGGTGCGCACCGGCGCTGACGTCTTATGCGGGGCCAGTCGTCCCGGTCATTTCGATGGCGTCTTGACCGTCGTCTCGAAACTGTTCAATCTCGTCCGTCCGACCCGCGCTTACTTTGGGTTGAAGGATGCGCAACAGGTCGCTCTAATCGAAGGTTACGTCCGCGACTATTTCGTCCCGGTCGAGATTCGCCGCTGTGCGATTATCCGTGAACCGTCGGGCCTTGCGAAATCGTCCCGTAACGTCTATTTGTCGGAGTCAGAGAAGGCGGATGCGAGTGACATCAACCGTGCCTTGATTGAGGCGCGAGACGCCCTTGCGCAAGGTGAGGCGATTCGAGACGTGATGGCACGGCTCGAGGACCGCTTGAAGCACATTCCGAGCAGTACGATCGACTATGTCGAAATCAAAGACTATCCGACGTTGACCGAGGTGACCTCCGCGTCAACCGAACTATTGATTGCTGTAGCGGTGCAGTTCGAACGGGCCCGCTTGATTGATAATGTGATTTGGAAGAAAGGATGAATCCAATGATTCGAACATTTATGCACGCAAAACTACACAAGGCGACCGTCACCGAGGCGAATTTACATTACGTCGGCTCGATCACGATCGATGAAGATTTAATGGATGCGGTCGGGATCATGGAGAACGAGCATGTCCACATCACGAACAACCATAACGGGGCTCGCATCGAGACGTACGTCATCAAGGGCGAACGAGGCTCAGGTGTCGTCTGTTTGAACGGGGCTGCGGCCCGTCACTTCCAAGTCGGGGACGTCGTCATCATCATGGCGTACGGTCAAATGACGGCCGAGGAAGCGAAACAACATCGTCCGAAAGTCGCCGTCTTGAACGAGCGAAACGAGATTGATCAACTTCTATACGAAGAAATCGCCCATACGATTTTATAAGACGAACGGGGATGTCCGCGAGAGGCATCCCCGTTTTTTCGTGTATCGTTCTATGGTAAGATGAGACAGACAGAAAGCACGAGCGTGCCGAAGATGGGATGGATGTTATGGACACCTATGTGATAGTGGATTTGGAGACGACTGGTCATTCCGTCAAGTCCGGCGACGAATTGATTGAATTTGCGGCGGTGGTCGTTCAAGGGAGTGAAGTGATTGAGCGCTACAGTACCTTGATTCGTCCGAGTCGCCCAATCCCGCCTTTTATCACGCAGTTGACGACGATCACGAATCAAGACGTGGCGGAAGCCCCGACGTTTGAGGAAGTGATCCCAGATATATGGAAGATGCTAGACGGGCGGATTTTTGTCGCCCATAATGTATCGTTTGATTTGAATTTTTTGAATGAAAGCTTAGAGTTGGCCGGGTATATCCCGTTCCAGGGCCGGGCCATCGACACGGTCGAGCTGGCGCGGATTCTATACCCGACGCTCGAGAGCCACGCACTCGAGTCGCTCGCCGAGACGTTCAACCTCGTCCACACCGACGCGCACCGCGCGCTCAGCGACGCCGAGGCAACGGCTGAACTGTTCGTTCGCTTGGTCGAGCGGTTGCGAGCGTTACCGCTCGTCACGCTAAAACAATTGCGGCGGTTGTCCGAGTCGTGGACGAGCAACGTCGAGCCGCTGCTCGATGAGTTGATCATTCAAGTCGGGATCCGGGCCGACGACGAGACGACGTACGATGTTCATCGGAAAATCGCACTGAGACGTCTCGTCGACACGTTCGAACCCGCCATCGAACGCGAGCCGTTCGAGCCGTTCCTTCACCGGACGATTGAAGAGACGCTCCCGGCATTGTTCGGGCAATTCGAGCCGCGGCAAAGTCAATTTGAGATGATGCGCCACGTCTATAAAGCGCTCGATGACGAAGCGACACTGTTAATCGAGGCGGGGACAGGGACCGGAAAAACGTTGGCGTATTTGATTCCGAGCGCACATCACGCGCTCGAGACGAAACGACCGGTCGTCGTCAGCACACATACGATTCAATTGCAGGAACAGCTGTTGACTCGAGATTTGCCGATTTTAAAAGCGATTTTCCCTGAAGTCGAATTCACGTTGTTGAAAGGGAGACGCAATTACATCGACCTCCGCAAGTTCGAGATGATTCTCGAGGAGGAGAACGAAGGCTTGCTCCCAGCGATGTGCAAGGCGATGGTACTCGTCTGGTTGACCGAGACCGTGACAGGCGACTTGGAAGAGTTGTCGCTACCAGGCGCGGCGTCACAAGGGCCGGCCTCGTTCAAACGGCTCATCCAAGCCGACGCGGCCTCGGACTTCGGCCGCTTTGACCCGTGGTATAGCCGGGACTTCTTCACCCGGGCCGTCTTGCGCTCGAAAGAGGCCGATATCATCGTGACGAACCACGCCTTATTGTTCTCTGATTTGCAGCATCAGGCCGGGATTCTTCCGACCGATACGCCGCTCATCTTAGATGAGGCCCATCAAGTCGAGGAAGTCGCGTCGCATCACTTCGGTGTGACGTTCGACGCGATTCAGTTCGACCGCTTGTTCAAGTGGTTCGGTTACGGCGCCGATGGCAAGTTCCATTCACGCGTGCTCGGACTCGCTGATTTGACGGCCGTCGCAGAAGAAGCCGAGGCGTTCAGCAAGGCGACCGATCAAGCGCTCGCCCGCGTCGACGATGAACTGAACGATTTGCTCACGGCGCTCCAGTCGCTCGGTAAAAAGCGGGAGCAACGTCAAACCGTCCGCTTTGAGCGGGAAGGGGAGCCGTTCCGTCCGATTCGGGAAGTGGCGAAGCGACTCGAAGACCGTCTGCGGACACTCCGGACGACGCTCCGGCAACTGCATCGCCTTCTCGATGAGCATAAAGAACATATGACGTTCAAACAACGGGCCGTACTCGGGGATTTGAAGGCGTTCATCGGGGACGTGCGCGATATCGAGAGCGTGCTCTACGAGACGATGCTCACGCGGGATGACGATGCTGTCAGTTGGGTCGAACTCAATCTGGCCAATCGTAAGTTGACTTCGGTGTATACGCAACCGGTCGAAATCGGTCTGCTCTTGCATGAACGACTGTTCGCCAAGCGTTCGACCGTCTTGACGTCGGCGACGATGACCGTTTCGGGCCGATTCGGATTCATCGAACGCCGTCTTGGACTCGACGGCGAGGATGTCCGTCGCGTCGTCCTGGCGTCACCGTTTGATTTCAAGAAACAAGCGAAACTGTTCGTGCCATCCGATATCCCGCTCATCAACGAGGTTCCGTTGCCGCGGTTCGTCGAACAGATTGCAGGCTCGATTGCCCAAATCGCCAATGTGACGAAAGGACGGATGCTCGTCTTGTTCACATCGAACGAACTGTTGCGGTTGACGCACGAGGCCGTCAAAGACCAGCTTGATGAAGGTTATACGCTCCTCGCCCAAGGCGTCAGCGGCGGATCACGCAGCCGTTTGACGAAACAATTCAAGCGCATCGACCAATCGATTTTGTTCGGGACGGCCAGCTTCTGGGAAGGCGTCGACATTCCGGGCGAGGCACTCACTTGCCTCATTATCGTCCGACTCCCGTTCGCCCCGCCCGACCAACCGGTCATGCAGGCGCGGTCCGAGAAAATCGAGGCGACAGGCAAATCGTCATTCTTCGAGCTGTCACTCCCGCAAGCGGTCATCCGCTTTAAACAAGGGGTCGGCCGTCTGATTCGCTCGAAAGAGGATTACGGCGCCATCTTCGTCTTTGACCGTCGTGTCGAGACGACCCGTTATGGGAAGCAGTTCATCAACAGTTTGCCGGCCGTCGACCGAATCGACGGTCCGCTCGAGACTGCACTCGCCGAACTGGAGCTATTTTTAGACGAGAAAGAAAAGACCGGCCTAGGAAATCAGAGATAACGCTAGGCATCGTGATATTATCGTTTTATAATAATGGGTATAGTGTTTTTTGAAGGAGGAGTAATCATGAATTCGAATATCGAGACGTTGGCGACGGTTCGAATCGAGCCGACGGCAGATGTATACAAAATTGTCGACTTGTTGAACCGCACGTTGAAGGGCCAAGATTTAATGTTCGGTCTTGCTTTAGAGAAAAAAGTGAATGATCCGAAGAAAGAAGAGATGGTGTTCACCATCTATCGGACGGAATGACACGGAAGACCAAAGTAGTGGTTGCGTTCATGACGGCACTCATCGGTGCCGTCATCGTATTTAGTGGCATCTATTGGTTCACGGTCGGTCATACCGAGCGCACGAAAGACAAGATGATCGAGGCGGCACGCGAGCGTCTCGAGACCGAGCAACCGTCCGTCAACATCGAACGGGCCGAGCTGTATAACGGGACGGAACCGTATGTCGTCTTCGAGGAGACGGATCAAGTCCAGTTCGTGCCAGTCGATGACAAGTTGCCGATTGTGACGCGTGACATCGCGTCGGTCGACTTAGATCAAGTCTGTGCCGAATCGGTCGCAGAAACGGGCGGGTCACTCGTCAGCTGTAAATACGGGTTTGACGAACGGGCCTTGATTGAGGTCGTGACGAAATCGGGCGCATCGTATACGTATTCGTATTATACGCTCCAAGCGGGCGAATTTATTCGACGGGTCCAATTGACGGACTCGTAACGAAACCAAGGGGGAGTTTTTGTGGAACATCTATTGGCACAACGTGTAAAGCAGTTGACACCTTCAACGACACTCGCCATCACAGCGAAAGCGAAAGCGTTAAAGGCTTCGGGACAAGACGTCATCGGCCTCGGCGCAGGGGAACCGGACTTCAATACGCCGGAACGCATTATCGAGGCAGCCTGTCAGGCCGCGCGCGATGGTGACACGAAGTATACGCCATCAGGCGGGACGGTCGAATTGAAAGACGCGATCATCGAGAAGACGAAGCGCGACAGCAACTTGACGTTCACGCGTGCGGAGGTCATGGTCGCCTCAGGTGCGAAGCATGCCCTCTATACATTGTTCCAAGCGATTTTAGATGAAGGCGACGAAGTCATCATCCCGGTACCGTACTGGGTCAGCTATCCGGAGCAAGTGAAGCTCGCGGACGGTGTCCCGGTGTACGTCGATACGAATGAGTCGACGATGTTCAAATTGACGCCAGAGTTGCTCGAGGCGGCCATCACGGAACGGACGAAAGCGGTCATCTTGAACAGTCCGTCGAACCCGACCGGTATGATTTATACCGAGGCCGAACTGTCGGCACTCGCGGACGTCATCAAACGACACGATTTGCTCGTCGTCAGTGACGAGATTTATGAGAAACTCGTCTACGGCGATGCGGAGTTCGTCTCAATCGCGACGCTTCCAGGGATGTTGGAGCGGACAATCATCATCAATGGCGTCTCGAAGTCACACGCGATGACCGGATGGCGCATCGGTTATGCGGTCGGCGATAAGACGATTATTGAGGCGATGACGAACCTCGCATCGCACTCGACATCGAACCCGACGTCAATCGCCCAAGCGGCGGCGGTCGAAGCGTATAACGGACCACAAGACGACGTCGAGATGATGCGTGTCTCATTCGCGGAACGACTCGAGATCGTTTATGAGCGTTTGATTGCCATCCCAGGCATCACATGCTTGAAGCCGCAAGGCGCATTTTACTTATATGCCAACGCCAAAGAGGCGGCATTGATGAGCGGATATGACTCGGTCGACGCATGGTGTGAGGCCGTACTCGGCGAAGCGTTTGTCGCCCTCGTTCCAGGCTCAGGTTTCGGACAGGACGACTACGTCCGCTTGTCTTATGCAACAGAATTGAAACGGGTATTAGAAGCGCTCGATCGAGTAGAAGACTTCATTACACGTAAAGCTCGATAAGCGAAAGGATGGATATGGATATGACAACTATTTCAATCAGCCAATTTAAAGATTACGAAGGCCAGACGGTCCGCGTCGGAGCCTGGATCGCCAACAAACGTTCGAGTGGAAAGATCGCTTTCCTTCAACTTCGTGACGGGAGCGGTTTCGCTCAAGCCGTCGTCGTCAAAGCCGATGTAGCCGAAGCGTTGTTCGCGCTCGCTAAAGGCGTGACGCAAGAAACTTCGGTCTGGGTCACCGGTACGGTCAAATCGGACGGCGGGCGCACGCCGCTCGGCTTCGAGCTCGAAGTGACGGCGATGGAAGTGATTGCAGAATCAATCGACTATCCGATCACACCGAAAGAGCACGGTACCGAGTTCTTGATGGACAACCGTCACCTTTGGCTCCGTTCGCGTCGCCAGCACGCGATCATGAAAGTTCGTAACGAATTGATTCGGGCGACGTATGAGTTCTACAACCAAGAAGGTTTCGTGAAAATCGATCCACCAATCATCACGTCGAGTGCACCGGAAGGAACGACTGAGTTGTTCGAGACAGATTACTTCGGACAACCGGCCTACTTGTCACAAACGGGCCAGCTATACATGGAAGCTGCCGCGATGGCACTTGGCAAAGTTTTCTCGTTCGGACCGACGTTCCGGGCCGAGAAATCGAAGACGCGCCGCCACTTGATCGAGTTCTGGATGATCGAGCCGGAGATGGCATTCTTCGACCACGACATGAGCCTCGAGCTCCAAGAGCGCTACGTCTCGTATATCGCCAAATCGGCGCTCGAAAACTGCCGCAACGAATTGGAACTGCTCGGACGCGACTTGTCGAAACTTGAGAAAGTCCAAGCACCGTTCCCGCGTGTCCGTTACACCGATGCGATCAAGTTCTTAAAAGACGAAGGCTTCGACGACATCGAGTACGGCGACGATTTCGGTGCCCCGCACGAGACGGCCATCGCCAACGCGCATGACCTCCCGGTGTTCATCACACATTGGCCGAAAGACATCAAGCCGTTCTATATGAAAGTCGATTCGGAAAACCCGGAACTCGTCCTCTGTGCCGACTTGATCGCACCGGAAGGCTACGGCGAGATTATCGGCGGTTCGCAACGTGAAGACGATTACGACCGGTTGAAAGAAGAAATCATCAAAGAAGGTCTCGATGAGACGGACGCGTACGACTGGTACCTCGAACTTCGCAAATACGGATCGGTCCCGCACTCTGGCTTCGGTCTTGGTCTTGAGCGTACGGTCGCCTGGATTAGCGGTATCGAGCATATCCGCGAAGCGATTCCGTTCCCACGCCTCTTGAACCGCATTCACCCATAATCGCCAATCGGGGATGACTTCGTCTTCCCCGATTGATTTGTCTAGAAAGGATGTGCGACATGGATGCACATAATCTAATCAAGCTGTTCGAACAAAATCCAGTCGTCGTTCCGAGAAAACTGTTCACGGAGGCGCGTCGCCTCAACTTGAGTCCGGTCGAGTTCAATCTCGTCATCCACTTGCTTGAGATGACAGGGGAAGGTATTGAGATGCCGCTTCCGAGCGAACTCGGAGACCGAATGAACGTGGCCGAAAGCGAGGCTCGTTCCGTTTTGCTCGGCTTGCTCCAAAAAGAGTTGATCGCCATCGATGCGTCGACCGAGGTTGAACGATACAGTCTGCTCCCGTTGTTCCTTGCGCTCGAAGAAGGGGCGACACCTGAAAAATCGGCTCATTCGTTAAATGAGAACATCATTCATACGTTTGAGCGCGAATTCGGGACGATCACTCCGTTCGAGATCGAACAGATTGTCGGTTGGTTGACCGAGGACGGCTTCAGTGAAGAGCTGATTATGGCCGCGCTTCGGGAAGCAAAGCTTCGCAACGTACGCAACTTTAAATATATGGACAAGATTCTCAGAGTGTGGCAAGACCACAACGTCGAGTCACTCGAGGACCTCGTCGATTATCAACGGAGGAAAAAGTGATGTTGACGAGAGCCCAATTGACCGAAGTGTCTGACACGATGCGTCGCATGTTCCCGGACGCCCACTGTGAGTTGACGCACCGTAATCCGTTCGAGCTTGTCGTGGCCGTGGCGTTATCGGCGCAGGCGACCGATGCACTCGTCAACAAAGTGACGCCTGGTCTGTTCGAGACCTATCCGACCGTCGAATCGATGGCCGCTGCTGACGTCGCCGACATTGAGGCGTTAATCAAGCGCATCGGTCTGTATCGGAACAAGGCGAAAAACGTGAAGGCGCTCTCGATGCAAATCGTAGAACGTCACGACGGGATCGTCCCGTCGGATCGCGAATCGCTCGAGGCGTTGCCTGGCGTCGGACGGAAGACGGCGAACGTCGTCTTGTCCGTCGCATTTCACGAACCGGCATTCGCCGTCGACACGCACGTCGAGCGTGTCTCGAAACGTCTCGGTATCTGTCGTTGGAAAGATAACGTCCGTCAAGTCGAGGACACGCTCATGAAGAAGTTCCCGCGCGAAGAATGGTCACAGCTCCATCACCAGTTCATCTTCTTCGGCCGGTATCACTGCAAAGCGCAACGTCCTGCTTGCGAGACATGTCCGCTGCTCGATATGTGCCGCGAAGGGAAAAAACGAATGAAGTCCAAGCAAGCGACCGGACAATGAACGAAAAAACTGCCTTGCCGAATAATCGGCAAGGCAGTTTTTAGTGGTTCCACGGATGGTCGCTCCATTCGCGGCGCTTTTTCGTAATCGGTACTTTTTTGAATCCCCAGTTGCGGAAATCTTGGTCAGGACTTTCTTTACGAATGTAAATCTTGTCCTTGATGGCTTTGAAGATGCGGTTCTCATCCCCATAATGGACGAACCGTGGTTTTACTTCGATGACGCCGCGACGCACGCGCGAGAGCGGGAGGCAGACGAGGTCAGCGATTTCGAGACCCGACTGATACACCGTGTTCTGCTTCTCTGAAAAGATGAAGCCTTTGATTTTTTGACGGCTCTTCTCGACGTCGAGATGGACCGTCCCCGAATTGAAGATATCGAAGAACGCTTTTTGGATGAGCAAGTTCTGATAGTCATCCCGTGACTCCAAGACGACGCGGGCGCTGACGGCTTCCGTCTCTTCCAAGAACGCATAAAACGACTTCATCAAGTGAGCGAACGCGACGACGTACGGGTCTTTCGGTGTCGAGTAGAAGTCATGAAGTTTTTGTTTATCGACCTCGACGCTGACGATCGTGCAGTCGATATCGCGCAAGAAATCAGGCAACTTGTTCCAGAAATCACGGAGCATATCGATTGTGATGCCATCCTCTTTCCCGTAAGGGTGCTCAGCCTTTAAAATCTCTTTTAAATGGAGCGGGATATTTTCTGTCTTGAACACGTCGCGTTTGAAGGCATGTAACCGACGCTTCAATTCGCAAGGCATGCCAGCCTCGTCGGCATCAATCGCATATTTATATTCCATCAATACACCGGTCAGGTTGAATTGCGTGTTTCCCTTTGGCGTCCCCGTCTCGTCGACGAACATGACATACTTCTTTTGTGTTTCCATCTTACTCCTCCAACCATGGCTCTACTGCTTATAAAAGCGGGCCTGCTAATTGTTTATCAACCTTGGTTTACACTATTTATTGCACACTTTTTAGAAACTTCCGTCAATCTGCGTTTACTCCGCCCTGATTATGGCTAATAAGTAGAAGACTTATTTCAGAAAAATAAATAGCTTCTCCGTAACAAGGTCGTGTCAATTTGACTACACAATGCACTACATACTAGTTTAACATACGGGAGTTTGGTACGATATGGATTGCGGAAAATCCACACAGGAGTCGAGCGACAGAACTCGACAATCAGACTTCAGACGGAAGGAACGGCTGGGCGAACCTGTTAAACTAGATATTAGGGGTGACGACATTGTTCCACTATCCAAACGGAAAAAAGCCGAAACCTTCGGCTGGACCGGCCCGCTCGAATCCGCAGACGTATGCGAACCGAGGGATGAACCTCGAGACGCTGCTGAACGACACGAACGAGTTTTATCGGCTCCACAGTCGGG
Source organism: Exiguobacterium sp. E4787 (assembly GCF_018618375.1). NCBI lineage: Bacteria > Bacillati > Bacillota > Bacilli > Caryophanales > Exiguobacterium > Exiguobacterium sp. E4787. The sequence goes on along the minus strand of NZ_JACSLY010000002.1, from coordinate 103,952 downwards.
CGGTCATCCATAAGAAACCGACGCCGCTGCAAATCGTGAAAGTCGATTATCCGAAACGGAGTGCGGCAAAAGTGACCGAGGCGTATTTCAAGCAAGCATCGACGACCGATTATAATGGGGTGTATCGCGGCAAGTATATCGATTTCGAAGCGAAAGAGACGAACAATAAAACGTCGTTTCCGCTCGGAAACTTCCACGACCACCAAATCCACCACATGCGTGAGTGTGAGCGGCATGGAGGGATTTGTTTTGTCATCATTCGGTTTAGCCGCTATAATACGCAATATGTGTTATCAACGGAGCAATTATTAGTTTGGTGGGAACAGCGCGAATCGGGACGCAAGTCGATTCCGCTCTCCTATATCGAGCAAGAAGCAATTGAAGTTCCAACCCGAGCGATGCCGGCCATCGATTATTTGACGGCGATTGAAGCATGGCTCGATTGAAATAGAAGGAGTGAAGCATGAATGGAACGAAGTCGGATGGCACGTCGGCAAGACACGACGACCAATAAACGTAAACCAGCGGCTAAAAAGCCGAAACCAAAAGCGAAGAAGTCGAAGTTTCGACGCATCATAACGATTTTAGGGATTTTATTCATCATCGGCGTCATCGCCGGCGGCGCATACACCGCGTATGCGATTGCGACAGCACCACCGCTCGATGAAGAGAAATTGGTCGATACGTACCCGATTCAGCTGTTATCGGCTGAAGGTGAGCCGCTTGAAGGCAGCGGTCAAATTCGTGAGTACGTCTCGATTGACGATATCTCGGAAGTGATGCAACAAGCGGTCATCTCGATTGAGGACCGTCGTTTCTATGAGCATAACGGGGTCGACTTGCGTCGCATCGGTGGCGCCGTGCTCGCGAACGTGACCGACGGCTTCGGGGCCGAAGGTGGTTCGACGATCACGCAACAGCTCGTCAAACAATCGTTCTTGTCGACCGACAAGAAATTGAAGCGCAAGCTGCAAGAGCAGTGGCTCGCCATCAAGCTTGAACGCGAGTACACGAAAGAACAGATTTTAGAGATGTACTTGAATAAGAACTACTACGGTTCAGGTGGATATGGGGTCCAAACGGCTTCGAAACGATACTTCAATAAACCGGTATCGGAAGTGAACTATCAAGAGGCGGCCATTTTGGCCGGTCTCCCGCAACGTCCGAGTGCCTACGACCCGATTAACGGGGACCAGGAGCTCACGCGTTACCGTCAAGAGCAAGTGCTCTCGGCGATGAAGCGTGACGGTCACATCACGGAAGAACAATACAACCAGGCGCTTGACGTCGAGATCGCCGACGTCATCTCGCCTGGTGAAGAAACAGAAGAAGAGACGTATACTCGTTCGATTTACGCCCGCGTCCAAGCCGAGCTCGAAGAAGACTACGGTCTCGAGCAGGCAGATATTTACGGGACTGGCTTGAAAGTGTACACGTCAATCAATAAAGACTTGCACACGAAGTTCAATAGCGACATTAAGAACGATAACGTAAACCTTCCGAATGGTGCGTTCCCAGAAGATCTCCGCATGGGGGCGACGGTGTTGAACACGAAGACGGGTGAAATCGTCGCCGTCATCGACAGTGAACAAGCGAAACAAGGCGATAAAACCTACCGCGATTATTCACGGGAGAAACGCCAAATCGGTTCGACGGCGAAGCCGTTCTTCGATTACGGTCCAGGGATCGAGAACGCACAATGGTCGACCGGGAAAGTGTTAATCGATAAAGCGTTTGACGACAGCGATAACTATAAACCTATAAACTATTACACAGGATTCCGCGGTGCCAATACGATGCGCTACTACTTGACGATTTCCGGTAACACACCGGCCGTCCGTGCCTTCTATGAAGTGCGGGACGAGTTCGGTCAAGAAGCGATTCAATCGTTCGTCGAGAACGTCGGCATCGAGCCATCGATGTCAGGCGACGAGATGAACGCCTCGAACGCACTCGGAACGGCGGAAGCAAGTACGACGCAAATGGCAGCCGCTTACGCTGCGCTCGGCACGAACGGGATGTACACGAAGCCGCACTTGATTCAAAAAATCGAGTTCAACGACGGCTCGACGATCAATTCGCCGATCAAGGCGAAGCAGGCGATGGAAGACTATACGGCGTATATGTTGACGGACATGCTCCGTGACGTCGTCAGCGGTTCGAACGGGACGTATGAGCCTGGCGCGTTCCCATGGGACGTCGCCGGTAAGACCGGAACGACGAACGATGATAAAGGCGACGAGAAGGATAAATGGTTCACCGGCTATACGACTGATTACTCGATTTCGGTATGGACGGGCCGTGCAAATGACGTACCAGTATCGTTGTTTAAACCGAACTACGCCCAGTACTACTTCGAGTATATGATGCAGCAAGTGACGAACGCGACGGGTCAACCGGACCGCTTCCAGCAACCGGAGTCGGTGCTCTCGCTCGGCAACGAGCTGTACGTCAAAGGAACGAAACCGAAAGACTTACAGCCGGATAAATTGGCCGCTCCGACCGGCGCATCGATTGACTATGATGTGCCTGCTGGAACGGGTACACTCTCGTGGTCGTATGACACTCAAGGGGTGCAGGCTGCAGGTTACCAAGGACTTTCGTTCACGGTGACCGAAAAACGTCCGGACGGAAGCGAGCGTGTCGTCGGGACAACCGAGGACACGAGCATCGCCATCGCTGATCTCGCTTCAGGGCAGACGACGTTCACGATTGTCGCCAACGCGACGAACGCGCTCGTCGGCGATCAACAATCGAGCCCGCTTCAGACTACGTATACCGTCGAACGAAGCGAGGAGCCTCCGGCCGAAGAGGAAGAAGAGCCAGCCACGGAAGAGACGTCGCCTGAAGAAGAAGGCGATCAAACCGATGGTCAAAATAATGAGAACAACGATAATAATGGCAATAACGGTAATAACAATAATGGTAACAATGAGAATAACGGGAACGACACGAACACCGAAGACGAGAACACGGAACCACCGACCGAAGAAGAACCGCCAGCAGATGAGACTGATGGCGAAACGGATTCGAACGGAGACGTCAGCCGTCAATCGACAGACTCGAATGGCCGAGGTAACGGCAACGGGAATGGCAACGGTGGTCGTGACTAAAACAGATTCACAGGAAACAGGGCGACATCAGCGCCCTGTTTTTCTGTTTCGTTTGCTATAATGAAAAGAAAGCGAATAGGATGGTGACACATGGTACAACTCTCACTGAAACGCAAGATGAAAGTGTTGTTTGTGATCGACCGACTGCAAGACGATGATTTAGGTATTCCGTTACACGGTATCAACGGCTTGAAAATGAGCCGATTGCTCGTCGAGGAGTCGATTCCGTTCGGACGTTTGATTGATGATCAAGCGATAGCCGAGGCCAGTGGCCATCCTTATTTGAAACGAATCGGCGTCGAGACGATGTTCCTCGGCGACGAACCATTCTATCCAGAACTTCTGCGAGGCAAGCGTCAAGCGCTCGCAACGCATGAAGACTACCATAAAGCGGTGCAGCGTTACACGAAACATTTGCAAGCCGTCCATTCGAAATGCACAAAGCTACATACCATCGTCTTGTTCGGACGGTCGACGCAACGGTTGTATGACGATGCGATCATTCGTCTCGAAGAAGAGAATGGACATGTCGCCGACGCCTTCAAAGAAATGGCTGTGCTGCGCTTACCTGCTGTCCATCGGCTCGTACGCGATGAACGAATCGGCGAAGTGAAAGCTATCGTGGAGCGACTCGCACCTTCGAAATCGTAAAGAAGGTGAACCTCATGCGGAAAAAACGTTCCGTGGAAGAAATGATCCATACGCTCAAGACCGACCCGGGCTTTTCTCAAAACGTGACACATTGGCATACGGTCGAGGCGAAACCGGCCCGCTACGCACCGATTCCGTCGAGTCTGCCGCCAGATCTCGTCCGGGTGCTGCATGGCCGGGGAATTGAACAACTGTACACTCATCAAGCCGAAGCAATCGAGCAGACGTCGCGTGGGAACTCGACGGTCATCGTTACACCGACCGCATCCGGGAAGACGCTCTGTTACAACCTGCCCGTCCTGTCGAAAATGATTGAACAACCGAACGCCCGGGCGCTCTATTTGTATCCGACGAAGGCGCTCGCGCAAGACCAAAACAGCGATTTGATGGAGATGGTCGAAGCGCTCGAGGGCGACTTGCGTTGCTTCACCTATGATGGCGACACGGCACCGGCAGCCCGAACGAAAGTACGGGACGCCGGCAATATCGTCATCACGAATCCAGATATGCTACATTCCGGCATCTTGCCGCACCATACGAAATGGATTCGCTTGTTCGAGAATTTAGAGTATATCGTTGTCGATGAGCTTCATACGTATCGCGGCGTGTTCGGCAGCCATGTCGCCAACGTCTTCCGCCGCCTGAAACGGATTTGCGCCTATTACGGGAGTCATCCGAAATGGATTATGACGTCGGCGACGATTGCCAACCCGGTCAAGCTGGCTGAACTGTTGACGGAAGAAGACGTCGTCCTCGTCGACAATAACGGGGCGCCACAAGGCAAGAAGCATTTGATTTTCTATAACCCGCCCGTCGTCAATGAAGCGCTCGGTATTCGCCGGAGTGCCACGCTCGAGACGAAGCGTATCGCTTCCAAACTGGTCGAGGCGGACATCCAGACGATCGTCTTCGCCCGCTCACGCGTCAGGGTCGAAGTGTTGTTGACGTATTTACAAGAATTGACGCGGCGCGAGCTTGGTCCTAAATCGATTGTCGGATACCGGGGTGGTTATTTGCCATCGGAGCGTCGCGAAATCGAACGCCGGCTCCGTAACGGGGAGATTAAGGCCGTCGTCTCGACGAATGCGCTTGAACTCGGCGTCGATATCGGCCAATTGCAAGCGTGTGTGTTGAACGGTTATCCGGGCACGGTCGCCTCGATGTGGCAACAAGCCGGCCGGGCCGGACGCCGTCATTCCGAGGCGCTCGTCATCTTCGTCGCCTCATCGTCATCGCTCGACCAACTCGTCGTCGAACAACCCGATTTGATTTTAGACCGGTCTCCGGAAGCGGCTCGTCTCGACCCGAACAATTTAATCATCCTCGTCGACCATATGAAATGTGCCGCCTTCGAACTGCCTTTCCAGAAAGGGGAGCGGTTCGGCACAGTCGAGACGGAAGAGATTCTCGATTTCTTGACGGACGCCCACATTTTGCACGAACGGGCCGATAAATATTATTGGATGACCGATGCGTTCCCCGCCCATGACATCTCGCTTCGGACGAGTGACCAAGAGAACGTCGTCATCGTCGATCAAACCGCGAAGAACCAAGTCATCGGTGAGATGGATACGTTCAGCGCGATGACATTGCTCCACGACGAAGCCATCTATTTACATGGCGCCGAGCAGTATCAAGTCGAACGTCTCGACTTCGAAGAGAAGAAAGCGTACGTCCGACGCGTCGACGTCGACTACTATACGGACGCCAATTTGGCAGTCGAACTGAAAGTGTTGGAAGAGAACAAGACGACCGGCGTGAAGACGTTTGGGGAAGTGTCGGTCATCGCGATGGCGACCCTGTTCAAGAAAATCAAGTTCGGGACGCATGAGAATATCGGTTCCGGACCGATTCACTTGCCGGAGCGGGAACTTCATACGACCGCGACATGGTTTACGCTCGACGAACGGTTCGCCTATTCAGAGGCCGACATGGAAGACCAGCTCGAGGCGGTCAGCGATCTGTTGCGACGCCTGGCCCCGCTCTATTTGATGTGTGACACGCTTGATCTGTTCACGACGATTCAAATGAAAGCGACCCATACGAATAAACCGACCGTTTATTTATATGACCGTTATCCGGGCGGCATCGGGCTGAGCGAAGCGCTTTATCGCGACGCCGATGAGGTCTTGGATGCGGCCATTCGAACGGTCGACGATTGTCCGTGCGAGAGCGGTTGTCCGCGCTGTGTCGGAATGATTGGCTACGGTGACTTTAAACAGCAGGTCGTCAGACAGTTGCAAGCATTGAAAGGAACGATATGAAAGCAAAACTATCACGACTCATTAAAACGAATGAACCGAAACAGGTGACCGTGACGCCGGACGACGTCGAGCAAGCGAAATGGCGGGCCCGAGGCGGAGAGATTTTGACGTTCGAACAAGAGTGGTGCGTCCGCTTGAAACAGATTTATCCACTCGATGAGACGTATCATGATTATACGTTCGGAGAGGCGAAAGCCTCGCTCGCGACATCGACCCATCCGTTCTTTCAAGTCGATGTGCCATCCGAACAGGTATTGTTCATGGACACCGAGACGACCGGGCTTCGCGGCTCCGGCACCTCAATCTTTTTAATCGGCTTCGCGCGCTTCCAAGACGATCATCTGGAGATGATTCAGTACGTGTTGCCGCACCCGGCATTCGAGACCGCGTTCTACTATCACTTCTTGAATGACATCGGCGACGAGGTTCGTTTCGTGACGTATAACGGCAAGTCGTTCGACTGGCCCCAAATCAAAACAAGGCATACGTTCGTCCGTTCGAAAGTGAAGGCGCTCCCGGCCGTCGGCCACGTCGATTTGTTGCATGCCTCACGTCGTCTGTTGAAACCGACGCTTGAATCGGTCTCGCTCAAAGCGGTCGAGGCCCATTTCGGTCATGCCCGGACGGACGACATGCCCGGCTTTTTGGCGCCGATGCACTATTTTCAATACGTGAAAGAACGGGAACCGGATATCATCCAGCCCGTCATCGAACACCACCATGCCGACTGTTTGAGTCTCGTCTCGCTCTATAAACGGCTCTGTCATCTCGTCGAAGCTGATGAGACGCCGTTCGGGGAAGAGCGGGCCCACTGGTTGAACGATCTCGGTAATGCCGAGGCGGCGCTTCAAGAATATGAGCGGCTTGAACAGCCGACGAAACGTGCCTTGATGCGTCAAGCCCTGCTGTTGAAACGGACCGGCCAGATGGAGCAGGCGTTGCCGCTGTTCGAACAGGTCGGTACGGTCGAGGCATTCGTCGAGCTCGCGAAATATGCCGAACATCATCAAAAAGACATCAACCGAGCCATCACGTTCACCGAGCAGGCGCTGACGCTCTCGGAACGTAAAGAGACGGTACTTCGACAGACCGCCTTGACCGAGATGCGGGCACTCCGTCATCGGATGAATCGGTTAGAAAGGAAGCGGTCATGAAAGTTGTCGCCATCACAGGATATCGTCCACATGAGCTCGGCATCTTCAAAGCCGACCATCCTGGCATCGATATCATCAAAGAAGCTTACGAGCGAAAAATAATGGAAGCAATCGAGCGTGGGGCCGAATGGTTCATCTTTAGTGGCACGAACGGTTGTGAATTGTGGGCTGGAGAAGTATTGTTAGAGTTAAGAGAATCTTATCCAATCAAAATTGCCGTGTTTCCACCTTTTTTACAGATGGAAGAGAAGTACAAGCCGTTTGAACAAGAACTGTTCATCCGCTTGCAGCTCGAGGCTGACTTTTTTGAACCGCTGACCCAACGTCCGTACGAGGACCCGAGCCAATTGCGCGCAAAAACTGCCTTCTTTTTGGACAAAGCAGCAGGATTAATCACGCTGTATGACGAAGAGACGGGGGGAAGCCCTCGTTTTCTCGTCGAAGGGGCTAAACGAAAACACCAGATGGAGTTATTCTTGATTACGCCGGAAGAGTTACGTGTAATCGAAGAAGAAAAACAATGGGAACAACATTGGGAGTGAAAATCATGCAGACCGAACTAACAGCTGAAGCCATTTATAAACAAGAATTCAAGACCGCCCTCCGTGGCTACTCACAAGAAGAAGTCGACCAGTTTTTGGACGTCGTCATCCGCGATTACGAGAAGATGACGAAAGAAATCGAACGGTTGCGCCAAGAGAACGAGTCGCTTCGTCGCGGTTCGAACGAACAAGCAGCAGAACCGGTCAAACCGGCCCAGCCTGTCGCGTCGAACTATGACATGTTGCGACGCATCTCGAATTTAGAAAAGGCCGTCTTCGGAAAACAGGTCGGTCCAAGCGAATAAAGGGAGGAGGTGGAGTAGATGTTACAAGTATTGACGGCCGTCAAGAAAGAACCTGAGAAACGACAGACGAAAGGCTTGTTCCGCACGAAAGAAGAAGTCATCGCACCACCGAAATCGTACACGGACGAGATCGTTGAGATCATTCGTCATACGTGTCGCTTTGATTGGATGATGATTGAACACGTCCAGCTCGGCGATGACGTTCTCGATTATGTGTTGGTCGGACCGAAAGGCGTCTTTTTAGTCCGCATCAACCGGACGACGTCGGCCGTCCATATGACGAACCGGGATTGTCGTCTCGAGACACCGCTCGGTTGGAAAAACATCTATCCGCATCCGATGGAAGAGCTTGAGCGGATGACGAAGCATGCCCGGAGCGTCTTGAAGAGGCAATGCGGACAAGCTGTCCCCGTCACGTCATTTTTAATATTCCCGGAGACACCACGTCTCAAAGTGGAACGCATCAAAGCGAACTGTGCCGAGACATTCGATGTGATTGACGACGTCATCACGAAGACGAAGCTCGAGCTGTTGTCTGAGGCGACGATTAAACACATCGCCTACTATTGCTCGGAGCGGCAAGTACATAAATGAAAATGGCGCTGAAGAGTCAGCGCCGTTTTCATTGTAGGAGGTTTTCTGAATGTTATCTTGGCTGGGGATGACGAAGGGAGAGAAGAAGGGACGTCAATTTTTTGGGAGCACGCAGAAGAGAACGGTGACCCTTGTTCTGCTTACGTCCCTGATGGTGCTGTTCGGTGTGAAATCTCTATTGACTTCCTTAATCCCAGTAGCATATCTGGCTGACTCCATTATTGCTGTTCTGCCAGGTACGTTGGGAATCCTGGTTGCTTTGGTCTACGTATTAATTTTAGAACGATTACTGGAGGACAAAGCCGACAACAAAAAGTTATAGGAAGCGAGAAAGTGGTAAAAATACAAACTCCTTGTGCCCGGTCGGACAAATACAAAGGCTGCAGACGATGTTTATGTCTACAGCCTGACAAAACGGCGCTGTAGTTTCAGCGTCGTTTTCATTTCAATAATTGTCGAGCCTTCTGTTCGTCTTTGCGATGGACGAACAAGGCGACCCGGTCGTCCAAGTTTTTGGCGAGCGGGCGGAACAGGCGGCCGGTCGGCAAACCGTGCTCGACGCGACACGTGATGCCTTGTTCTGTTAAGTACGTATAGTCGTCCAGCAGCGCCTCGCCTTGTTTGCCAAACGCCTCACCGAAGCGGACCCACTGCAAGTTGCGGACGGCGCGGATTGAGACGAGCACAACGAATGTGATGCCTAAGACGATAATTAAAATAGTTTCCAAATTCAAAGCGTTCAACCCCTTCTTTACATAATTTTAAGGGCGCAACCGCTTGAAAGCAACAACGATGGACCGGTATACTCAAAAGAAAGTGGGGGATGACTATGAAAACAACGATTCAATCGCGTCGCGAAGCCGTGACGCTGCTAGAAGACAAGCACGTGCTCTACATCCGCATCCATAATGGACAGACCGGGATGATCAAACAAACCGATGATGGCATCATCGTTGCAATCCCGAATGAAGAGACGGACAAAGTTGATTTTCGCAAGTTGGAAGATATCGAAGCGTTCGAGGCGTTTTATGACTTGACGCTGTCGAAACCAGGGACGCTTTATTACAATCAAGCGTAAACAAAAGCTCCACTCAAATCCGAGTGGAGCTTTTGTCATAGGGACGGCAACCATGCTGCCATTGTCGCTTGTAGCGCTTCCGGGCGAAGATGCCGCTGCTTGTGGAGCAGATAACCGTCCGGACGGATGACGAGGACGCCGCGTTTCATGAACAGCGATTTCGCGAGCTCGTTGCCTTGATCGAAGAAGGGACGGCTCGTCTTCGACAGCGTGATGATTTGGAAGAACGATTGATGATCGTTCAAATAGTCATACAACGCGCTCGCATCCCGTTTATCGTCGTCGAGCACGAGCACTTGGAAGCGACCGTCGGCGACTTCTGAAATCTTCGTGCGGAGTCCGTCGTCCGTCCGGATAATCTCGATCTCCGGGAAGATCTTGCCTTCGGTGACGCGTAAAAACGGGACGCGGGAATGTCCAGGATACGACAAGTGTAGCTGGGCAATCCGTTCCGTGATTTTTTGGTTGATGAGATTGACGCGCGTGAAGACGTCGGCGCCGAGTGCTTGGAACGGCAGGAGGACTGGGAGCGTTGTCTGTAACACTTCGGTCGCCACGTTCGTCGTCTGCAGGACGTTACGGGCCACATGCTCGCGCTCATCGCGATACGAATCGACGACGCGGAACGGGGCACCCGCCTTCAAATGAAGCCACAGCTTCCAGCCGAGGTTGAACGAATCGGCGATGCCGGTATTCATCCCTTGTCCGCCGACAGGTGAATTGATATGGGCGGCGTCACCCATGAGAATGACGCGATTGTGAATGAATGAGTCAACCATGCGGTTATGGACCCGGAACAATGAGAACCATTCGACCTCGTCGATTTCGACATCCATATGGCTGCGCTGTTCGATTAACTCACGCAATTCCGCCTCGCTGAACGACTCATCGCTCGCGAGATTGCCGGTGATGCGAATCGTGTCGTCCGTGAGCGGGAAGACTTCCAATACACCGCGGTCCGAAAAGAAAATATGCACCTCTTCACGCGAGATGTTCCATTTGGCTTTCATGTCGGCGAGCACCCACGATTCCTTGAACGATTTTCCGCTGAACGGCAGAGCGAGCATGCGTCGAATCGAACTGTTCGCTCCGTCGGCCGCCACGACATATTTGGCCTCGATTGTCCGGTTTGAGTCTGACTCCAAATGTGCGAGCACACGAGACGGGTAATGAGTCAGTGACACGAGCGCTTCGCCACGCTGTACGTAATGCCCGTGCTCGTTTAACGCCGCCTCGAGAATTGCTTCGGTCTCGTTTTGACGGAGCAACGTCACGAACGGATAGGGCGTGACGAGACGGGAGAATTCGAGCTTGGCCGTCCATTGTCCTGAAAAATATAGATTTCCTTTCTCGATGGTCCGCGCCCGGTCGAGCACTTCTTTGGCGACATCGAGACGAGAGAAGACTTCAATCGTCCGAGGTTGAATCCCGATGGCGCGGGAGTTGTTCGACGGTGTCGTCTTGCGATCGATGATTTCAAATGAGATTCCATATCTGGCTAACGTCAGCGCGAGCGTGAGTCCGGTCGGGCCCGCCCCGACAATCAATACATCAACTTGTTTGTCCACCACATCTACCATCTCCTATCATTAATAATGATATTTCCGACATTTGATGCGTTTAAACGAGGGGACAACGGTGGAACTGTAGAAACATAGAGAATGAGGTGGAGAACATGAAACAATCGTGGATCACGGAACAACAATTGCGTGACAGTTTTTCGATGGAAGAGAATTATGAACAGACGGCTGCTGTGTTGATTCCTTTGGTCGAGGTCGATGGAGCGTGGCATGTCATCTTTGAAGTGCGCGCCCATACGATGCGGCGCCAGCCTGGAGAAATCTCATTCCCGGGCGGCCGTCTCGATCCTGGCGAGACCCCGGTCGAGGCGGCTATTCGTGAGACGAGTGAGGAGCTATTGCTCGCGATGGAAGAGATTGAAGTGATCGGTCGCCTGCAACCTCTCGCGACGCCACATCGGCAACTGATCTATCCGTTCGTGGGGGTGATTCCGACAATCCCTGACGTCCGTCACACCGATGAAGTCGACCATCTGTTCTCAATCCCGGTCGAGACGTTGCTGTTGCTCGACCCGTTCCACGGCGAAATGGAATGGACGATGAATCCTGATCAAAATATTCCGTTTGACCGGATGGCGAATGCTAAAGCGTACGAAAAACGGGTAATTAAAATGAGAGAACCTTTTTATGAACATGAAGACTACATTATTTGGGGATTGACTGGGAAAATTTTGACACAATTTATTAAACGGCTTAAAGAAAACGTATTCAAACCGATATAATTTCGTTATAATGATAGAAACAAATTTAAGATTGGAAGTGAATGGTTGTGTCTGTAGAATTCGTTGTGGGTGATATCGTCAAGTCAACTCGTGAAGGTTGGGTCGCAGAAGTGACTGCCGTATTGACCAATACGGTCATCGGGGACGTTTCCATCATGGAAGAATTTCAACAGCTTGGTCTCGAATTCGAGAAGCAAGTTTTACTGAAAAAAGATTTGGAATTGATCGAACGCGCCAGCTGACCTTTTAATCGAAAGGGATGATTCAGGTGTCCATTGACAAAAAAGTTCGTGAATGGGAAGAGGCCGGTTTACTGGATGAAGTGACCGGTCAGCGCTTGGTCGAGTATGAACATAAGAAGTTGGCGGTCGGTGACAAACGTGAGCACAAACCGCCTATTCTTGTGATTATCGGATCGATTTTGCTCGCACTTAGTCTATTCAGTTTTGTCGCGGCCAATTGGCAAGCGATTCCTGATCTTGTGAAAGTCGCCATTTTACTCGTGTTTATGGTCGGGATGTATGTGACCGCCGAACGCCTGCAAGTGAAAGCGACACGCTATGTCACGCTATTCCGACTGTTAGGCGTCGCCTTTTTCGTCGCCACGATGATCGTCATTTTCTCGACGTATAATCTTTCCTCGCAAATTCCGTTCTTATTCTGGTTATTCCTTGCCGTCGCCGTCATGCACAAATTGATTTTCAAACATCCGATTTTCACGTTCTTGGCCGCACTCGCTGCTTTTTTGGCAATCACGAATAGTTTTCAAGGCATCGGCATCACGTTGATTGCGTTCGGATTGATCGTGACGTGGGTCTGGTTCCATTATGGGGACAACGAGCTCGATCGCATTTTCGCCTGGTTCGGCTTCTACGGCCTATTGATCACGATTGGTCAGTACGCCGACTATGAAGGCCGCTTTTGGCCGCTATGGGCACTCGCTGCGCTACACGTCTTGTTTCTCGTTTATCGGGAGCGGGCCCAATGGAACTATCTGTACCTTTTCGTCGCAGCCGTCCTATCAATCGGCTATTTGATTAATGCGACGGAAGGCTGGTTGTCTCAACGAACGCCGTCGGTCATCGAGGCGACAATCCTTTCGGTCGTCCTCGTCGCCGTCTATTTGTTGCACCGACGTCCAGATTTGATGTGGGTCAGCCTGCTCGCCGTCATCCCCTTCTCATTGTTCGAGGATTCGGGCATCTTGCTGGCCATCCTGCTTGAAGCGGTCGCCCTCGCTTATCTCGTCTATCAAGACCATAATCGCAAACCGATCGTGCTCGCCTTCATCTATTTCTTGCTCGTTCAAATGACGATCTACTTCATCTATGTTTGGGATAAACTCGATATTTCACTTTTCTTCCTCATCGGAGCATTGATCGTCTTCTTATTGTCGCTCGCCTTGTGGTGGCGAAGCCGTAGTCGTACTACGAGAGGGGATGCTCAGACATGAAACGATTGACGCCTTGGCTAGTACCGATTGTGCAAGTGTTGATAGCCGTCGGGTTTATACTGCTCGTCTATGCGGTGTCCTGGTTCGGTGAGACATATACGTTCAAAGCGACTTCCTACGAACCGTACGACCCGTTTTTCGGAGACTTCGTCTATTTGGAGTATGACTCGTTCGAAGGAAGACAAGATGTCGAGTCAGGGACAGTATACGTCTCATTCAAAACGGGGGACGATGGATATGCGACCATTGACCGGGTCAGTTCACGGCCGTTTTTCGGAGGCACTCGGGCCAACTATTACGACCGCCAAGTATATATTGATGATATGAGTTCGTATCGTGTCGCTGAGGAAGAGACATCAGCAATCGAAGGAGCGAAGACGTTCGAAGTGGACGTCGACGTGGCACCTTGGGGCATGGTAAGACCTCACGATTTGCGCTCGACCGAAGCTGAAACAGAATGACAATCAGATTACAGATTTGTTACACGATATGTTGTAACGAATCTGTAATTTTTATTAAAACGCTTGGTAGAGCTATGTTTCACGTAAATGTTACAGATTGTAACCGACAGAGAGTCGATGTGTCAGAAATATTTCACTTCATCAAAATCCCTTCTCGGGGTCGGACGGACATGGTAAATTAACTCCTGTTCGTTAGATGACGAGAAAGGTGCTGACCTATTGATTATGCATTCCTTAAAATATATGATGACTGTCCTACTTATGGCGGTGGGAACGTTCGCGTTTGCCGCGACGGCGGATGCCGCCCAAATCGGGATTGGGACGGAACAAAAAATTGTCCAAAACCCACTTGAATTGGAACGAAAAGCGATCGAGCAAGAACGCCAACAAAAGATTGCACGAGAAAAACGACTAGCCGAACAGAAACGGATCGCGGAAGAAAAACGTGTGGCTGAAGCGAAACGGATTGCGGAAGAAAAACATGCCGCCGAAGAGAAAGCCGAGCGAGAGCAGGCAGAGCGTGAAGCAAAAGCAGAACGTTTGGCCGAAGAAAAACGTGTCGCTACCGAGCAGGCACGACAAGAAGAAGCGAAACGTCAAGCCGCAACTTCGAAAAAGCAATCGACGGTGTCGACAACGACTGCAACTCCAATCTCGACGACAGGACGCTCCATTCAAGCCGAGTCGACGGCGTACACGAACGATGCAGCCGATAACGGCTCATACGGGGGCCGCGTCTTGACGGCAACCGGTCATGATGTCACGGATTCGATTTTCTATAACGGCATGCGTATCATCGCCGTCGATCCAGCTGTCATTCCACTTGGAACGATTGTTCAAATCGAAGGTGTCGGTCAAGCGATCGCCTTGGATACGGGTGGACGCATCAAAGGAAATATCGTCGACTTGCTCGTCGATACGAAAGACGAGGCCATCAACTGGGGTCGTCGCCACATCACGATTACACTTCCATAACAGCAGGTTCTCCTTCAGGAGGACCTTTTTTTGTGCCTTGTTTCATGATTTTACTTATCGGCAGTGGTCATACGCACCAGATAGCACGTCCGATTGTTTAACAAACGTTGGAAACGGGCAAACTAATATTTGACTTTCATGAAAAAGTTACGAGCCGAGGAGGGGTAGAGTTGATAGAATTTCAAAATGTGTCCAAGCGCTACGAAGACGGGACGCTAGCCGTCAAAGACTTGGATTTGACAGTCCGTAAAGGAGAGATTTTTGTCTTAATCGGGCCATCGGGATGCGGGAAGACGACGACGATGAAGATGGTGAATCGACTGATTGACCATACAGATGGAAAAATCCTCATCGACGGGAAAGAGATTTATCAATTCGATATATACGAGTTGCGACGCAACATCGGTTATGTGCTCCAACAAATTGCCTTATTCCCTCATTTAACGGTCGAGGAAAATATTTCTGTCGTTCCCGAATTATTGAAATGGCCGAAACAGAAGACGAAGGACCGCGTGACCGAACTCATGAACATTGCAGGGCTGGATCCGGTCTTGCGAGTGAAAAAGCCAACGGAACTATCCGGTGGACAGCAACAACGCGTCGGCGTATTGCGGGCGCTTGCAGCCGACCCAGAAGTCATCTTGATGGATGAACCGTTCTCGGCGCTCGATCCGATTAGCCGAGGTCAGCTTCAAGATGATATTAAACGCTTGAACGATGAGCTCGGGAAGACGATTCTGTTCGTGACCCATGACATGCAAGAAGCGATGAAACTAGGGGATCGCATCGCCTTGATGCGTGATGGCGAATTGGTCGTCATCGGTACTCCAGATGAAATCAGAGCGAGTACGGATCCGTTCGTCCTCGACTTTACCCAACGTGGAAGAGGTGAGGTAGATGCTTGAGACATTTCAAAACCGGCGTGGCGAACTCGTCGAGGCGCTGATTGAGCACTTGCAGCTCTCCGTCGTATCACTCTTGATAGCCGTCTTAATCGCCGTTCCGCTCGGGATTTGGTTGACGCGTCGCAAGAAAGTGGCCGAGACCGCAATAGGCGTTACCGCCATCATTCAAACGATTCCTTCTTTGGCGTTACTCGGTCTTATGATTCCGCTCGTCGGGATTGGTGCCTTACCGGCGACGATTGCCCTCGTGCTATATGCCTTGCTCCCGATTTTACGAAATACATTCACCGGGCTGAACGAGGTCGATAAATCTCTCATCGAAGCGGCCCGGGCTTGTGGGATGAAACCGAACCAAAGTTTGATGAAAGTCGAACTCCCGCTCGCGCTACCGGTCATCATGGCCGGGATTCGAACGGCGATGGTGCTGATTGTCGGAACGGCGACGCTCGCCGCCCTTGTCGGCGCTGGTGGGCTCGGGACGTTAATCCTTCTCGGGATCAACCGAAACGACAATTACTTAATTCTGCTCGGGGCAATCCCGGCCGCCATCCTTGCCTTGTTGTTTGATTTCTTGCTTCGCCAAATGGAAGGGGCGACGGCAACCCGGAACAAGACGAAATTGATTGCCGTCTCGACCGTGTTGGCACTCATCGTCGCGGCCCCGCTCGCCTTCGGTCGGACGCAACAGACCGACCTTGTCATCGCGGGGAAACTCGGGCCAGAGCCTGAGATTTTAATGAACATGTATAAGCTGTTGATTGAAGATCAGACTGACTTGTCTGTATCCGTCCGTCCGAACTTCGGAGAGACGACGTTCGTCTGGGGCGCGTTACAATCTGGTGATGTCGACATCTATCCAGAATTCACAGGAACGGTGCTCGCGAGTCTCGTGAAAGAGACACCGAACTCGAACGATGCACGTGAAGTGTATGAACAGGCTCGGGACGCGCTCGCCGATGACGGCTATGCGTTGCTTGAACCGATGCAGTTCAACAACACGTACGCCATCGCGATCCCACGCGACTATGCCGAGCAAGAAGACATCACGACCATCTCGGATTTACGAAACGTTCAATCGGATATTAAAGCCGGATTCACGCTCGAGTTCACGGACCGTGAAGACGGATACCCGGGACTGCAACAAGCGTATGGACTCGATTTCCCGTCGGTCGTCTCGATGGAACAAAAGTTGCGCTATCGTGCTATCGCACGTGGAGACGTCAACCTCGTCGATGCGTATGCGACCGACCCGGATATCGCCGAGAACGAATTGCTTGTCCTCGAGGACGATCAACAGTTCTTCCCACCTTACCAAGGAGCTCCGTTGGTGAAACAAGAGACGCTCGATGAACATCCGGAAATCGAGGATGCCCTCAACCAATTGGGTGGTAAAATTACTGACGAAGAGATGTCTGAATTGAACCGTCGCGTCGCGTACGGGAATGAACGGGCGTATGACGTCGCGAAAGATTTCTTGGAGCAGGCGGGCTTATTATGAGAGCATTGATTATCTCCAATCCCACGTCTGGCGGGAACGAGACGATGCTCGGTGAGGTAGTCGGGACGATTGAATCGTTATACGATGAGATTTTGATTCGGAAGACGCTCGCGCAAGGAGACGCCGGTCGTTTCGCCGAAGAGAGCGGGGCTTACGAGCACTTGATTGTCGTCGGCGGGGACGGGACGCTTCACGAGGTCGTCAATGGCTTGATGAAGCTTCCGCGGGATGAACGGCCGACAATCGGTCTGATTCCGGCTGGCACGTGTAATGATTTCGCCCGTGCCCTCGCTCTACCGGTCGAACCGATCGAGGCGGCCCGTTTGTTCAAGATGAGTTACGCGCAAAAGGTCGATGTGATGCGAGTCAACGAACGGTACGGGCTCAACTTCATCGGGGTCGGCCTGATCGCGGACGCGTCGAGACAAATCGATCCGCTCCAAAAAGAATCACTCGGGTCAATCGGTTACTTTTTAGCGACAATCCGGCAGTTTCGTGAACTCGATCCGTTCGACGTTCGCATCGAACACGGAGGGGAAGTCGTCCACGATGGACCAGTCAGCTTCTTATATGTAGGGAACGGGGCTTATCTCGGGACAGTACCGACGAAGCTCCCGACCCAATCGTTCACGGACGGACTCGTCGAGGTCGTCCATAGTTCCGCCATCGGCTTCCCGATGATTCGTCAATTGTTGACCCAACAGCTCGGGCTCGAACAGTCGTCACCGGAATGGGTGCATCTACAGATGTCTCAACTGACCGTCCATTTGAGTGAATCTCAAATCATCGACGTCGATGGGGAGCACTTCGAGGCTGAACGGTTGGATATCGATGTCTTGCCGGGCGAGTTGTCATTTCTTGTCCCGTCACACTAAAAATCTATAAAAATTGCTGACAGAGAAAAGAATTCAGACTTTTCTCTGTTTTTAGTTGTTCTCATTTCTGAACCGTGTTAGTATTTCACTATTATTATGAAAAAAGATATGAAAACAGGAAGTAGGGATGGTAATGGCGCAAAATTCGTTCGCCTCAAAAATTGGATTCATCTTAGCGGCCGCAGGGTCTGCGATTGGTCTCGGTGCAATCTGGAAATTTCCGTATGTCACCGGCACAAGTGGAGGCGGCGCCTTTTTGCTCATGTTTTTAGCGTTCACGCTCTTACTCGGGTTACCACTATTGATTGGTGAATTCATCGTCGGACGCTCGACACAAAAGACGGCACTGCTCGCTTTCAAAAAATTAGGCCACGGGCGTTGGACACTCGTCGGCTACCTCGGCGTCATCGCATGTTTCTTATTGCTCTCATTCTACAGTGTCATCGGCGGTTGGGTTTTAATCTATGTCGGGCTCGGATTGAGCGGGACATTGAACGGACGTTCTCCCGACGAGTTCGGTGTCGTTTTCGGAGATGTCGTCTCATCTCCAGGCATCGCCGTGTTCGGTCAGTTCTTGTTCTTATTGATTACGCTTTTAATCGTCTTGAAAGGTGTCGAGGCTGGCATCGAGCGCATGAGTAAGATTTTAATGCCGCTCTTATTCGTCAGTTTCATCGTGCTCGTCATCCGTTCGTTGACGCTCGACGGTGCGATGGAAGGGGTTCGCTTCTTCTTGCAGCCTGACTTCTCGGCCTTGACCGGTGAATCGGTTTTGTTCGCCCTCGGTCAAGCGTTCTTCTCGCTATCGCTCGGTGTCGCGGCCATGTTGACGTACGCCTCGTACATTCAGACGAAAGGTACGCTTAATCGTTCAGCGAACATGATCGTTCTCTTGAATATCGCCGTCTCGCTATTGGCAGGCCTCGCGATTTTCCCGGCCGTATTCGCTTCGGGTCTTGACCCGGCAGAGGGACCGGCGCTTCTCTTCGTCGTCTTGCCGGCCGTCTTCAACCAAGTACCGCTCGGTGGATTCTTCATGGTGTTGTTCTTCTTATTGTTCACATTCGCCTCGATCACATCGTCGATTGCGATGCTCGAAGTCGTCGTAGCAGGTGTGACGGACAAGTTGAACGAGAAGAAACAAACGATATCGAAGCGTTACGTCACCCTGTTGTCAGCGGCAATCGTCTTCGCAGTCGGGATTCCATCGGCACTCTCGTTCGGTGTCATGAGCGAGATGCAGTTCTTAGACGGTCGCACGTTCTTCGATTCGATGGATTACATCGTCAGCTACGTATTAATGCCGGTCGGTGCGCTCTTGACGTCGATTTTCGTCGGATATATCGTCGATCAACGCATTTTGAAAGAAGAGATTCAAACGTCAGACATCGGTGTGAAGTTGTACCCGATCTGGCACTTCTTGATCCGGTACGTCATTCCGGTGACGGTCGCCGTAGTTATGGTGACGACGTGGGTCAGATTATAACGGAAGCAACCTCCTGATTCGTTGAATCAGGAGGTTTTTTGTATAGTTATCGGCAATACTTTTCGTTCTTGCGACCGAGAGAGCGCGCGGGAACGTTATGCTAAGCTTATAAAGATGACGAAACTTTTTTTGAAGGGTCACGTAAGGTACAATAGAAGTATCATGAGACGAGGTGAAACGGATGAAAACATGGATGAAATGGGCCCTGACCGGGGCAATCCTATATTTTGCCATAAGCGTTTTTGATTTCTCTTGGTTGTTTATCATCGTCGGGGCGCTCGTATTGAACGAAGTGTGGTCGAACAGCAAACGTCGGAAGCGCTCACCGGCGCCCGTCGCCAAGCGGGCCAAAAAGAAATTGTTGCTCGATGAGGATGAACCGTTCGTCGGTTCACGCATCTTGAAACCGCTCGAAGAAGCGGCACCGGTGCGCCAATTTGAAGCGACAGATGATTTAGAGCTTCAATTTTTACAGCGGACGATTGAACAAGGCTATGAGAAGTTACAACAGATTGACCGCGTCTTGCCTGAGATTAAAGACATCGAGGTGCGGCGTGAGATGAAGGCGGTCTCGAAAGAAGCACACGAACTGTTCGCTGAGCTGTTCGAGAATCCTCAAGATGCCAAGCATGTCCGTGACTTGTTCACGTTCTATTTGGACTCGCTCGTATCGGTCGTATTGAAATTCAAAGAACTAGAAGGAAAACGGGTCGTCATTCAAGAAGAGACACGTGAACAGTTGATGACCAATATGCGGCTCATCGTCGACAAGTTCAAACAACAGCGCAGTCGTCTCCTCGAAGATGACGCGGTCGATTTTGAACGAGAGTTGATCATGATGGAGAGAGTATTGGCCGATCAACCAGAAGGGAGAAAAAAGCATGACTTCATCGAATGAAACGAACTGGCAGTCATGGCCAGAAGAAGAACTTACTTCCCAAACGAAAACGAAGACGGAAACCGATGCGATTTCGGACCCGTCCGTGGACTGGTCAGCGATGACCGAGAAACATGAGGTACCGGCCATTCAAGTGAATGCCGACGTCCCACAAGCGCACCGGGAACGCATCACGCGCATCGCGGAGTCGATTGATATTAAAAAGACGGATTCCGTCATGCTGTTCGGTTCGAACGTACAACGTGAACTATCGCAATTCTCGGACCAAATCTTGACTGAGGTCCGGATGAAAGATGGCGGAGACGCCGGCAAGCTGTTGTCCGACTTGATGCAGAACGTGCGCAAGATGGACCCGGACATGTTGCAACCGGAAAAGAAGAGCTTCATGGACAACCTGCCGCTCATTGGCCGGGCCAAAAAGAAAGCCGAGAACTATAAGTTACAGTTTGAAAAGATGAGCGTCTATTTAGAAGAGGTCATCCATAATCTAGACCGAGCCAAGTTCGGTTTGATGAAGGATATCACGATGCTCGATCAAATGTACGACAAAAACAAACGCTACTTCGAAGAACTAAACGTCTATATCGCCGCTGGGGAGACGAAGCTTGATCACGTACGGAGCTATGAGATTGCCCCGCTTCGTCAAGAAGTTGAGATGTCGAAAGACCAGGTCAAACTGCAACAGTTGAACGACATGATTCAACTCGCAGACCGGTTTGAGAAGAAGTTGCACGACTTGAAACTGAGCCGGACGATCAGCCTACAGATGGCCCCGCAAATCCGGGTCATCCAGCAGAACAACCAGATTCTAGCCGAGAAAATCGAGTCGGCGGTCGTCAATACGATTCCACTCTGGAAAAACCAAGTCGTGCTCGCGCTCAGCTTGACGCGGCAAAAGACGGCGCTCCGGATGCAGCAAGACGTCACGAAGACGACGAATACTTTGCTCGAGCAGAACTCGAAGATGTTGAAAGACTCGTCAATCGAGATTGCCACGGAGAACGAGAAAGGCATCGTCTCGGTCGAGTCGCTCAAAGTGGCGCACGAGAACTTGCTTTCGACGCTCGATGAGACGCTCCGGATTCAACAAGAGGGACGTCAGAAGCGTCGTGAGGCGGAACGTGAACTCGATCGGATGGAGCACGAGTTGAAAGAAAAAGTCATCGAGATTGCTTCGAAAAACAAAGAGTTGCCAAAAGAGACTGGATATTGAACGGGGAAAGTCTGAGCATTCAGACTTTCCTTTTCTTCGAGGAGGATCAACAATGGATAAACAACACCTATGGGACGAGACGTGGTTACAGTTTGCCGATATGATGGCGTTACGTCATTCGAAGTGTGCTTCTAAAAGTGTCGCTTGCGTCATCGTCAAAGATGAGAAGCCGATTTCGATTGGCCTGAACGGCACGCCGCCGGGGCATACGAACTGCAATGAAATCTTCTTAAAGCGGGATGATGGATTTTATAAGCGTGCTGAATACGTATCCGCGAATGCGGTCGACTTGCTTGAGACGCCGGTCTCGTTCATTCATGACGGTGTGACTTATATCAAATGCTCTGACCCGTACGATCATCACAATTGGTCGAAACAACATGAGATTCATGCTGAAATCAACGCAATCGGAAAGCTCGCCGCCGATTCGACGAACGCTTTCGGGGCGACGGCTTATGTGACCCATTCGCCGTGCCACGCCTGCTCGCTCGCTTTGATCGCCTCCCGCGTCGCTCGTGTCGTCTATGCGGTTGGTTATGAACATGGCGACGGTCTCGATTTGATGCGCGAGAGCGGAATTGACGTGGTACATATGCCACTTGAAAAAAGTTTTAAAAACACATTGTAAACGTTTACATTCGGTGTTATATTATTAATGTACTGCCAATGGTGTTTTACTCTTCCATTATTTGTCTCTCCTCGGAGGGACCTTTTTTTATGTTCACAACTAGGTGAGACAAAAATTCCACAAAATGTTCAACATTTCACAATCTTTTCGGGGGTTTCTTTCTTATAATGAAAGTAGATTAACGAGAGGGGAAATGTTACATGGAAAAACAAGTTCGTTTCACAGATGGTGCCTATGATGTGGAAGCGTTGATCACACTCGAAGAGGTGTGGGAAGATAAGTTCGCGATTGGAACGCATAAAGAGTTGGCAGTCAAAGCACTTAAGATCAATGGAAATGATATTTCAGAAATGAAGCACGTCCGCGCGCTACTCCGTTACTATCCGACGCTAGGTGTATCGGGCATCTTGCTCGCGCTCGATGATGCGGCAGCCGAGATCGTTCGGATGTCGGGCGACAAGGATCCAGCCCTTCAATTCGTCGAACTCGTGGCGTTACAGATGGACGAGGCGTCTACAGAGGAATTAAAAGGTTTATACGCTGAAATGGCGGTCTAAATAACAAAGGATGACAACTCCGTCATCCTTTTTTTCATTTTCAGGTTGCATTGCCGAATTAGTATGGTATTATTGTCAATAGATGAAGAAATGGAACGCCATATCGTTATCGACAACCAAAAATGGGGATCTAGATAGCTAGATCGCTGTGAAAAAGCCACGTTCATAGGAACGTGGCTTTTTTTTGTATGTCATTAAATCCAGCGGCGACGTCAACAGCGATATGGGCGTCCGATCCGAGCACGAACGGGATTCCGAGTCCGGCCGCCTCAGACGCGACATCGATGGCATACGGCTGTCCGCATTCGGGTTTGCGGAGTCCGGCCGTATTCAAATCGATCCCGAAGCCACGGGCAGCCATCGTCTGGAGCAGGCGCGACTGTTCGGCCTGGACGTTGGACCGGTCCCATACATAGTTGGACTGATATTTGATTGGTAAATCGATATGCCCGATGCGGTCCACTTTCAGGCGCTCCCAAGGGAATGCGAGGCCGGCAGCAAGCGCCGTATAATATTGTTTCATCACGGCCTCGAACGAGCCGATACGTTCGACGAGGACATGAAACGTCTCGAGCGAGAAGTCGACAGGCAGGAGCTCACCGTCAACGAGTATAAAGTGTTGAGACAAGATTGTTTCATCTAATACGTCGGCATAGGGCTCGAGCAACGCCAACGTCTCAGCTTCATAGCCGGGCAAGTAGTCGATCTCTAAACCGAGGCGAAGGTCGAGTGCCGGATACGTCCGTTTTAACGACTGCAAGGCCTCGATATAATCCGGAAGCAACTCGAACGCCATCGCCGAGTCTTTGTCTGGTGTCGGGTCTTGAAACCGGGCCGGGAGCGGAGCGTGTTCGGTGAACGTGAGTGTCTTGATACCACGGGCTAACGCCTGCTCGACATACGCCTGGAGCGGGTCTGTCGAGCCATGTGGGCAAAATGGGGTGTGAAGGTGACCATCACGGGTAAAGTCAATCATCAGGCGACATTCCTTTCGAGTTCGCCGGTTGACAGCACCGGCTTGATTTGATAAATTTAACACACTACTTTAGTTTGGTAAAGTGATAATGAGATAAAGGGTGATATCGATGATTTGGTTCAATACAAAAGGATCCATCCCGGAAGGATGGCACGAATTGCAAGGGGAGGACGTTCTGCGTCCGAAGCAGTGGATGTTATCATTTCTCGAACGAGCCGAATCGAACGGCTACAGCGTGATCGAACCCCCACTCGTAGAATATTATTCGCACTATCAAGACTTGGCCTTGTTTGATGAGTCGGCCTATTATCGTCTGTTCGGGAATGACGGAGAGTTGCTCGTCATGCGTCCAGACTATACGTTACAAATTGCACGGAAACTCGCGGACGGTCATGAGCCGATGCGTGTCGCATATGCCGGTGCCGTCTACCGACGTACCCCGAAGCATTCGGGACAGCCGCATGAACGTCAACAGCTCGGTCTCGAATGGATTGACGGGGACGCTCCTGATATGGAGTTGATCGCCTCGTTCCTCAGTATGACCGAGCGTGTCCTGCCGCAAGACGGACTCCGGATTCAAGTTGGATCGGCTGCCTTGGTCGCTGCAGTGGCGGACGAAGCCGGTATCCCAGAACGGACGTTACGCCAATATTTGGCGCTCCGTAACTTGGAATCGCTTCGAGAACTCGCCGATACGTATCAATACCCGTTAATCGCGAAATTACCGTTCTTGATTGGTGACTCTGCACTTGATGAGTTACGTGAAGTCGCGGAGTCAAGCTTGACGGCTGCAATCGATGAAGTCGAACGGGCGGTCGAACATTTACGGTCCATCGGTTTGAATGTCTCGTACGACTTTGGTCAGACTGGTGATTTTGATTACTATTCAGGATTGACGGTGACAGGAAGCATCGACGGACGGCGCGTCCTCTCGGGTGGTCGTTATGATTCATTATACGGACATTTTGGACAATCTCGACGAGCGTTCGGCCTGTCCCTTGATTTAGAACAGTTAAGTGAGGTGATTTTATGAAGGTAGCCATCGCAAAAGGGCGCATTGAAAAAGCGGCCCGAGACTATTTCGAACAAGTCGGACTTACCGTTTGGCCTGAAAAGCGCGGCCGTGAACTGACGGTCGAAGTCGACGGGCATGAGTTCATCTTCGTTAAAGGGGATGACGTCTACAAATATGTCATTCACGGCGCCGCTGATGTCGGCGTCGTCGGCGGAGACATCTTGCGAGAGAAAACGCCGGGGGTTCTTGAAGTCGTAGACTTGCCGTTCGGCCGTTGCCGCATGGCGGTCTGCGGACCGAAAGAATGGAAGAATGGAACGAAAAAATTGAAAGTCGCGAGCAAATATCCGAATATCGCCATCTCTCATTTCGCTTCGAAACGACAGAACGTCGAAGTGATTGCATTGAACGGATCGGTCGAACTCGCACCGCTCACAGGTCTCGCCGATTGTATCGTCGATATCGTCGAGACGGGGGCGACGCTCCGCGCGAACGACCTTGAAGAATACGAGACGATTTTCACGGTGAACGCCAAGTTCATCACGAGTGAGGCGGCACTCGCCAACAATCCTGATGAATTGAAGGCGTGGATTCGTCGCTTGAGCAAGGAGGATGCCCAATGAGCACTGAAACGAACCGGACCCGGCGGGAAAGCTGGGTTGAAGTGGTCAAACCAATCCTCGAGGCCGTGGAGTCGAACGGGGACGAGGCGCTCCTCGCATTCACGAAGAAATTTGACGGCGTCGACAAAATTGAGACGGTCGATTTGACGACCTTTACGCCGCCTGAAGCATACGCCGAACTGACCGAGGCGTTGACGCTCGCCGCCGAACGCATTCGCACGTTTCACGAACGCCAGCGACGTCAAGATGACGTGTACGAAGACGGCATGTTCCGGCTTGGACGTCGTTTCATGGCGCTCGATTCGGTCGGTGTGTATGTACCAGGCGGGACGGCCGTCTATCCGTCGAGCGTGTTGATGAACATCATTCCCGCGAAAGTGGCAGGCGTGAAGCGAGTCGTCATGGTGACGCCGCCGAAACAAGACGGCATCGATTTGTCGTTATTGATTGCGGCAAAAATCGCAGGGGCGGATGAATGTTATCTCGTCGGCGGGGCGCAAGCCGTGGCCGCCTTGGCGTTCGGCACCGAGACGATTCAACCGGTCGATAAAATCGTCGGGCCTGGGAATGCCTATGTCGCGACGGCAAAATCGCTCGTCTCCCACATCGTCGGCATCGATTCGGTCGCTGGACCGTCCGAGGTGCTTATCATCGCCGATGAGACGGCCAACCCGAAATGGGTCGCCGCTGATTTGCTCGCCCAAGCCGAACACGATGTCGAAGCGACGGCACTTGCGCTCGTCACGACTGACGAATTGGCCGAAGCGATTCGACAAGAATTAGAGCGACAATTGGCTGAATTACCCCGGCGTGACATTGCGATAGAGGCGATGAAGCGCGGGGGTGTCCTCGTGAAGACGAAGGATGAGGCGATTCGGTATGCGAACGAGATGGCGGCTGAACACGTCCAACTCGCCGTCGCCGACCCGGAAGATTACATGCAAGCCATCCGTCACGCTGGGTCGTTCTTCCTCGGTCATGAAGCGGCGGAGGCGTTTGGGGATTACATCGCTGGACCGAACCATGTCCTGCCGACGAGCGGGACGGCCCGTTTCTCGAGCGGTCTCTCGGTCGATGATTTTTACCGACGCCAGACATTCCTGCAAATGACAGAACTCGATGAGCGCATCACGCGTGCCGCGATTCGAATCGCGCAACAAGAACAACTTGACGGCCACGCCCGGGCGATGGCGGTCCGATTGGAGGACGTATGAGACTGAACTATGAGACGATTCCACGCTACGTTCCGCATGCGGTCAAAGGGCACGCGTTGAATCAAAACGAAAGCCAATATGTCTTCCCAGAGCGCTTAAAGACGGCTATCCGAGAGCTTCCGCTCGACTTGAGCCATTATCCGGTCGACGAGTTGACGGCGCTTAAACAAAGCTATGCGGCGTATGCCGGTGTGAGCCCGCAGCAACTCATGGTCGGCAGTGGCAGCGATGAATTGCTCGCGATTCTCTGTCAGGCCATTCTCGATGCCGACGATGTCGTCGCCGCACCGATTCCAGACTTTTCGATGTATGGGATTTATACGCACATCGCCCGCGGGAATTTCGTACAGCCGGATACGGACGGATTGTCGTTCGAGGCGCTCATGCAGACGATTGAGGCGGAACGGCCGAAACTTGTCCTCATATCGAACCCGAACAACCCGACCGGAAAGATGTGGTCGCTCGATGATCTTGAGAGGATTGCCAGTCGAGTCCCGTATTTGGTCGTCGACGAAGCGTATATCGATTTCACGATGGAAGATTCATTCAAAGACCGCCTAGCGGATCACGCGAACGTCATCATTCTCCGGACGTTATCGAAAGCGTTCGGACTCGCGAATCTGCGCATCGGCTTCATGATTGCCGACGAGCGCTTAGTCGAGAAGATTGACCGGTTCCGCTCGCCATTCAATGTGAGCGGGCTGAGTGCGGCCGTGGCGACGGTCGTCTTGAACGACTCCGCTTATATCGATGAGTCGATCAACTTCCATCAAACGCAGCGACAAAAGCTTGAGACGTTGCTCGCACCGATTGGGAACGTCTTGCCAAGCCGTGCTAATTTCCTATACGTCGAGACACCGGACAGCGAAGCCTGGGCCGCCCGATTCCTTGAAAAAGACGTGCACGTTCGCGCGTTCGCAGACGGGCTTCGTGTCAGTGCGGGTACGGACGAGGCATACCGCTTGCTTCAACAAACGATAGAAGAGGTGACTTCACTTGAGAACAGCTGAGACGAAACGAGAGACAAAAGAGACGAACATTGAGCTCAAGCTTGATTTGAATGGGACGGGGCAGAGTGACGTTAAGACAGGCGTCGGCTTCTTTGACCACATGCTGACACTGTTCGCGTTCCACAGCCAAATCGATTTGACGGTCCATGTCGAAGGGGATACGTGGGTCGACGCTCACCATACGGTCGAAGACGTCGGAATCGCCCTCGGGCAGATGATCAATCAAGCGCTCGGTGACAAAATCGGTATCCGCCGCTACGGCACGAGTTATTTGCCGATGGATGAGACGCTCGCGCGTGCCGTCGTCGACGTGTCCGGCCGTCCGTTCCTCGTCTACCGGACCGAAATCAAAAATCCGAAACTCGGGGACTTTGATACCGAGCTCGCCGAAGAGTTTTTCCGGGCCGTGGCGATGAACGCCCGCTTAACGCTTCATCTTGAGGTGCTCTACGGGTCGAACTCGCACCATATGATTGAAGGGCTGTTCAAAGCGTTCGGTCGCGCCCTCGCTGAAGCAATCGGGCAAGACGGATCGAATCGACTCCCATCGACGAAAGGACTGATCGAAGGATGAAGGTCGCGGTCATCGATTATGGAATGGGCAACGTATTCAATGTCGAACGGGCGCTCCAAGCCATCGGCTGTTACGTTACCATCACGAACAATCCTGTCGACATCGAGGCAGCTGACGCCATCTTGCTTCCGGGCGTCGGCGCATTCCCGCAGGCGATGCAATCGCTGAACGAGACGGGACTGATTCCGTTGTTAAAGCGCTCGGCACAGGAGAAGCCGTTCCTTGGCATTTGCCTTGGCATGCAACTCTTATTCGAGTCGAGCACGGAAGGGATCCCGACAGAAGGACTCGGTTTGATTGAAGGCCGCGTTGAACGGATGCGTGCGAAACGTCTGCCGCACGTCGGCTGGAACTCGATTTTACGAGACGAGGACGTCTATTTCGTTCACTCGTATCACGTCATGACCGACCCGGTAAATGTAATCGCCTCTGCCGATTATATGGGTGAAGACGTGCCAGCCATCGTGCAAAAAGGGCTCGTCACGGGGATGCAGTTCCACCCGGAGAAGAGCGGCGCGTTTGGACTCAGTTTATTGAAAGAATGGAAGGAGGCGGTCGAACGTGAGATTACTACCGGCCATTGATTTGATTGACGGAAAAATCGTCCGCTTGACAGAAGGCGATTTCAATACAGAAGAACAGTACGGAGACCCGTATGAGAAATTGAAGGAGTGGCAAGGGCGCGTCCCGATGCTTCACTTGATTGATCTCGAAGGGGCGAAAGCCGGTGAACCGAGACATCTCGATGTCGTCCGCTTTGCCAAAACGTGCGGTTTCTTCGTTCAGACTGGCGGGGGCATCCGTTCCGAGGAAGCGCTCGACGCGGTCATGGCAACCGGTGCGGACCGGGTCTTGCTCGGGACGAAAGCATTCACAGACTCGGATTTCTTGAACCGGGCGCTCGCGAAGTACGGGGATCGTGTCGCCGTCGCCCTCGATGCCTATGATGGCATCGTCGCCGTCAACGGCTGGCAAGAAGCGACCGACTTAAAAGATATCGATGCCGCGAAAGGGCTCGTTGACCGTGGTGTCAAAACGATTCTCTATACGGATATCGGGTCGGACGGGAAGTTGAACGGACCGAATCTCGAGCGGATGAAGGCGCTGCGTGAGGCTGTTTCAGTCACGCTCATCGCTTCGGGAGGTGTGACGACCGAGGCTGATGTCGAAGCACTTCAAGCGGCCGGTATCGACGAAGCGGTCGTCGGGAAGGCACTACTTTCCGGACAAGTCAGCCTCGATGACTTGATTGAGTGGGAGGCGCGCCATGCTTAAACGTCGCATTATTCCGTGTCTTGATGTGAAAGACGGTCGTGTCGTCAAAGGAATCGAGTTCGTGGCACTCCGGGATATCGGCGACCCGGTCGAGATTGCTAAGTATTATGACGCATCCGGTGCGGATGAGCTCGTGTTTCTAGATATCACTGCGAGTACGGAACGCCGCCAGACGATGCTTGACGTCGTCAGTGCCGTCGCCCGGAAAGTGTTTATTCCGCTCACGGTCGGTGGCGGTATTCGGTCGCTGGAGGATATTTCCTCGCTCTTAAAAGCCGGGGCCGATAAAGTGTCGCTCAACACGCTCGCCGTCGAATCACCCGATTTGATTAAACGAGCGGCCGAGCGGTTCGGGTCACAATGTATCGTCATCGCCATCGACGTCAAGTTTGAGGACGATGATTACTTCGTCTATACGTATGGTGGGAAGAACCGGACCGAGTTGCGGGCCGTCGATTGGGCAAAGCAAGTGGCTGCACTTGGGGCGGGTGAACTGCTCGTCACGTCGATGAATCAGGACGGAAAGCAGAGCGGCTACGATTTGCGAATCCTTGATTTGCTCCGGGACGCCGTCGATATCCCGATTATCGCCTCTGGCGGTGCCGGGAACGCGAATCATGTCGTCGACGCGCTCGAGAAGGTCGATGCGGCGCTACTCGCCTCGATTTTGCATGACCGGAAAACGACAGTGGAAGAGGTGAAGAACGTATGCAACGAGCACAACTTGCCGATGCGGTTCGTTACGACGCAAACGGATTGATTCCAGCCATCATCGTGTCGACAGCGGACGACGCCGTCCTCATGTTAGGCTATATGAACGATGAGGCGATTCAAAAGACGCTCGAGACGAACACAGTCACGTTCTGGTCACGTTCGAAAGGGCGACTCTGGATGAAAGGGGAGTCGAGCGGAAATACGCTCGAGCTCGAAAGCATCCACGTCGATTGTGACCAAGACGCACTCTTGGTACGTGTCCGTGCCAATGGACCGACATGTCATACGGGAAATCGAAGCTGCTTTTTCACGGAGGTGGAAGGATGATTCACGAATTAGAGAAGTTGATTCAAGAACGACAGGCGTCACCGAAAGAAGGGTCTTATACGTCTTATCTATTCGACCAAGGTGTCGACAAGATTGCCAAGAAGTTTGGGGAAGAGTCGTTCGAAGTCGTCATCGCGGCACTGAACGATGAAGATTTAGTCGAAGAGTCGGCCGATCTCTTGTACCACTTGCTCGTCTTGCTCGCCGCCAAAGGCGTATCGTTACAAGACGTCGAGACGCTCCTCGCCAAACGACATGGGACGACGACTCCGGCTAAACCACGCCGTGACGTCACGGACTGGTAACACAAAAGGAACGAAGCCACAAACGGCTTCGTTCCTTTTGATTAGCGGTTGACCGAGGCGGCCATGCGAATATACGTATGGCGCCGTCCCCGGATGGCGATTGATAACGCCTGAATGTTCTCCGGCGTGGCGATTCCGGACAATCCGGCATCGCCGATATGGAAGATATCCGTCCCGCCGCGCTTCGAGGACAAGGCGATGTCACGAATCGTCGCTTCATCTGACCCTTCTTGCGACGTACCGATGGCGGCGAGAACGAGTTTATCCAACGCCTGAATCTCGCGCGTGACTTCATAGAATTCATTTTCGCGGACGCCAGGAACGGTGCCGGGCGCTGGAATCAAGATAATGTCGGCCCCGGCCTCAGCAAAGCGGACATACGCCTCTTGATCGAGCACTCGGCCGACACCGGCTTGGTGCATCTTGCCGGCGATGATGACCCCAGCGAACTCTTGGCGCGCGTTGATGATGGCTTGCTCGATTGCCTCATTTGTCACCCCGGTATTCGGGTTTCCGGTCAAGCAAATGAAGTCGATGCCAAGCTCGGACGCTCTGGCGAATGCCTCCCGTGTCGCGAGCCGTCCTTGTTTCACGTCATACATGTCCTCCGATTTCTCGGAAAAGTCGACTGGTTCGAGGTTGACCCCAATCGGCAAACCGACGAGCCGCTTCAATTCCATTATCGGATTGTCAGACATTGTCTCGCCCGGTACGTTACCGAACAAGGCGTGGCTTTCGAGACCCTTTATGTACGGGTGGAACACGTCGAGCATATTCAATAGAATCATATCGGCTCCGAACGCTCGAGCGAGTTCGGCGTTCGTCACTTCTGGATAGAGCGGCTGCACGGTCGGGATGACCTCGGCGAGGACGGTCCGCCCCTCGGCTTTCCGAATCGATCCAATCAAATCCGAACGATTGAACGTCAAGAAATCACTGGCTCTGCAATCAAGAATTCGTTTCATCTGTCTATTCCTCCTCTAATTCGTCATGTTCCTATTCCCCGTTTGGTCAGAAATTCCTCTATACTAAAAAAAGAAAAGGGGGAGAAGCAGATGACAGAAAAAGAAAAGATGATTCGAGGCGAACTTTATATGGCCGGGGACGACGAGCTCGTCGCCGACCGGCGTCAGGCCAGACGTTTAACGGAACGGTTCAATCGGTCTGGCATCGATGAACTGGATATCCGCAAAGCCTTGTTAGCGGAGCTGTTCGGGTCGACCGGAGGTTCGTTTTATCTGGAACCGACGTTCAAATGCGACTACGGCTATAACATTCATCTCGGAGAACGGTTCTTCGCCAACTTTGACTGCGTATTCCTCGACATCTGTCCGATCACATTCGGTGACGATTGTATGCTCGGTCCAGGTGTGCACGTCTATACGGCGACGCATCCGCTCGACCCGATCGAACGAATCTCGGGCCTTGAATACGGGAAGCCGGTAACGGTCGGACATCGGGTATGGATTGGCGGCGGAGCCATCTTGAATCCAGGGGTGACGGTCGGTGACGATGCCGTTATCGCCTCTGGCGCCATTGTGACGAAAGATGTGCCAGCTCGTGCCGTCGTCGGGGGGAATCCAGCAAAAGTGCTCAAGTTCATACCATGACGAAACGACCCGTCGTGATGTCGGGTCGTTTGTTTATACTGTCGGTTGTGACGCGTAGGTGACTAGTGCCTGACGTGCTGCTTCAAGAGCAGATTCACTGCCGAGGGTGATGCGAATCCCATTCGGTTGCCGGGACGTGTGAACCCCATGCGCGGCGAGGTGAGCCCAAACGGCTTCCGGCTCATCAAGCGTGACGTAAATGAAGTTCGCCTCGGCGGGATGGACGTGTCCAATCGTGGCGAACAAGTCGGTCCACTGTCCACGCATGTCGGCGTGCCAAGCGATGGCCTCATCGAGATACGTCACATCTTGTAAGAACATGTTGGCGATTTTCGCACTGACGCCGCTAATGTTGAACGGCGGGACGAACTGACGGAAGTAAGCGACGAGTTCAGTCGTCGTCACCATGAAACCGAGGCGGACGTTGGCCAGGCCAAACGCCTTCGATAACGTCCGCAACACGATCACATTCGTGAATGAATCAAGGTGAGCCACCATACTCGACGCCGGCGTGAAGTCGATATACGCCTCGTCGACGATCAAGTACGGCACGAGTCCCGCTAGTTCGGTCAATTCAGCGACGCTCCACAATTTTCCGGTCGGATTGTTCGGGTTCGACAACAGCAACAGCTTCGGTGTGTGTTTCGTGATCGCCTGGACGAGTGCGTCATACGACAGGTCATCGGCTTGCACGTGACGACCGTGCGCGATCGTTGTGAAAATCGGATAGAGTGCGAAATCCGGGCTCGGTGACAAGACGACGTCTTCCGGTGCCAACAGCGCCTGGGTGACGACGTGAATCATCTCGTCACTGCCGCAACCGACTAGCAATTGATTCGGCTCGACACCGGCGTAGGCTGCATAACGGGTGAACAACTCGTCAATCGGTTGGACCGGATACTCATGTAAGTCTTGGAACGAGATCGTCGCGAGCTGGTCATACAGGCGGGACGGCACCGGGAACTGACTCTCGTTTTGATTCAAACGGTTACCTTCTGGATAGGTGACTGGATAAATTGGCAACGAGACTGGTCTCATTCCGTCGGCTCCATCGAGAACCATTTTTTGGCGAGTTTGTCGATTTCACCTGAGTCAATCATCTTGTTCAACTCCTCGTTGAACTGATCGCGAAGGTCATCCTCCAATTTAAAGGCGGCTGCAGAACCTTTCTCGCCATCTTCTTTAAGCGCGAACGTATAGAGCCCTGCGTCTTGATCCAAGTATTTTTGGGCGACCGTGTCCTCGATGACCATCGCGTCGATCCGACCCGTATTCAACTCTTGGACGATCTCTGGAATCTTATTCAATGAGACGAGCTCTGCCTCCGGAGCTTGGTCTTTGGCGATGTTTTCTTGAATCGAAGCCGTTTGGACACCGATTTTCTTGCCGGCGAGCGCTTCGATCGATTCGAGTGACTCATCTTTCGTCATGACTAAGTTCGTCGCCGACAAGTAGATATCCGAGAAGGCGGCATTTTCTTTCCGCTCTTCGGTCGGCGTCATACCGGCCATAACGAAGTCGACACGTCCGGCGTTTAGTGCCCCGAGCAGGCTACCGAAGTCCATGTCTTCAATTTTGAGTTCGTAGCCGAGGCGTTCCGTGACCGTTTCGGCAATCTCGATATCAAATCCGACAATCTCGTCCCCGTTCGCCGTATCGACAAACTCATACGGGAAGTAATCGGCGCTCGTCCCCATGACGAGTGTCTTTTTCTCTTCGCCCGTCGTCTCTTGGCTACATCCTGCTAATAATTCACTTGCCACTAATCCCCCTGTAATGAACCACTTTTTCATGTATGAATTCCTCCTTCAAGATATGAGACTAAGTGTATATGTATGATTATTAATTGTAAAGCATAAAAATACAAAAAAGTTTAAAAAAATGCATCCGGTCAAAAGTCGCAGGATGCATCAGGTGGTCTATCAATCCCTTGAAGATAGGCGATGACGTCAGGCAAGTACGTCTCGAGGGGGCGATTCGTATCGATTGTAAGCGTATGCATATGTGCAGGTCTTTTACTGGCTGTGACAGTCCGATAAAAATCTTCTGGTGACACGCTCCTGATTTGACTGAGCTTTCGCTCGCGCTCGCGCAAGCGACGATTGATTTCATCGACGTCGTCGACGAGACACTCGACGTAACGATACGTGGCTCCGCTATTTGCCGTCATCGCCAGGCCGCGGTCAATCATTACGCCATACAGACAGGGGCTATCTAGAATGACATTCCGTCCTAAAGACAGATGGAACTCGACGAGCGCCCAGTCGAGATCATAGGCGACTCTTCCGGCCAGCTCCGGGTCGAGCGAATGTTGTGCGGTTAATTCGAGCAGTGCCGTCTTCGTGACATCGTGATCGACGATGACCGCATCCAGTCGTCGGGCGATTTCCCGAGACAGCGTCGACTTACCTGATCCGGGAAAACCGGACATTTGTAGAAAGAACATGGAGGCCCCTCACGTTTCGTTTGATTTCCCGCGGCTGAATCCGACGAACAACCGGCCGCTTAACGGGGAGAGCGTCTCATCGACGTAACGGATGAGCGCGTCGGTTTCGTTCGTTTGATAATACGCCTCAAGGGCGCCAGTGAGTTGACGTGCGGCTGACGCATCAAATTGTTCAAGCGAACGATAAGTCCATTTCGATGAACCAATCCATTTTTTGTTCGTACGCAATATGAACTCAGCCGTGAGCTCACCGATTTTTGCGGCGATGAACAGTCCTTCCGAGCGACGGGTACATCCAATCAAGTCATCGAGTGCATCGGTCAGAAAGTATCGTTTCAACTCAATCGTCTCGTCCGACCAAGCCTCCGGCCCGCTGTCGAGCAACGCTCTCGCTTCACGTTTGATGTCTTCGACGATGTCTATGTCCTTCAAGACGATGCCTTCGATGATCATTCTCGGTAACGATGGAATGGCACGCTGGCAATCCTGTTCGAAGAAAGTACGATACGACGTCAAGTTATGGGCGAATAGTTCGATGGGCCATCCGGACTCGATGAACGATTCTCGATAAGACGAGACGAGGGTGTCGTCGAAGATGATGATGTCTAAATCCGACGTCTCGGTCGCCTCACCACGGACGACACTCCCGGCGAGCAACGCGGCCTGACAGTAGGGGAAATGTGTAGAGATAAAGTGATGTGCCGCTTCGAGCGGGTCAATTTTAGAAGGCATTATGTACTCCTTTCAAGTAGAAGTGCGGCAATCAACAAATGGACGTCCGGCGATAACACGCTGTTCCAATAGGCATTCGCCTCCTCATCGGACAAGCCATTCATGAAACCTACGTAGCCCCCGTCAGCATTGGCACATCATCAGGACGTTTCCATCCGGGTCTTTGAAATTAAACCAATGGTCGTGTTCAATCGGGGTTACAATGTCAATTTGTCGTTGCTCCATGTGCGCATACGCCTGATGAATATCCGTTGTGTTCAAATGAAACAGTGGAGTTTTCAGGACGTTCCTTTCAGAAAATATCTTACTATCCAGCACGAGATTCGGTCCGTCGAGCGGAACGACATAGAGATGACCGAACAAAATCTGCCCATCTGCTGGTAAATCGAATAGCTGACAGTACCAGTCCCGTGACGTCGCAACGTCTCGGACGGGAATAAAGACGGTCCCGATTTCTGCGAGAATTGGATTTATTTATTTGCCTCCAGTTAATTCGCTACGAAACGACGGACTTCGGCCCGTGAACGCAGGACAATGATGTCTTTTTCGGATTCAAGTTTGTGTAAACGTTGCAAAATCGCTGGTCGCTGCGACTTTGGATAATCCCACACCCATTTC
Source organism: Exiguobacterium sp. E4787 (assembly GCF_018618375.1). Lineage (NCBI taxonomy): Bacteria > Bacillati > Bacillota > Bacilli > Caryophanales > Exiguobacterium > Exiguobacterium sp. E4787. The sequence goes on along the minus strand of NZ_JACSLY010000002.1, from coordinate 67,561 downwards.
AAGAACTTCGGGTCAAACCGTTCCTCACAACCTGGTCCCATGTCCGGACGTGTCTTGCCACGATAGGAAAGCATGCGCTTCAAGACGCGATACGTACAAATGATCCTCGGCAAGTCGAGAAATACAATCGTGTCGGCAGCATGAAGGCGCAAGTCGAGCGTGCCCCCATAATTGCCGTCGATGATCCATGAATCGCGTCCAATCAATGCGGACTGCGTTCTAATTTGTTCTTGTCGCGTGGCGGGTGTCCAATTCGGCTTCCATAGTAACGCGTCGAGGTGATGAACATCGATTCCGAGTCGGGCGCCCAACTCGCGGGCGAGTGTCGACTTGCCCGAACCGCCTGAACCGATTAATAATATTTTTTGCATGACGTCTCGCCTCTCATATGTCAATTTTCATGAACTTGCTGACGTCGGAGAAGCCAAGTTGTTCATATAGATGCATCGCTGTTTGATTATGCGCATACACGTTCAAGCGCACGTCGGTATAGCCCATTTGTTTGAACGTGGCGAGCGCCTCTTGCATCAATAATTTGGCATAACCGTGCCCGCGAAAAACGGGTTTGATATATAGGTCGTTCACCCAACCGACCTCCGCACCCGTCAAATAATCGAACGCTTTGTCGATTTGCGTCCAGCCGATGAGTGTCTCGTCATCGACGAGACAGAGAAAATAAGCACCGAACTTTGCAGAATGTTCGTACGCTTCAATCATCTTTTCTCGGCTATCAGTCGACACGTGGTTGGTCGCTTCCTCACGATTGACGCCTGCAAGTGCATAAATTTCGGCTTGTTGTGATTCGGTTGCCCGTTGAAATGTGAGATTCATATTAGTTCCGCCTTCATTAAGATTCTGTGGATTCTAGGATACGCCATTTTTCAATGACACCGTCCTCTTCGTATAGGACGCGTACTTCCATCTGGTTCAGTACGAGCCGCTGCTCGCTAGCGAAGAGCACAATCGGATAACCGATCGACAGCGGTTCGTCCGCTTCAAAGACGGGGCTGTGCGCCTGCATGGCATAATAGCCGTCCGAGCGTGTGTTGGCCGCCCCAGCATCAACTTGAATCACCGTATCGAACCCCTGAAGTCGCAACACGTAACTATAAGTCGTGCGCGCCCCGCGTTCGAGCCGCCACTCCTCGATCATCGCCTCGCGGCCATCGTTCGCTTCCTCGAGTAACACTTTTTGTGCCGTGTACTCGCGTTCATACGGAATCATCTCTTGAATGTTGACAGCCGTCATGGTGGCGACTTTTTGTGATTCTTCTGATGGAGGTGTAATCAAAATACCGATAAAAATCAAGATTGGAATGAGCAGATAAATGATGACCCGACTTCGCATATGGTTTCACCTGTCCTTTATCGATTTTTTCGCCATCTACCGGCAGAACCCTGCCTGACCGGTGAAATATGTCTACGGAACACGTTGAAATGTCTCGGATTTCGGGAAGCCATGTATGATGAAGGCAGGAGGGGATTAACATGCGAATCGGGATTATCGGTGGAGGAGTTGCCGGATTGACGACGGGTGCGTTAGCGAGCCGAATCGGCCATGACGTGACCGTATACGAGTCGTCACGAGAATGGGGTGGTTGTGCCGGGAAATTCGAACGGGGGGACTATCGGTTCCCGGCCGGGGCGACGCTCGGGATGGGATTTGAACCGGGCGGCCTGCATGAGCGAGTCTTGTCCTACTTAGGTGAAACGATTGACGTTCGCCCGTTAACCGAGGTGATGCAGATTCATCTCGACGGACAGACTGTCCATTATCTTCAAGACCGGGATCTGTTTTTAGCAGAACTTGAGTCGATATTTCCAGAGCTCGCTCCGCGAATTCGTGCTTTTTTGAATGAAGTGTGGACCGATTTCGAGACGATCCGTCCTTTGTTTGAGACGCTACCGGCGTTGCCGTTTCGAACGATTCGTGACGCATCGGTTGCGATACGAGCGTTTCGACCGGCACAGCTCCGGTCGTTCCGGAAGCTGTATCGACCACTCGGTACAACGTTAAAACGGCATCGATTGAACGGGACTGCGTTCGAGCGGGTTATCGACGGGATTTTGCTCGATAGCTTGCAGACTGGTGCCCGCGAGGCGAGCCATTTGCTCGCGGCCGTCGCTTTATCCATTTACCATGAGGGAGCATATTACGTCGATGGGGGATTGTACACACTCGCCCACGCGTTGGAGCGGTCGATTCGAAGAGACGATGGAAAAACGATTCTCGGACGACAAATTGTTAAAATCGAGCGGATTGCTGACGGTTGGTTGTTGACCGATCGCCGGGGCCGGCTCGACCTCGTCAATGTCGTCGTGTCGGCCATCCCGCTCGAGGCGACCGCCCAGTTGGTCACGGGACAAGCGGCTCGACAGTTCCATAGACAGTACGGCCGTCAACTAGAACGGTCGCAATGGGGGACGTTCAGTCTTTACGTCACGTTACCGGAAGCGGCGTGCACGGGACGTCCGCTCTTCCAACAAGTATATAGTGATGATTTGCCGTCAGGTCACGCCTTCATTTCGATGTCGGCTACGGACGATACGCGCCGGACCGAACGGTCGGAACGAACGTTGACCGTCTCGACCCATATCGATTTGTCGGAGTGGCAGGCTTGGAAAGACAAGGAGACGTATGAGAAACTAGAGACAGAATGGACCGAGCGCCTCGTCAAGGCAGTGCGACGGGCGTTCCCGAGTTGGACCGGCACATCGTCGGTGTTGCTTCCGGGCGGACCGGGGGCATGGGTGAAATATACGAAACGTCCGCACGGTGCGGTCGGTGGATATGCCCAAACACCGCAACAAGCGTTATTCCATGCGGCGAGCTATCGGACGAACCTTCCGAATTTTTACGTTTGCGGCGACACGGTGTTTCCAGGTGCCGGGACGATCGGGGCGATGACGAGCGGGCTCCACGTCGCCCGAGCGCTCGGTTCGAAGTTATGAGGGGGACAAGTTGATATGCAGAAAAAACGGTTTGACGAATTGACGACGAGAGAGCTCTATGAGTTATTGGCGCTCCGCACTGAAATCTTCGTCGTGGAACAAGATTGCCCGTACCAAGAAGTCGATGGGAAAGATGTGACGGCGGTCCATTACTGGATTGAGGCAGACGGTCGCCCGATTGCGGCGTTACGTGTCCTCGAGGATGAATCGCCAATCGCCATCGGTCGTGTCGTCACAAAATCGACGCATCGGGGACAAGGCCATTCGCGGCGCTTGATGCAAGAAGCCGTGGCCGACTTTGGGGATCGCGATTTGTATTTGCAAGCGCAAACGTACGTGGAGCCGTTCTATGCAAGCTTTGGGTTCACACGAACGAGCGAGGAGTACTTAGAGGATGGGATTCCTCACGTCGATATGGTTCGGACGGCGACCATCTCGAAGTGAATCGATGCGGTACCGTTTGCCATAAGTTCGTGGTAGAATGATGAGGAATACTTGCGTGCGTCAAGACGTGCGTTCAATCATAGAGAGCAAAGGGGTTTACGATGGTGACTGATCAAACTGTGATTCAAAAAGCGAGAGAATTAGCCGACTTATTGGCGAGCATGCCGGAAGTGGCCCGCTTCAAAGAAGCGGAAACGAAAGTGAACGAAAGTGAGCGCGTTCAAACGTTGATTAAGCGTATCAAATACTTACAAAAAGAAGCCGTCAACTGCAAGCACTACGGGAAGACGGAAGCACTCGCCAAAGTCGAGCTAAAAATCGACAAGGCGATGGACGAACTCGATTCGATTCCGGTCGTCCAGGCGTTCCAAGAGACGCAAGTCGAAGTGAACGATTTGCTTCAATACGTGACGGTCACACTCGCCAACTCGGTGACAGATCGCATTATCGAGTCGACGGACGGTGACGTTCTCGCCGGTAAAACAGGAAGCGGCATGGCAGCGGAGAAATCACGCGGCGGCTGCGGATACTAACAAACAGACAGCTGGCCTTTGGTCAGCTGTTCTAATTTCTAGAGGTGAACACGAATGGAAACGATACATCAAACCCCGATGATGAAACAATACTTTTCAATCAAGGCCGATTATCCAGACGCCTTTCTCTTCTACCGGCTCGGTGACTTTTACGAGCTGTTTTTTGAAGATGCTCAAATCGTCGCCAAAGAACTCGAATTGACATTGACTGCGAAAAACGGAAAAAACGCCGAGCACCCGATTCCGATGTGCGGGGTCCCGCATCATTCCGCTGCGATCTATATCGAGCAACTCATTGAAAAAGGGTTCAACGTGGCGATTTGTGAGCAGATGGAAGATCCAAAAGCGACGAAAGGACTTGTCAAACGTGAAGTCATTCAAGTCATCACGCCGGGTACATATATGGCCGCGCTCGGTGAGAAAGAGAACCGGTATTTACTATCGGTCGTGAACGTCGCAGGCCGTTTTGGAATCGCCCGCGGCGATGTGACGACAGGTGAATCTTGGTTGACGACTTTACCGTCGCGTGAGGCCGTCCTACGCGAAGTCGAAGGACTGGTCCCGAGCGAGATCATCGTTGATGACGCCGAGTTGGCAGACCATCTCTCATCACTCGGCATCCCGCTGTCGGTACAGACGGAGCGATTGTCGAGCACGTTGTCGAGCGGTGCCCGCGACGAGGCGCAAGTAAGTGCGTTCGAACTCCTTTTCGCCTACTTGACGCGGACGCAAAAACGAGCCCTCGATCACCTGCAGCCCGCTGTCGCCTACGAGGTTGAGGCCCATATGCAACTCGATGCGAACACGGCCCGGAACTTGGAGCTGTTCCGTTCGGCCCGGTCCGGGGAACGGAAAGGATCACTCCTCGCCCTGCTCGATGAGACGACGACGGCGATGGGGGGACGACTATTGAAACGTTGGCTCGAACAGCCGCTCTATACGGAACAGGCGATTCGTGAACGCCAAGATGCCGTCGAAAATTTAGTCGATGATTTCATGCTCCGCGATCAATTACGGGAGCAGTTACGTCACGTCTACGATATCGAACGGTTCGTCGCGAAAGTAGGATACGGGACGGCCAACGCACGTGACCTCGTTCAGTTGCGGAACACGCTTGAACGCATTCCAGCGGTACGAGAGTTGCTCGCGAATGTCACGGCAACACGATTGCATCACATCGATGCGACACTCGACACGTTCGACGCGCTATCGGAACGACTTCAGGCGGCGCTCGTCGAGACACCACCCATCTCGATTAAAGAAGGTGGCATGATTCGTTCAGGCTATTCGACAGAACTCGATGAACTGCTCGAGGCGAAAGCGAACGGGAAGATGTGGATTGCCAATCTCGAGCAACAAGAGCGGCTCGCGACCGGCATCAAGTCGCTGAAAATCGGCTATAACCGAGTCTTTGGCTACTATTTGGAAGTGACGAAAGCGAACGCGCGCTTACTCGAAGAGGGGCGGTATGAACGGAAACAGACGCTTACGAACGCCGAACGCTATGTCACGCCTGAGTTAAAAGAAAAAGAAGCGCTCATCCTCGGTGCCGAGGAGAAGAGCTGTACGCTTGAATATGACTTGTTCGTCACGTTACGTGAAGAAGTCAAACAAGAGACGAAACCGCTCCAACAACTGGCCCGCTCATTAAGTGAACTAGATGTCCTGCTCGCGCTCGCCATTGTCGCCGAAAAACGGGACTATGTCCGGCCGACAACGTCAAACAATGTCCAAATCGATCGTGGGCGCCATCCGGTCATCGAAACGGTATTGCCTCGTGGTGAATACGTGGCCAACGACTTGACGCTCGATGACACGCGGCGCATGCTGTTGATCACCGGACCGAACATGTCCGGTAAATCGACGTATATGCGCCAGTTCGCACTGATTGCCATCCTGCATCAAATCGGTTCGTTCGTGCCGGCCGAAGCGGCCGAACTTCCATTGTTCGATCGCATTTTTACCCGCATCGGGGCAGCCGATGATTTGGTGAGCGGTCAGTCGACGTTCATGGTCGAGATGACGGAGACACGGCAGGCGGTGACGGAAGCAACAGCAGATAGTCTCATCCTCCTCGATGAGATTGGACGAGGAACCTCGACGTATGACGGCATGGCGCTCGCGCAGGCCATCGTCGAATATATCGCGGCCACCATCGGCGCGAAGACGTTGTTCTCGACCCATTATCACGAGTTGACCGTGCTCGAGGACACGATTCCTGCCCTTGAGAACGTGCACGTCCGTGCCATCGAACGGGACGGGCGCGTCGTCTTCCTGCATGAAGTTCACCCGGGACGGGCCGACAAGTCGTACGGGATTCATGTCGCCGAACTCGCTGATTTGCCGCCTGATTTGATTGAACGGGCGCGAACGATTTTGTCTGAGCTCGAGACGGAACCGAAACCGGCCCGCACAGTCGTGGAACATCCGGTGCCAGCCGAACCTGTGGCCCAACTGTCACTATTTGAGGCGGAAGACGATATCAAACGACAACTGCTCGGCCTCGATTTACTGGCGATGAACCCGATTGAGGCGATGCAGGCGCTCTATGCGCTCCAACAATCTGCGAAGAAGGGGTGAGTCGATGGGAATCATTCAAGAGTTACCGGAGCAACTGGCCAACCGAATCGCGGCCGGCGAGGTCGTCGAACGCCCGGCCTCGGTCGTGAAAGAACTCGTCGAGAATGCGATTGATGCCGGTGCCACGAAAATCGAAGTCGACTTGGAGGAGGCGGGGATACGTCTCATTAAAGTTCGGGATAACGGGCACGGGTTTTATGAAGAGGATGCTCCGCGCGCCTTTTTGCGTCATGCGACGAGCAAAATTCGGGACGAGCACGACTTGTTCCGGATTCGCACGCTCGGCTTCCGTGGAGAGGCCTTAGCGTCCATCGCCTCGGTCAGTCATGTGACGCTGAAGTCACGCCGGACCGAAGAGGACGGATTTGAGATGACGCTCCAAGGGGGTGTCGTTACGGCGCAAACACCGGCCGCAGCCAACGTCGGAACAGAGATAGCGGTCAGTCAATTGTTCTACAATACACCGGCCCGCCTTAAATACTTGAAGACGTCGGCGACCGAACTCGCGAGCATCACCGATACGTTGAACCGGATCGCCTTATCCCACCCGGAAGTTCGCCTCACGGCGTTCCATGAAGACAAGGAACTCCTGCGGACGAGTGGCAACGGCGACATCAAGCAAGTCATGCTCGCCATTTACGGACGTCAAGTCGCGGCGCAAATCGTCACCGCGTCAAGCAAGACGAACGACTATAGCTTGAGCGCCCATCTCGTCCGTCCGGAAGTGACCCGGTCGAACAAGCAGTATGTGACGCTCATCTTGAACGGACGGAGCATCAAAAACTTTGCGCTGACCCAAAGTGTGCTCGAGGGCTACCACACGCTACTCCCGATTGGTCGTTATCCGATCGCCGTCCTCGAAGTGAAGATGGACCCGATGTTGATTGACGTTAACGTCCATCCGACAAAACGGGAAGTCCGACTCTCGAAAGAGAAAGAGCTGTGCCAGTTGATTCGCGAGACGGTCCAACTGACGCTCCGGGAACAGCGTTTAATCCCATCGGTCAAACCGAAAGAGCGACCGGTTAATCGGACCGAACAAGAACGACTTGATTTCACGGTCGAACGGACACCTGTCATGGATGAACCGCCGACGTGGAACTATCCGATTCCCCGTGAACCTGTCACGTCACCAAGCCGATGGTCGCCGACCCCGCTCGTCAATGAAGCGCCTGCACCGACCGACCCGATTATCGAATCGGACAAAATTGAGACGAAAGGAGAGCGGTTGCCGCCGCTCGACGTCATCGGCCAATTGCATGCGAGCTATATCGTCTGCGGTTCCGAAGACGGCATGTATGTCATCGACCAACACGCCGCTCAGGAACGGATCAAATACGAATTGTTTTATGAGCAACTCGGGAATCCGGACAAGGAATATCAATTGTTGCTGCTCCCGCTCACGCTCGAGTTCACGCAAGAAGAGACGCTCGCGATTGAAGAAGTCGCTCCGCTCTTGAAAGAAGCGGGTCTCGAATTGGAGCCGTTCGGTGGCAACACGTTCCTCGTCCGGGAGATTCCGACGTGGTACCCGCAACACGATTTAGAAGGAACGGTCCGCGATTTGATTGAGATGGCGATTCGGGACCGCTCTGTCAATCTCGCCAAATATCGGGAAGACGCGTCAATCTTGATGGCGTGCAAGCGGTCGATTAAAGCGAACCATCCATTGAACTACGAAATGATGCGGCAATTGCTGAATGACCTCAATCAGACGACGTCCCCGTATACATGTCCGCACGGGCGACCGATCTTGGTGAAATGGAGCACGTACGAACTTGAGAAGTTGTTCAAACGGGTTATGTGACACGCTTGTAATCTTTTTTTAACCGGCTGTAACGTTTATGTCCGGGTGCCTATGGGAACAATATACACATGTCACTCAACGCATCGAGGTTGAGAGGTGGCTTTTTCACTGCCTCACCCTCAAGATGTAGACATGATCGATAAACCAGTAGGGGGAAAAGATTATGGCAGACACGCTTAAAGTAACGAAACGAGAATTACGACCACGTTCGGTCCGCGCAAACTTGCGTAAAGAAGGTAAAGTACTAGGTGTCGTATACGGCTATAAAGTCGAGAGCACACCAGTTGCATTCGAGGAGATGGCACTTCGCAAGATTCTCCGCGAACACGGTGACAACGCGTTAATCGAGTTGAACATCGACGGCAAGAAAGTGAACACGCTCGTTCACGGGACAGAAGTTGACCCGTTCACGAACGAATACAAGCACGTTGAGTTCATGGCTGTAAAGATGGACGAAGCGACGGAAGTCGAAGCGGACGTCACACTCGTCGGCGACGCTAAAGGTGTCAAAGAAGGCGGCTTCTTGGCGCAAACGCTCTATAAAGTAACGGTATCGGCGACACCGGCCAACATTCCTGAACGCATCGAACTCGATGTGTCTGAACTCGGTATCGGTGATTCGGTCACGGTAGCTGACATTCCAGAGAATAAAGACTATGAAATCGTCTCGGATGGTGAGCTTCAAATCGCATCTGTGAACGAGCCGGTCTCGCTTGAGGAGCTTGAAGCAGACACAGAGACAACGACAGAAGGTGAAACCGAAGCGACTGAAGAGTCAGCTGACGAAACTTCTGAAGCGTCTGAAGAGAAGTCTGAAGGCAAAGAATAATCATGATCGAACGACCCTTTGCGAAGGGTCGTTTTTTTCGTCACAAATCCGACATATGTAAACGATTACGATGTGAAAAATGTGTCAACATGGTCCAAGGTCGATTGCAATTTATTGGATTCGGGCTTATATTGTTAATGATTTCACATGTTCGTTCTTATTATATGGGTTCATTCAAACAGAAAGAAGGGTTTGTGACATGGCATCAATGGAAATCCATGCACTCGAATCATTACGGAAAAAAGCTCAGGCATCTTCGCAAATGATTCATTATCGGCCAATGGAATACTTTTTACGGGCAATGCTCGCGGGGATCTTTATCGGATTCGCTTCAATCTTCACACTTAAAGTCGTCAACGGGATGTACTTGATCGATTCGCCGTTCACGACACTCATCGGCGGGTTCTCATTCGGGATCGCCCTTGTCATGATCATCTACGGCGGAGCCGAACTGTTCACGGGGAACACAATGTACTTCACGACGTCGACGTTACGCGGCTATACGACGCTCAGCGACACGATGCTCGTCTGGTTACTTTGTTTCGTCGGGAACGCGCTCGGTGGCGTCTTGTTCGCCTTGTTGCTCGCCCCGACCGGCGTCATCCAAGAACTCGGGATGGATAACTGGTTGTTCGCGGTCGTCGAGAGCAAGATGCATCATACGACGGTCGAGATTTTCTTCCGTGCCATCTTCTGTAACTGGATGGTCTGTCTCGCGATTTTCTTACCAAAACAGATGAAAAATGAGTTCGCTCAAATCTTCTCGATGATTTTCCTCGTCGCCGTCTTCTTCGCGTCAGGATTTGATCACGTCATCGCCAACTTCGTCTTATTTGCGCTCACGCTCGTCGTCCCACACCCTGAGGCGATTAGCTTTGCCGGCGCCATCCACAACTTGATTCCGGCCACGTTCGGTAACATCATCGGCGGCGCCTTGTTCATGGGTGCGATCTATACGTGGTTGAACGCGAAAGGCTTGCGCGAAGCTCAAGAGTCAGAGGAAAAAGAAGAAGTTGAATTAAAAATCGTGAAACCAGCTAAAGAATTATAAGTTGGGTCACTTGAAAGAACGGTCGAGTCCATATGCGGGCTTGGCTGTTTTTGCGTTTATATCACAACCAACGCTCACAATTTAGACTCCACATCTCCATGCTCAAACATGACATAATCTATATATGGAATTGAATCGAGTTCATAACTCGATTCATATCAATATATAGTGAGGTGATGCGGAGTGAACATGCTCCAGCTTTATGAAGATGTCTGTGTTCTCCCAGATCAAGATCTCGTACAAGAGAACGCCAACGTCGACGGGAAATCACCACTTGGCAAACTGGCACGATTATCCTCGGAAGTATCGAAACAGCTGTCGACAACGTATTTGTTGTCAGAGAGGACACGTCAGGCCGTCGCAGACAACTTTTTGTACATCCACGACGCCGACTATTACGTGACGGGATCGACGACGTGTTGTCAAATCCCGCTCGGCGAGTTGTTGACGAACGGATTTCATACCGGTCACGGGACGATTCGACCACCCCAGGACATCCGTTCGGCGATGGCACTCGCTTCGATCATTCTTCAAGCGAACCAGAATATGCAACACGGGGGTCAAGCGTTCCCGATGTTCGATGTCGATTTAGCGCCATACGTCGAAAAGACGTATGAACGTCAACTGGAGCGTCTCAAGAAGCTTCCGGTCGAATGGTCGACCGAGCAACTTCTCGAAGTCGCTGAGACCGAGACAATCACAGCGACCTATCAAGCGTGTGAAGCGTTCATCCATAATGCCAATTCGATGCATTCGCGAGGAGGCGGCCAAGTGCCATTCGTCTCCATCAACTACGGGACCGACACGAGCCGTTGGGGCCGGATTTTCATCCGCGAGTTGTTGCATGCGACCGAACGAGGGCTCGGTAACGGGGAGACGCCGATTTTCCCGATTCAAATCTTTAAAGTAAAAGAGGGTGTCAACTTTCATGAAACCGACCCGAACGTCGACTTGTTCCGACTCGCCTGTCGCGTGACGGGCAAGCGTCTATTCCCGAACTTCTCCTTCGTCGATGCCCCGTTCAACTTGCAATATTATGATGGGAGCCATGACTCAGAAGTCGCTTATATGGGGTGTCGGACACGAGTGATGGGGAATCGTCACGGCGCCGAGACATCGATTGGACGAGGTAATTTATCGTTCTCGACCTTGAACTTGGTCAAGATGGCGCTCGTCGCTCCGGACATCCATACATTTTATGAGACGCTCGACACCTACGTCGACGTCGCCATCGATCAATTGCTCGAACGGTACGACTATCAAGCGAAGCGTCATGCCGACGAATTCCGCTTCCTTTACGCTCAACACGTCTGGAGGGGCAGCGAGAGACTCCAACCGGAAGAAGAGCTACGGGATGTACTGAAGCAAGGGACGTTGTCCGTCGGTTTCATCGGTCTCGCCGAAGCGCTACGCGTGCTCACAGGCGGCACGCATGCCGATTCACGGGAAGCGGAACGTCTCGGACTCGATATCGTCACTCATTTACGTGATCGGATGAGACAGGCGGCAGAGCAGCACGATTTAAATTTTTCGCTCTTGGCCACGCCGGCCGAAGGATTGTCTGGGAAGTTCGTATTGAAGGACCAGCAGGCGTTCGGGATGATCGAGGGTGTCACCGACCGCGCCTTTTATACGAACTCGTTTCATGTGCCGGTATACAAGTCAGTGTCGATTCGTGACAAGATTCGGTTGGAGGCACCGTACCATGCGCTCTGTGACGCGGGTCATATCACTTATGTCGAAGTCGACGGGTCGCTCGCCCATAACCCGGAAGCGGTCGAAGCGATCGTCCGGCTCATGCGAACCGAAAACGTCGGCTACGGATCGATTAATCATCCCGTCGACCGGTGCGGTAACTGCGGCCTCGAGGGAACGATCGATGCCGCGTGCCCGACGTGTGGCGAGGAAGAGCAGATTGAACGGATTCGTCGCATCACCGGCTATCTGGTCGGCACGATGGACCGATGGAATTCGGCGAAACGAGATGAAGAACGAGCGAGGGTGAAGCATCATGCGCGTCCTATCCGTACTTGACGAATCGGTTGTCGACGGTCCAGGCATTCGCACGGTCATCTTTACGGCGGGATGCCCTCATCGCTGTCTTGGATGTCACAATCCGGAATCATGGAACCCGCGAGGTGGGGAAGACGTACCAGTCGAGGACCTGCTCACCCGAATCGAACAATCCGGTTGGGACGGTGTCACCGTCTCGGGCGGAGAGCCGTTCCTGCAACCGGAAGCACTAGCCCGGCTCGTCGACGGGTGCAAGGCACTTCAGAAAAATGTGTGGGTGTATACAGGCTATACGTTCGAACAGTTACAAGGTATGGACGATGAGTACGTCACGAGCGTGCTCGATCGTGCCGATGTACTTGTCGACGGTCGTTTCGAACAGCCGCTCATGGACCGGTCGCTCCGATTTCGGGGGTCGAGCAATCAGCGAATTATTTTCTTGAACAAAGCGTAATCGGGACCGTCGCGTCCCGATTTTTTGTATACTAGCAAAAAAGGGGGAATTTTGATGAAATGGTGTAGTTTTCAAGTTGAAGGAGAGCAAAGGGTCGGTGTCGTGGCAGGGGAGTTTGTTTATGACGTCAGTGACCAATTACATACGACTTCGTTGTTAGAGGTCATCGCGCGGGAGTTTAAACCGGATGTCGATTTGGACGTCGCACCTCGGATCCCATTGACCGACGTCACGCTCGTCGCGCCATACCGACCACTCAAAAACGTAATCTGTATCGGCAAGAACTATGAAGAACACGTGAAAGAGATGGATACGGCGGGAGCCGGCAAACTCGTCATCTTCACGAAAGCTCCGACTTCGGTCGTTGGACCAGGGGCTGTCGTCGAACGTCATCCCGAACTGACCGACCAACTCGATTACGAAGGCGAGCTCGCCGTCATTATCGGAAAATCAGGGCGGGACATCGACGACGTCGACGCCCATATTTTCGGCTATACGATTTTGAACGATATCACGGCCCGGGACGTTCAAAAACAGCACGTCCAATTTTTCCGCGGTAAATCGTTCGACACGTTTTGTCCGCTCGGACCGTATATCGTCACACCGGATGAGCTCTCGTTTCCACTTGTGATTCAAACGGTCGTGAACGGTGAGACACGCCAAAACGGGTCGACAGCGGACATGATTCGTCCAATTGAAGAGTTGATTCGGACGTTGTCGAAAGGGATGACGCTAGAAGCTGGTGATATCATCGCCACCGGTACGCCGGCGGGGGTCGGCCATGGGATGAAACCGCCCGTCTATCTCCAATCTGGGGATACAATCGAAGTGAGCATCACGGGACTCGGGACGTTAAAAAACGTTATCGTCTGACCCAATTGACGCAAATTGTGAAGAATCTTGTAATCGATGTCTCATTTCCGCACAACGATGACTATGCCTCTTATACTAAGGGTATAACAAAAGAGGAGACATCATATAGGAGATGATTACACATGGAACGCAACGATCGTCCAACAGAATCAAATGAACCAAATCGCCGCGAGGATTGGCTCGACACCGAGCTTGGCTCGTCCGAACAACGACACGAGCCGTCGCGCGCAACACAACCGGCCCGACCTTCATTCGTCGGTCGGATGTTCCCTGGGTTTGTAGGTGGGGTAATCGGTGCTGTCTTGACTGGGGCCATCGCCTTCCCGTTCATCGATCAAGTCCCAACGAACGTGTCTGATACGAACGTGACGTCGGAAGGGTCACCGGTCCAGACGACATCGACGACGGCGGACAGCTCGGTCATCGATGCGGTCGCGACCGCACAACCTGCCGTCGTGACGGTAAACAATTTTGCTTCGAACGGATTATCGAATGAATCGGTCGAAGCTGGTGTCGGCTCGGGTGTCATCTATAAGAAAGACGGTGACTCGGCTTACATCGTCACGAACCATCACGTCGTCAACGGTGCTGACCGTTTGACCGTGACATTCAATGACGGATCGACAGCGGACGCCAAGTTGATGGGCAGTGACGCCACGTACGACTTGGCGGTGCTCGAAGTCGATGCGGACAAAGTCTCATCCGTCATCACGATGGGGAAGTCGAGTGAACTGAAGCCTGGACAGACTGTCATCGCCATCGGCAATCCGCTCGGCCAGTTTGAGAACTCGGTCACGCGCGGCGTCGTCTCGTCGACGTCCCGTCTCGTTCCGGTCGATACGGATGAGAACGGACAAGCCGATTTCAATGCCGAGGTCATCCAGACGGATGCTGCCATCAACCCAGGTAACTCCGGTGGCGCCTTGATTAACGAATCGGGCCAATTGGTCGGAATCAACTCGATGAAAATTGCGACCGATTCGGTGGAAGGGGTCGGCTTCTCGATTCCAGTCGATATCGCCTTGCCGCTCATCAACCAAATCGAACAGACGGGCGAAGTGAACCATCCATCGCTCGGCGTGTCGCTCCGTGACGTGTCCGAGTTTCCACCGGGGTACTTGACCGAGCAAATCAACTTGCCGGAGTCGGTGACGGCCGGTACGATTATCGTCGAAGTGCAGACGAATAGCTCGGCCGCACGGGCCGGACTCGAAGCACGCGACGTTATCGTGAAAATTAACGATCAAGCCGTCTCGTCGTTCATTGACCTTCGGAGTGAATTGATTCGCGATACGGACGGAAAGGTCAAAATCGAATACGTTCGTGACGGCAAGACCGAGACGGTCGATGTCGAGATTCAAAATGCGAATGGGGATGCATTGTAAAGATGGGCACGTAGCCCATCTTTTTTGTTATGCTTAGAAAAAAGGAGGGGATTCCATTGATTCGCACACTATACGGTGTTTTATTTTTAGGAGCCGGCATCATGCACTTCGTTCAAGAACGGGCGTTCATGTCGATCATTCCGAAATCATGGCCGTTCAAACGGTTCATGGTCCAGGCGAGCGGGGTTATCGAAGTCGTCTATGGCGCACTGTTGCTCACGAACAAGGGAACACGGTTTGTGAAGGGAACGTTACCGGCATTTTTGATTGCCGTCTTCCCGGCCAATATCAATATGGCGCTCAAACCGTCGAAACTCGGCAAGATGCCGCTCCCGAAATGGGTGACGTGGGCCCGATTGCCGCTGCAATGGGTATTGATTAAAGGGGTCAAAAAAATATAAGTACATATGGGGGATCGATCATGACGAACGTATTGAACTGGTTTGAGCATTTTCATGCCCATCCCGAAGTGAGCTGGAATGAATTCGAGACGACGAAGACGATTGCCGATATTTTGACGTCATGGCAAGTCCGTCACGAAACGTTTGCCGACGTCACCGGCGTCATCGCCGAGATTGGTGAGGGAGATGACGTCATCGCTGTCCGAGCCGACATCGACGCGTTATGGCAACAAGTTGACGGGACGTTCCAAGCCAATCACTCATGTGGCCATGATGCCAATATCAGCATGGTGCTCGGTGCACTTGATGAGTTGCGACACGAACACTTGCCGAAACGGGTCCGGTTTATTTTCCAACCGGCCGAAGAACAAGGCAACGGGTCGCTCGCGATGATTCGACACGGGGCGTTACAAGACGTCAGTCAGCTGTACGGCATTCATTTGCGTCCGCTCGAGGAACTGAAACGCGGTCAATATGCGGCTGCGATTCAACATGGGGCCGCGTTCTTCTTGAAAGGCAAGATCAGCGGGGACGATGCTCATGGTGCGCGGCCGCATCAAGGTCAGAACGCGTTAGACGTCATCTTCACGATTCAACAGATGCTCAAAAGCATCTATTTGTCGCCGTTCGAGCCGCATTCGGTCAAACTGACGGGCGTCCAAGCCGGGAGTGAGAATTTGAATATCATTCCGGGCAATGCGACATTCTCGATTGACGTCCGGGCCCAACAGAACAAGGAACTGCTCGAGCTACGCGACCGGGTCGAGACGATGTTGCACCAGATTGCAGTCCTGCATGGAGTGACGATTGACTGGGAGTGGCAAGATTTCACCCCTGGCGCCTTGATTGGCGAGCGTTCGAGCCGTCATGCGGCCGAAGCGATTAGTCAGCGGTTCGGGGCCGATGTGCTTGTCGATCGCATCATCACGTCAGGTAGCGACGATTTTCATTTTTATACGGTCGAACAGCCGGGACTCGATGCGACGATGATTGGAATCGGGGCCAATTTGACGCCAGGGCTTCATCATCCACAGATGATGTTCGATCGTGACGTATTACCGGAAGCGGCCGCCCTGCTCGCCGA
Source organism: Exiguobacterium sp. E4787 (assembly GCF_018618375.1). Classification (NCBI taxonomy): domain Bacteria; kingdom Bacillati; phylum Bacillota; class Bacilli; order Caryophanales; genus Exiguobacterium; species Exiguobacterium sp. E4787. The sequence goes on along the minus strand of NZ_JACSLY010000002.1, from coordinate 51,155 downwards.
TACGTTGCGCCGGGCCGTACACGCTATATGAACGACGAAATGAACGAGGCGACTTCGCTTCCGTTCATTTTTGTATTGCCTTCCCCGAATGTAAGCGTTATCATCATCTTATTAGCGACAATATAACGACAATTCAGAATCTTTCGCTATCGGGGAGGAAGACACATGGAACAACAGGGGAACAAGGTAGACATGAAGCTTCGCTGGGTAGTATTGCCGCTACTTGTCATGATCGGGGTCATGCTCGTAGCCATCGTCCAATTAAAACAAGGGCCACACATCCCGCTCATCATCGGGACGGCGGTGGCGGCACTTGTCGCCTGGCGACACGGCTATAAGTGGAAAGAGATTGAAGAGATGATGTACAAAGGGATTCGGCTCGCCTTGCCGGCGGTCGTCATCATCATCTTGGTCGGCTTGACGATTGGGGCGTGGATTGGGGGAGGTGTCGTCGCGACGATGATTTATTATGGGTTGACGATTATCTCGCCGGCCTATTTTCTTGTGACGATTTGTATCATCTGTGCGGTCGTTGCGCTCTCCATCGGCAGTTCATGGTCGACGATGGGGACGATTGGCGTCGCCGGGATGGGCATCGGGCTAAGTATGGGGATACCAGCACCGATGGTCGCCGGAGCGGTCATTTCTGGCGCCTATTTTGGGGACAAGATGTCGCCGCTGTCGGATACGACGAACTTGGCGGCCGGTTTGACGCATACTGACCTATTCGTCCATATCCGTCACATGCTCTATACGACTATCCCGGGCCTTATCATTGCGCTTGGCGCGTATTGGTGGCTCGGCCGCCGCTTCAGCGAGACGATGACGGACTCGTCGGAAATCGTCCAGACGCTCGCGATTTTAAAAGACAGTTTTGTCATCTCACCGTGGTTGTTGCTAATCCCGCTCGCCGTCATCGCGCTCGTCGCGAAAAAAGTGCCGGCCATTCCGGCACTCGTCGTCGGCATCGCCCTTGGCTTTTTGGCGCAAGTCATCGTCCAAGGCGGCTCGCTCTCAGATAGTGTCGGCGCGCTCCAAAGTGGATACGTGATCGACACCGGCAACGAACTCGTCGATAACTTGTTCAGTCGGGGTGGTCTCGATGCGATGATGTATACCGTTTCGATGACGATCGTCGCGATGACGTTTGGGGGCATCTTGGAATACTCGGGCATGCTCCAGTCCATCATGAACCAAATCGTCAAACTTGCGAAGACGGCCGGATCGATGGTCGCTTCGACGATTTTAGCGGCGTTCGCGACGAACGCATCATGTTCCGAACAATACATCTCGATCGTCGTGCCGTCACGCATGTTCGCCAGTGCCTACGAGAAGATGGGACTTCATTCGAAGAACTTGTCGCGAGAGCTTGAAGACGGCGGTACGCTCACGTCGGTCTTCATCCCGTGGAATACGTGCGGCGTGTTCATTCTCGGGACACTCGGCGTCGGGGCGTTCGAATACGCGCCATACGCTATCTTAAACTTTGTCGTTCCTGTCATTTCAATCATCTATGCGTTCACAGGCTTCACGATTGAACGGATCGCTGTGTTGAGTGCAGAACCACCGATTGAACAACAAGCGGCGCAATAAAAAATTTCCCGGCCTCATGAGGTCGGGAAATTGAATTTATAGACGGCGCGAGGCCGGCCTTGGCCATAGCTCATCTCTTCACCGATCACATCGACGATGCCGGCGTCATGTAGTTTTTTGATGAGCCGTTCCGTCGTACGTCGCGTCACGTCGAGATAGTCGGTCAACTCTTTAGCCGTGAACTCGTGCTTTCGTTTGGCGAATTGTAAAATCTTCCCGATATTGACGGGGCTGACTCCGGCTTGTTTGATGAAGTCGAAGGCAAGTTGTTCCGTCACGCGATACGGGATGTGCGCGTCACGGGTCGGGAACGATAATCGTTTGGAATCATCGACGATGCGGATGCGCTCTTCACTTGCGGCAGACAAGGCGATTTGAGCATGCTCGTCCGCCTGTTGATAGTCCGTGCCATAACCGATTCCAATGCGGTACGTCCCGTTCGGTGCGAGCGTATCTTCTTCGAACGCGTTCAGCACTTCACCTTTGGTCGTCAATACTGTGATGTGATGGTCCTCCGCGGACTCGAGATGTCCACCCAGATACCGGACCGAGTCGAGATGGTCACGCAACGCCATATCGTCCGTGTCGTAGCGGATGATGGCGAACTGGGCGGCATCGGCCAACTGTTGCCGAACTTGTTGAATTAACTGTTCGAGATGGTTCCTGACGGTCACTGTCGGCTCAATCATCAGTTGACTGTTGAACCCGGCACGAACGAGCTCATGATGTACCCGCTCGATGCTCGTGATGGCCAGATTCGTTTGTTTGCCTTGGTGATTGGTATGAAAGGCGATGACGTCCTCGAATGCGAGATCAGGACTGATGCGCATGACGGTGGGGGCGACCCGTTCGTTTGGAAACGAGTCGAGAATCGACGTCAGTCGTCTCGGTTCGACCAAATCGATTGATACTTGATTGAGCGACACGGAGTGGGTGAGCGTCGCATATAGAAGCGTCGTCAAGAGGACAGTCTCGTCTTGGACGACGTGATGTGCCGCCACGTGGCTAAGATGAGGGGTCGCATAGGCGAACGGGAATGAGCCGGAAAAAAAGACGCCGTCGAACGAGCCGAGCGTTTGAGCGATGGTCGCTGCTTCGTGCGGATGCTCATACGGATGATAGGCGAACCGGACGTCCTCTGGTGAACCGAGCGAGCGAATCGTCTCCACAAATTCGTGCGATCCGACGATGGCGATATGGATGGACATCAAAACTCCTCCTTGCAATTTAACGACTATTTAACGACAATATAGCTAATGACAAGTAAGAAGTAAAGGAGAATGGATATGAGAATAGAGAAAATCGAACTGTTTGCGATTCGTTTACCGTTAAAAGTGCCGTTCATCGTCAGTTACCATCGTTATGACGACATGCCTTCAGTGATTGTAAAATTGACAACCGAATGTGGTCACGTCGGCTATGGAGAGGCCGTCGCCGATGAACATGTCACGGGCGAATCGCTCGATAGTACAATCAGTGTGATTCGACATGTGCTCGGACCGCTCTTAATCGGAGAAAATCCGATACAGATGGAACGGATTCACGACGTGATGGACCGGGCCATCCGTGACGTGCCGGCGGCGAAGGCGGCTCTCGATATCGCCTGTCATGATGTCGTCGGGAAAAAGCTCGGGCTTCCAGTGTATGATTTGCTCGGTGGCCGTTATCACGACGCGTTTCCGGTCACGCACGTCCTCAGTATCGGCGAGCCGGAGGCGATGGCGGCCGAGGCTCGCGAACAGATTGAACAAGGGTACACGGCCGTCAAGATGAAAGTCGGCGTCGACGTCGCCTCGGACGTACGTCGGGTCGAGGCGGTCCGTCGTGCCGTCGGCCCAGACGTGCCGATTCGGGTCGACGTCAATCAGGGTTGGGTGAATGCCGCCAAGACACTCCAAGCGATGAAGCAGCTCGAGCCATTCCAAATCGATTGGGTCGAACAGCCGGTCAAGGCCGACGACTTTGAAGGCATGGTCGAAGTGAAAGGGAAAATCACGGTGCCGCTCATGATTGATGAAGGGGTGCGCGGCGTGACGGAGATGCGTCGGTTGACGATGATGCAGGCCGCCCACAAAGTGAACATCAAACTGATGAAGTGTGGCGGCATCTACCCGGCGAAAAAACTCGTGCATATGGCCGAAATGTCGGGCATCGAGTGTCAAATCGGGTCGATGGTCGAGTCGTCGGTCGCCTCGAGTGCAGGCTTTCATGTCGCCTTCTCGAGCAAAATCGTCCAATCGGTCGAGTTGACAGGTCCGCTTCGTTTCGCCGAAGACATCGGCAACTTGATGTACGACTTGCCGTTCATCCGCCTGTCCGATGGGGCAGGTCTCGGTGTCGACGTCGACGAGGCCGTCTTGTCACGGCTTACAAAGGCGACGTATGTCATCGGAGGGGTCGACCATGTGGCGCAGTGAGTGTAACGGCCTCGACATCGAGGTCAACTATTTGACGATGACAGAGCTCGCACAAGTCGAGGCGGTGCAACAGGCCGTCATGGCCACATTGACGGAAGGAAGCCAGTACCAGTCCCTCACGACTGAGGAGTTCGTAAAGCTGTTGACCGACCGCACATTGATTGGGGCGTACCACGAGGGCACGTTGATCGCATTCCGCGCGCTCCTGATCCCGCCGCTCGACGAAGAGCATCTAGGATACGACATCGGTTATCCGCTTGATGCGCTCGACCGTATCTTGTATCAAGAAGTGACGAACGTCCATCCGGACTACCGCGGCTACGGTCTGCAACAGTATCTCGGTAGGCTACTCATGAAAGAGCTTGAACATGGCAGTCGGTTCGACCTCGTCTGTGCGACCGTGGCGCCTTTCAATATCCCGAGCCTGAAGGATAAGTTCGCCCTCGGCCTTCGCATCGGTGCCCTCAAACCGAAATATGGCGGAAAGCTGCGCTACATTTTTATGAAAGAACTGCACAGCGACTGGCTCCCGACTGGTGACACGACGTGGCTCGATATGGGCGAGACGGAGCAACAAGTCGCCTTATTGAAGGCAGGCTGGTTTGGGACGACGATGACACGCGACGGGGAGAGCTGGCTCGTCAAATATGAACGATAAAACATGGCCTGATCGCGACGATCAGGCCATGTTGCTTATTCGAGGATGAACAATACGTCCTCGGCTAACTTCTCATATGTCCGGTCGCTCGGATGGAACTGGTCGGTCGCAAGGTCACGGCCGACGTCCGAGACGTAAGCGAACGGATCGATCACATCGATGCGTTGCGCGTTAGCGAACGTGGATGCCGAGGCGTTCCAATCGAGAATCAATTGATTGAACGCCTCTCCGTTTTCGTTCTCTTGGAACGGGTTATAGAGCGCGATATAGACGATTTGCGCCGTATCGTTCAATCCGCGAACTTGTTCGAAGATCTCATTCAAGTTCGTCTTCGCTTCGGTCACGACTTGATCGATATCGACCGATTCGAAATTGTCGACATTCTCGCCGCGGTTGAACAAGTCGTTGCCGCCGATTGTGAGCGTGATATAGCGGGCGTTCTCAATCGTGCGTCTTACTTCAGGTTGTTCGAGCTGCGCCAATAAGTCTTCCGTCCGGGCGCCGGAGACGGCCAGATTCTGCGTACGGATATTATTCTCTTCGAGCGCTTCACCGACCGGTTGGACGTAGCCCGCACCGGATGTAGAGCCGACACCGCGTGTCAATGAATCTCCGAGTGCGACGTAAACATCACCGACCGGTTCGGGTCTCGTATCTTCGCTGACCGAGAGTGTCCGTTCCGGCGGATTGACGATATCTTGGTAACCGATCCATAAACCGTATAGGGCGATGCCCGTCAAGAAAACAGAACCGATTAAAAACGCATACCATTTCCCATTTTTCATGTGATGACCTCACTTTCTATAGAACTATCATATCAAATAAGTGTGAACCTGCCCTATGTGAATGTTCGAATAGGACAGATGCGATCGAGTCCGATAGAATGTAGGAGAGGTGAGATGATGCAACCAACATTGAAGATAGATCATTTGACAAAAGTAATCGGTAAAAAAACGATCATCGATGACATCTCGTTCGATGTGTTCCCCGGTGAAGTGTTCGGCTTCTTAGGGCCGAACGGGGCCGGTAAAACGACGACGATTCGGATGATTGTCGGATTGATTAAGCCGACGAACGGGACCGTCTCGATTTGTGGGTTCAGCGTCGAACGTCAATTCGTTCAGGCGATGAATCAAATCGGCGCCATCGTTGAGAATCCGGAATTGTACAAGTTCATGAGCGGGCGTGAGAACTTGAACGCCTTCGCGCGGATGTTGCCCGGTGTCGATGAGGCCCGGATTCAAGAAGTAATCGATCTCGTCGATTTGACGGCACGAATCGATGATAAAGTGAAGACCTACTCGCTCGGGATGCGGCAACGTCTCGGCATCGCCCAGGCCATGTTGAACAACCCCCGTGTCTTGATTCTCGATGAGCCGACGAACGGGCTCGACCCGATGGGGATTCGTGACCTTCGACTCTTCATCCGCCGTCTCGTTGAAGAGACAGGACTGAGCGTCCTCGTCTCTAGCCACATCTTGGCCGAGATTGAACTGCTCGCGGACCGCGTCGCCATCATGTCGCGCGGGAAAATCGTGAAAGTCGGCACGGTCGAGGAACTGATTCATGAGTTGGCGTCGACGGTCGATGTCCACGTGGCCGACAGTTTTGAAGTCTTGCCGATCATCCGCGGATTCGAGTCGATTGATCACGCCGATGTTGTCGATGAACGGACGATTCGGGTCTCAATGAATCTGGAAGAAACGGCTCGCTTGAATCGCTACTTGCTCGATCGAGGCGTCGACGTGTTCGGTCTCGAACGACGCGTCCAGACGCTAGAAGAATTGTTTATTTCATTGACCGGGGGTGACCATATTGTCTAATCCGTCAATCCTTGGCCTCATTCGGAACGAAGTCTTAAAGATTCATAAGAAACGTCGGCTTCTCGTCGTGTCGACCATTCTCATCGTGCTCGTCTCGATGTTCACGTATGCCAACTACCGGCAGATCGAGAAACAACGGGAAGAACAAGGAACGATTGACTGGCGTGTCGATTTACAGCAAGAGATCGTTGATACGCAAAACCGGCTCGCCTCGGCGAACGTTCAGGATGAGTTCCGTCAAATTTTGGAGTTCCAGGTCCAACAGAATCAATATTACTTAGATAATGATATTAACCCGAACTATCCTGGGGCGCCGACGTTCATGCGTGTCTTCTTCTCGCAAGGAACGACGCTCGTGCTCCCACTCTTCATCATCGTCCTGATGGCCGATATCGTCAGCGGTGAGCATAATGATGGCACAATCAAGACGCTGTTGTCCCGTCCGGTCCGGCGCTTTAAGATTTTGCTTGCTAAATGGATGACGACGCTGCTGTATACGTCGATTCTTATCTTCATCACGGCACTCGTCAGTTATGTCATCTCTGGCATCGTGCTCGGTTGGGACGGATGGACCGCGCCGATTTTGACTGGGTTCCAAGCCTCGGCGACCGGGACGTTCTCGACCGACTTCGTCCATACGCTGCCGATGTGGCAATATTTGCTCATGTCGGTCGGCCTATCCTGGTTCGTCGTCGCGGCCGTCGGGACGATCGCACTCATGATCTCGGTCATCGTCAAAAATACGGCGACTGGGATTGGGATCATGATGGCGGTCCTGATTTCAGGACCGCTCCTCACGTCGCTCGGGTCGAATTGGGACAGCTCGAAATATTTGGTGAACGTCAACTTCGGTCTTCATACCTATCTCGAGGGGCAAGCCCCACCGATCGAGGGGATGACATTACCGTTCTCGCTCATCGTCATATTCGTCTGGTCGCTAGCGGCTCTCGCTTATGCGTTCTACCATTTCACACAAAAAGATGTTTATTGATGACTGGCGTCACCTTCCACGGTGACGCTTTTTTTGTTACGGCTGATACGACTAGAGAAAATGATGGGTTAGTCCAAATGTCTTAATAATTTGAATTGTCAAAATAATTAAAAAGTTGGATACATTAAATGTGGGAAACTATGTAAAGTAGGAGACACCACATAAGGAGGGAAACACACATGAAAAAAGTTTTATCTACATCACTCATCGCAGGCGTCTTGCTTGTGCCGCAACTTGTCGGCGCGGCGGAGCTCAAGTCAGGTACGTTGACGAAACCATCGAACGAGGCGCCGACGACAATCGTCAAAGAGTATGCGAAAGCGAAAGGCGAATTCAAAACGCTCGAATCGAAGCGTGACAAAGTCGGACAAGTCGTCAAATTACAACAGACGGTTGACGGTGTACCGGTCTTCGGTGGAATCGTCGTCGGTGTCGTCGATAATGATGGCCAATTGAAAACGGTCGTCGATGATACGAAACAACTCAAAGGATTACATAAGTCAATCAAGCTGAATGAACAAAAAGCGGTCGCTCGTTATAAAGAGCTTGTCGGCCACAAAGGCGCATACGAGCTTGAGCCGGCAGCGGAACTCGTCGTCTATCCGAACGGGGAAGAGGCGGTCTATGCGTATGAAGTGACCGGGACGATTCTTGATGCGGATGAGCCGTCACGTTGGACGTACTTCATCGATGCGGCAAGCGGGAAAGTATTGAACAAGTACAACCAATTGGCACACGCCAAACCGACGAACGGTGTCACGGGTACGACGTATACCGGCACGGGAATCGACGTCCTTGGCCAGAGCCAAACGTTCAAGACGACGAAGAGCGGTTCATATTACTATCTCCAGGACTCGACACGCGGCAAAGGCATCTATACGTATGACGCCGGTAACCGGACGCGCCTTCCTGGATCGCTTTGGGCCGATGTCGATAACGTCTTGAACACGACGTACGACCGGGCCGCGGTCAGCGCCCACGTCAACGCGACGAAGACGTATGACTTCTTCAAGAACACGTACGGTCGTAACAGCTATGACAACAACGGTGCGGCCCTCAACTCGACGGTCCACTATAGCCGCAGCTACAACAACGCGTTCTGGGATGGCAGCAAGATGGTGTACGGTGACGGGGACGGCCAAACGTTCACATACCTCTCGGGCGCCCTTGACGTCGTTGCTCACGAATTGTCACACGCGGTCACAGAGTACACGGCCGGTTTGATCTATCAGAACGAATCAGGAGCCATCAACGAGGCGATCTCTGATATCTTCGGTACGGTCGCGGAGTACAGCGTCGGCTCGAACTTCGACTGGTTGGTCGGGGAAGACATCTATACGCCGGGTATTGCCGGGGACGGTCTCCGTTCGATGTCGAACCCAGCGGCCAACGGTGACCCGGACCACTACTCGGTCCGCTACACAGGGACGCAAGACAACGGTGGCGTCCATATCAACTCAGGTATCGTCAACAAGGCGGCCTACTTGTTCGCGAGCGGGGGCTCACACTACGGCGTATCGGTTCAAGGCATCGGCGTCAAGCAAATGGGCGATGTCTACTACCGCGCGCTCACTGTCTACTTGACACCGACATCGAACTTCTCGAGCCTACGTCAAGCAGTCGTACAGTCAGCCAAAGACTTGTACGGTCCAACGAGTACACAAGCGGTCGCGGCAGCGAAATCGTTCGACGCGGTCGGAATCTACTAAGCCGAGTCCATTCAAACATCCTTTCCGTTTCGGCGGAAAGGATTTTTTTGTCGCTATTTTTTGAAAGAATAGGGTAAATACGGATTGTACGTAAAAATTGTCGCAATCAAGGAGGACATATGGACATTCAATCATTTCGCATTGACCATAAAAACGGGATTCGTCTGAACGATTACCCAACCACGATCAAGGGCCGCCCATCGGACGAGACGTTGCAAAACAAGCTGATTCCGGAGAGTGTCGAAAAATTGAAAGAGTTGCATTGGAAACTATATGCCGAAGCCAAAAAGGGTGTCGTCGTCGTCTTACAGGCGCTCGATGCGGGTGGTAAAGATGAGGCGATCAGTTACATTTTCTCGAATTTGAACGCGCAAGGGTTAAAGACGAATGCGTTCCAAAAACCATCGGATACAGAGAAGAAACATGACTATCTCTGGCGGATGCATGACCTCATGCCGGAACGCGGTCAGGTCGGCATCTTGAACCGTTCCCATTACGAGGAAGTGATTGCCCCGCGCGTCCATGATCTGCTCGGAGAAGAGGTCATCCCGGACGATGAGGACAAAGAGTCGGTATGGAAAGTCCGCTATCGTCAAATCAACGATTTCGAGCAATATTTGAACGAGAACGGATTCGCGGTCATCAAGTTCTTTTTCAATGTATCGAAAGAAGTGCAACGAGACCGTCTCCTCGAACGACTAAAAGACCCGAGCAAGAATTGGGAGTTCTCGTTCAGTGATGTCGAGGAACGAAAGCATTGGGACGATTATCAAGCTATTTTTGAGGATATGTTGTCGAACACAGCAACAGAACTTTCCCCGTGGTATGTACTGCCGGCAGATGATGACTGGTACGCACGTTATATCGTCTCGACGGTCATGATTGATGTTCTTGAAGACATCGATCCACAATTCCCGACGTTTACAGAAGACGAACAGGAACGAATCGATGAAGCGATTCAAACGCTCGAAAACGAGTGACGTTTGTCGAGTCCGTGAACGTCCATTTCTCCACTTGCACTGAAAGCGAATTCAAGTTACAGTGGACGTAGATAAAATTAGACGTCAGACATCTGTATGAAGGAGCAATGAGTGTGGGGAATATAAGTTTATTATTTGGAGGCGTAGCACTGTTCATCAACAGCCTCGTTTTGTTTGGAAAAGTGGACGTTAAGAGTGCGGGTGTGTTTAGTCTGTTCACTGGACTATTGCAGACGTTCATCGCGACGTGGCTCGTCATCGGGGCGAGTTCGGCGGAGATGTTTGGATATGCGAGCATCTACTTGTTCGCGTTCACATATTTGTACGTCGGTGTGACGTTCCTGTTCGATTTGGACGGTCGGGGCGTCGGATGGTTCTCGCTCTTCGTATCGATTTCGGCCGTCTTCTATGCGGTGATCGCATTCACGACGAGCGATGTGATGGGAGCAGTCACGTGGTTGTTTTGGTCGCTCTTGTGGGGACTGTTCTTCATGGGGATGGGCCTAGGGTGGCAGATTGACGGCTTGACGGCCCGGATCGCCTTCGTGCTCGCTTGGTTGACCTTGATTATTCCGGCGCTGTTCGGTCTCGCAAATTTGATGACGCCGCTCTATGGCGTTATGTGGTGGGCCGCGAGCGGCACCGCGATTCTTTATTTTGGATTGACGATGTGGCGCCAGCGCCGTTTAGTAGAAGTGACACAATGAACGATGCTCCTTTGGGAGCGTCGTTTTTTTGCGCATTCATTTGTGTCTAAAATGTGAAAAGCGGGAATGAGATACGTAAAGGAGGCGACCTCGGATGAGTGACGGCTTAATTTTACTGATGGGACTATTATTATGCGGATGGATGCTGTTTGCGGTCGTGTTTGATGATACAATAAAAAGAAGAATTTAACGGGCCGTTTCCTTTAAGGGACGGTCTTTCGTTTGAGGAGTGACAAGGATGGAAAAGACACCAGTCATCGTCCTCGTCGGACCGACGGCTGTCGGGAAGACGACGACAGGGATTGAGCTCGCCAAAGCGTTCAACGGTGAAATCGTATCGGGCGACTCGGTCCAAGTGTACCGCGGGATGGATATCGGTTCGGCAAAAGTGACGGTCGAGGAGGCGGAAGGGGTTCCGCATCATTTGATTGATATATGCGACCCGGACGAGGCGATGAGCGTCGCCACTTTCCAAAAGTTGGCCCGGGCGGCGATCGATGATATTTATGCGCGCGGAAAATTGCCGATTCTGGTCGGCGGGACAGGTCTCTACATCCGTGCGATTCTATATGACTATGAGTTCACAGAACGACCGGTCAATCACGAATTGCGTGAAGCGCTCGAGTTAGAAGCTGAAACGGGTGGACCTGAGGCGCTGCATGCGCGTCTGCAATCGCTCGATCCAAAACGGGCCGAGAGCATTCATCCGAATAACGTCCGCCGCGTCATCCGGGCCCTTGAAGTCGCGCTCCAAGGCGACGCCCAGGCGATGGACAGCCTCCCGTCGGAACATTACGCCTATAAACTGTTCGTCTTGCATGCGGACCGGGACGTGCTCTACTCGCGCATCAACCATCGTGTCGACTTGATGCTCGAAGCGGGCCTCATCGAGGAAGTCGAGCGCTTGCTCGCGGCTGGTTATCGGGACACGCAAGCGATGCGCGCCATCGGTTACAAGGAAGTCGTTCCGTATCTTGATGGATTGATGACCCGAGAACAGATGAGCGAGACGCTCAAACAGCACACGCGCAAGTTCGCAAAACGTCAATTGACATGGTTCCGTCATCAATTTAATGGGATTTGGGTCGATATGGGACGAAAATCATTTGAACTATCGTATCAAAATATTTATGATGAAGTTGAGGAGTTTTTTCGAAAATTCCGATTATTTCAAAGAGACATAGACTAGGGGGAATGCAACATGAAGGCTAGCTATAACATTCAAGATCATTTTTTGAATCAGTTACGTAAAGAAATGGTGCCGACGACCGTGTTTTTAGTCAGCGGGTTTCAAATTCGGGGAGTCATCAAATCGTTTGACAACTTCACGGTCATCGTCGAATCGGAAGGGCGCCAACAGTTGATTTATAAGCATGCGATTTCAACATTCTCACCAGCACGGAACGTCACATTGTTCGAACCGGAAGCGGTCGAAGTGACAGAAGGATAATTGAAGGCATAAAGAAAGAGCGGCCCGGGGACCGCTCTTTCTTTATGCCGTTTTGACGTTCGGATTGAAATCGATGGCCTCGAGCACACGATGGACGGCACAACCGCCGAGAAGTGAGTCGAGTTGGTCACAAAGCTGACTTGGTGCCGAGCGGTATAAGTGTGTATACGTCCGCTTCCATGACCGTTCGGCCGACTGGATGCGCACGAGCAGGTCGGCATGACCGAGTTCTTTCAGTTTCTCGATATTCATCCGGTTCGTCCGAGCGAATGCCGATAAGACGACGGCTTTGGCGAGCGGTGTTTGAATCGGATAACCGGCGACGACGAGGACGGCCATTGCGCCTTTCATCTCATGCTCGATGACCGAGTCGACGAGTTGGTCCGGCGTATATGGATTCCCCGCATGTCCCGAGACCGCCGCCACGAGTTCGTGATGTGAGACCGGGCAAGCCGATGCCTGTAAAATGCTATCAATTGTTGAGTGCGTTGTTGCGTAACGTGTCGCTTCCCCTGTTGCGATCAACCGTTCATACGTATCTATCAATGAAATCATGTGAGTTCCCCCTTTATCTGGCTGTCTTAATCGTATCAATTCTAGTAAGCGCTTTCAATATAATTTAGGAATCTTCATGACCTATAACGAAAGTATGTTCGCCTCGAAGTGGAAAACACGATACAATGGGCAAAGAGAAGAAGGAGGGCATTGTATATGAACTATTACCAACAGATTGATCCGATCACGGGGAGCGGCTTCGACCGGACGCGGTTCCAACTCCCGACCGTCGAAAAAGCGTCGACGCGATTGACTGACCTTACGGACGGGACACCGGTCCAGACGAAAGCGCTCGTCAGTACAGTCGAAGTGAGAGAAGGCAAATCGGGTGCCAAATGGCTGCAACTGAATTTGACGACATCGAGCGGACTTATCCGTGCCAAGCAATGGTTGCGTGGCAACGAAGAGCAGTTGTTACCGATTTACGAGTCTGGTGTGATCGAGCTTGAAGGGAAAATCGACGTCTATCCGAAACCGGACGGCGCCAAGTCGATCACAATCGACCGGGCCAAACCGATTGCCCGGGACGAGGCAGTCTCATTGTTGCCAGGTCTTCCTGGAGACGAGACGATGGAACAATACGCCGATGAGCTGTTCGCGATTCTGTCGACGCTCTCGCCTGACTATCAAGCGATTGCGATGTCGCTACTCGACCGCTATTGGGACGATTTCGTACTCGCACCGGCTGCACTGTATCATCATCATAACTATGTCGGCGGCCTCTTGAAGCATACGGTCTGTATGCTTCGACTCGGTTATCGCATCCAAGAACAGGACGACCATTTGGCGATGGCGTTCCGGGTCATCAAAGAAGCCGAGCAGTTGCACAAAGTAGACGTATGGAATACGATGAACGGTGTAAAAGTTGAACAGGCGTTCCGGGGCACGTTCGAGTCGCTTTACGCGGCCTGCGAGGCCATCGCGGAATTGAAGGAGCCGCTCCGTTGGGACGAACTCGCGCTCGGGATTTTATTCCATGATATCGGCAAGTTGTTCGAGTACAGTCACTTGCTGTCGTCCCCGAATCGGTTCGAGCAACTGTTCTCGGTCAAAGGTACAAGTGAGACGACCGGCATCTCGATCAATCCGATGGGAAGCTTCATCGGACATATGCCATACGGCGGACTGTTGTTCGAGAAGAGTCAACAGGCCGCAAGTGTCACATTGTCGCTCGACGCCCATCATCGGATTTGGCATATGATTTTATCCCACCACGGCAAGCGCGAGTGGGGATCGAGCGTGTTACCGGTCACGACAGAAGCGTGGATGCTACATTTGATCGACTTGCTGGATGCGCGCTATGAGAAATGGGCGCGGGTCCACGAAAATTTATAAGGTGAGGTGCAGTACATGATTCCCGTGCAATTGGTGACCGGTTTTTTAGGCGCCGGAAAAACGACCTATATGAATCGCTTGCTAGAAGCGACGGACGAGCGGCTGCTCGTCATCGTCAACGAGCTCGGGTCGGTGAATATCGACGAACAGTTAATTGTCAAGATGGACCAAGAGCAGATCGAGCTGTCGAACGGTTGCATCTGTTGCTCGATTCAAAGCGATTTAAGCAAGACGTTCTATCAGCTCGCATCGAAAAACACGTTCGACCGCATCGTCATCGAGACGACCGGTGTGGCCGACCCGGCGCCGATCATTCAGACGATTTATTATGATGACTACTTGCGCACGCGCTTCAAGTTGACGGCGATTTTGACAGTCGTCGATGCCAGTCAATTGGACCGTGAGCTATTTATTGAAGGAATTCATCAAATCGCCTATGCGGACGTTATCTTATTGAATAAAGTCGACCTCGTCGATGCGGATGCGCTCGAACAGGCGCATGAGCGGATTAATGCGCTGAATCCGACCGTTCGAGTCATCGAGACGGTTCAGACGGTCGGCGACTATGACTTGACGGAGAATACGTTCCAGCTCTCACGAGTCGACGAACAGCTCCTCGGCCAACTGACGGCAGGACACTCCTCGGTCTCATCACTTCGGGCCATCACGCTCACGACGGACGTGCCGCTCAAACGGGAACGCGTCACTCAATACGTCCGAGAAGTGCTCATGCACTATGAAGATGATGTCTATCGCTTGAAGGCGATTGTTCGTTTAGACGGAGAAACATCAAAATTCGTCGTCCAAGCGACGAATCAACTGATGGGGGCGACGTTCGCGAACGAACCGAGCGACGACTCACGTTCCGTCTTCGTCTGGATTGGAAAAAATCTTGACCGGGACGCGCTCACGCGCGGATTACAAGCTTGTGAGGTGAATGCATGATGAAATTGATGTTGGTCGATGGGTTTAACCTCTTGTCGCGATATTATTTTGCCACAGAGCGTCGTCGGGCTCTCGACCCCGATGTGACGTTGAAGGGACTGCTTCGAAAAGTTGACGGGTGGACGAACGACTTCACGCATATCGCTTTCTTTTGGGACGGACCACGCGAGACGACGCACCGTTACGCCCTGTTTCCGGACTATAAAGCGACTCGCACCGGCTTGCCGGAACCGTTGTTCCACGATTACGTCAAGTTGCGGGCAGCGTTGACCGAGCGCGGGATTTTTCAGTCTGAGCTCGCCGGGTACGAGGCTGATGACTTGATTGGGGCCGTCGCAACCGCATTCCCGGGCGAATCGTATATGTATTCGTCAGACCGCGATTTGCATCAGTTGCTTTCCCCGAACGTGTTTCAAATCGTTCCGAAAAAAGGGGAAGAGATGATGATGAATCGGGAAGTGTTCGTTGCGACATACGGCGTCCGACCAGAGCAGTTCGTCGATGTGAAGGCGCTCCAAGGCGACGCCTCAGATAATATTCCCGGTGTCCGCGGCATCGGACCGAAGACAGCGACCATCCTCGTCCAGTCGTATGACACGGTCGAAACGCTATACGACATCGTGAGACAAGAAGCGCTTCAAGAGGCGCATCAGAAGTTTGCGAAGAAACTTGATGGGCAAGAAGAAGTGGCGCTCTTGTCGAAACGTCTCTCGCTCATCGATATTCATGCACCGATTGAGACCGATTGGGAGGCGTATCGCTTTGGTTCACATTTATTTTGATGCGGCGACGAACCAAGAGGCTGGTGAGAACGGTATTGGCGTCTGGATCAAGAAGACCGACGGCACGGTGTCCACGTACATTGCCCAACGCGTCGGGTTAACGAGCGTTCAGGCGGAGCTCGCCGCGCTCGCGTTCGCCCTCGAACAAGCGCACGAACTGACGGGCGAATCGACGTTCATGTTCTATTCAGACGCCGAGACGGTCGTACGGGCGCTCGAACAGCGCTTCCTCAAAGACCAATCGATGCGTCCGTTGTTCGTCAAGGCGCTGACGCTTTATGACGAATTGCCGAATAAATTCATCAAATGGATTCCTCGAGCGGAGAACCGGGCCCATGACGTGGCTAAACGGGCATTGATGACAGGCTAAAAGTCGGGCGTGGGCCCGACTTTTTGTCAATTGCGGGGGAATGATTTCTTTTTTGCAAAAGTTTCGCTAAAATGAAAGCGTAGTCAAAAAAAGAGGGGGAATTTTCATGGAATATCGGATCGAACGGGACACGATGGGGGAAATCAACGTTCCGGCTTCAGCCAAATGGGGAGCCCAAACACAGCGCAGTCTAGAGAACTTTAAAATCGGGACTGAAAAAATGCCGCTTGAGGTCGTGCATGCCTTCGCGATTTTGAAGAAAGGTGCCGCACTTGCCAACGCCGAGCTCGGTGTGTTGGAGCAAGCGAAAGCCGACGTCATCGCCGAAGTCGCAGATGAAATCGTCGCTGGGCAACATGACGCCGAGTTTCCACTCGTCGTCTGGCAGACGGGTTCAGGGACACAGTCGAACATGAACGTCAACGAAGTCATCGCCCACTTGGCGAACGATAAGTTGAAGGCGCGCGGTCAGACGCTTACGATCCATCCAAATGACGACGTCAACAAGTCGCAAAGCTCGAACGACACGTATCCGACGGCGATGCACATTGCGGCCATCCTAGCAGTCGAGGATCATGTGTTGCCGTCAATCGAGGCGCTCCACGCGACGCTCGCGAAGAAAGCCGAGTCATTCATGGACATCGTCAAGATTGGTCGGACGCACTTGCAAGACGCGACGCCGGTCACGCTCGGTCAAGAGATTAGCGGTTGGGTCCGTATGCTCGAGCTGTCGAAACAGATGATTGAGCGTACGCTTGAACCGTTGACAGAGCTCGCTCTCGGCGGGACGGCAGTTGGGACGGGCATCAACGCCCATCCGCAGTTCGGCGAAGTCGTGGCCGAGAAAATCTCGCAAGAGACCGGAAAACAGTTCATCACGGCCGTCAACAAGTTCCATGCGCTCACGAGCCACGATCAGCTCGTATTCACCCATGGTGCCTTGAAAGCACTCGCCATGGACGCGATGAAGATCGCCAACGACGTCCGTTGGCTCGCTTCTGGTCCGCGTGCCGGTATCGGCGAGATTTTGATTCCGGAAAACGAACCGGGCAGCTCGATCATGCCAGGAAAAGTCAACCCGACGCAGAGCGAGGCGTTGACGATGGTCGCGGCTCAAGTGCTCGGCAATGATGCGACCATCGGATTCGGGGCGAGCCAAGGAAACTTCGAGTTAAACGTGTTCAAGCCTGTCATCATGTACAACTTCCTCCAGACGTGCCGCTTGTTGACGGACAGTCTACATTCGTTCGACGTGCATTGCGCCGTCGGCATCGAACCGGATTTGGACGTCATCGCTCACAACGTGGAACGGTCGCTCATGCTCGTGACGGCACTCAACCCGCATATCGGTTACGAGAACGCAGCCAAAATCGCGAAACTCGCCCATAAAAATGGGACGTCGTTGAAGGAAGCGGCGCTCGAGACCGGACTATTGACGGAAGAGCAGTTCGATCAATGGATTCGTCCGGAAGAGATGACGTCTCCTAACTTAAAAGTTGGTAAATAAGGGAAGGGCGGTCCATGACCGCTCTTTTCTGCTGTCTTATGGGTCTTAAGAACCATCTTACTGTCAAACAATAGGAAAAAAATAAGTAAATAGTTGTATTTTCGTGGATGAAGTCGCATAATCATAGTCAGAAGCGAATATCGGGAGAACGAAACTGGGGGGTCGGGAATGAAGCAGCAACTCACAGATCGTATACATAAGATTTTGGCGCAAATCACGAGCGCGAGACAGATTCAAACAACAGACATCGAGTTTTTATTGGATTGGATGAAACAAGAAGTGAAACAGAGACGGTTCATGCACTTGCTTGAAATCTTCAGTCGTGTCGAATCTGACGTGCGTGAGTTGCCGGCCGTCCTGACGCAAGCAGAAGCGATGGCATTGATTGCCCCGGTGAAACGATATATCCATACGATCCTGGGCATCGAGCAAGAAGACGAGGACCTCGTCTTGATTTTGTCGAACAACTTTGCGACGTTCAGCCGCTATAAGCCGCGGGTGGAAAAGCTCGGGGCACGTCCTGTCTTTTTACAGACGTTAGAAGAAGCCGGTGAATACGATTATGAGGACGTGCCGAAGGCGATCATCATGGATGTCGAACTGTGGGCCCGTTTCCCGGAACGGGCGATCCAATCGTTCGTCAGCAAGATGAAGAAGCTGTACGTCCCGCTCATCGTGATCGGAACGAATGAACATTATCGGCTCGCCGCCTACTCGTATGGGTTCGATGATTATTGGGAAGAGTGGATTCCGATGGAAGAGCGGCTCGTGCGGCTTGGACATCATATCGAGAAGGCACGGCTCGTTTCGAACGCGCTGCTCGTCGACGAATTGACAGGCGCCTTCAACCGTAAATATTTGAAAGCGACGTTCAGTCGCTTTATGTCCCGCGTGGAGCGGTCCGGTGAAAGCTTCACGCTCGCGTTGCTCGACATCGATCATTTCAAGCAGTTGAACGATACGTTCGGTCATGCGTATGGGGACGAGGTGTTGCATCGCGTTGCCGAGGAGATTCGTTTGGCGATTCGCTCGAGTGACGAGTTGATTCGTTACGGCGGGGAAGAGTTCCTCATCATCTTGAACGTGTCCGAGCGCCACGTCGTCGATGCGGTGCTCGAACGGGTCCGCAGCCGCATTGAGGAGATGACGTTCACATACGAACATCACGTGACGGTGTCCATCGGCTATGCGCGCGTCTGTCAGACCGGGATGACACTCGGGGAGTGGTGCGCTTACGCCGACGAGGCGCTCTACAAGGCGAAGCGTGACGGTCGCAATCGAATCATCCGTTATTCGACGGCGGTCCGGGAGGAGAAGCGGCTCGCTTACGTGACGATGAGCCCGGAGAAGTACACCATGCTCGCCGAACAATTGCCGAAACAGCATCGACGATACGAGGTCATCTATCGTCCTTACGACCGTTACGCCTGTAACGATCATATGGAGATGTTCATCTTAGACGAATCGAGTACGACGGAGACGAGAGGGACGCTCTCGGCCGTCAAAGAGCAGCGTGGCAAGTACAGTCATGTGTTAGCGTTGTCGAAACGGACGGCACTCGAGCTCGGTACGCTATACGACGATTTGGCCGAACAGGACCATCATGATGTCATCACTGAAAAAATCGAGAAGTGGCTCGAAAAATTGCCCGACTAAAAAGGGACGTCGACTCAGTCGATGTCCCTTTTGTCATATTGACGGAAAGTGAAGCTATAGGCATGTCGCTCGTCGACCGGATGGAACTGTTCGTCCGACACGGTGAGTCCGTCCGGCAGCGGTGGATAATACGTGTCCGCCTCGAACGTGCCATCGACCTCGGTGACATAGAACCGGTCCGTCATCGAAAGCGTCTGCTCATAAAGCGTGGCGCCGCCGATGATGTAAAGGTCTGTCGTCTCATTTTTGAGCGAATCGAGGTCGTACCAGACATCGACACCTTCAGCTGAAAACGATCGGTCGGACGTGACGACGATATTGCGGCGGTTCGGTAACGGACGACCGATTGATTCGAACGTCTTTCGACCCATGACGACCGTTTGGCCCGTCGTGATGGCCTTGAATTGTTTCAAGTCATCGGGCAGGCGCCACAACAAGGCGTTATCTTTCCCGATTTCCCGATTTCTCCCGATGGCGACGACGTGGACGATCATACGCTGACCGCTCCCTTGATATGCGGGTGCGGGTCATAGTCGACAATCTCGAAGTCCTCGAAGCGGAAGTCCTCGATTGACGTCACGTCACGCAAGATGTTCAATGTCGGGAGTGGGCGTGGCTCACGCGTCAATTGAAGGTTCACTTGTTCAAAGTGGTTATGGTAAATGTGGGCGTCGCCGAGCGTATGGACGAAGTCCCCGACCTCAAGGCCGGTCACATGGGCAACCATGTGCGTGAGCAAGGCGTATGACGCGATATTGAACGGGACGCCGAGGAACGTATCGGCGCTACGTTGATAGAGCTGACACGATAGTTTGCCGTCCGCGACGTAAAATTGGAACAACAGGTGGCACGGTGGGAGCGCCATGTCCTCGAGTTGCCCAGGGTTCCATGCCGAGACGATGAGTCGGCGCGAGTCCGGATTCGTCTTAATCTGCTCGATCACTTGTGCGAGCTGGTCGACACTCGTGCCGTCTGGTTTTGGGAATGAGCGCCACTGTGCCCCATAAACCGGACCGAGATTGCCGTCCTCGTCTGCCCATTCGTTCCAAATACGGACACCGTTGTCTTGAAGGTACTTGACGTTCGTATCACCGGTGATGAACCAGAGCAGTTCATGGATGATTGAGCGGGTATGTAGTTTTTTCGTCGTGACCAGGGGGAATCCCTCCTGAAGATTGAACCGCATCTGGTAGCCGAACACGCTCGTCGTCCCGGTCCCGGTCCGGTCCTCTTTGACGACACCGTGCTCAAGAATATGGGTGCATAAATCATGATATTGCTTCATGTGGGAAGTCCCCTTTCTCGTTCAAATTTACAAAAAGTCGCACTCATTATAACACAATATGTGGACTTCAGAACGTTTCGCTTTCCATATACAGATTTACTCTCGTACACATCTCGAGGATGCATAATCAGTCCCTTCTAGAGCGGGGGTGAAAAATTAGTGGCAAAGGACTTGGTTTCAGGTAGCTTCGTCATGTTTCGATTCGAGTACAAATAGACGTCACCGAAGATATCGAATTGATCGCCTTGAACACGAAGCGCACAATCTTTGTTCGACAAATAGATTGGTATTTCTTCAGAGAACGAGGCTAGCTCTTGCTTGACGACGTGCATGTGTTGTTCGAGATTGAAGTGGGAGAGCATCGAAAAATCGTTGAGGGCCACGCCTTGAAAAATAGTTGAGGTTGTTACGTTATAACCCATATTTGGCGAGCATAACCAAGACGAAGACATATTGATGGCGCCAGCACTAGCACCTAAGACGATAGCGTCGCTTTGTTGAATCGATTGGATTAGGTCATATTCATGAATAAACTGATTTTGCTTGATGGTGTCCCCACCTAATAAGAAAATCATCGAAGCTGCGTCGAGAAGATGTTTCGCATTAGTGCGATCCATTTCATAATTGATTACGTGAGAATCGTTGAACAAGATGCCAGCCTCCTGTAGCCACGATTGCTCGATAACACCATTAACCGCAGTTGAGGCAGGATCTGAGCTAATCATTACAAGGGACTGCCGATCTGTCACGTCTCGTGACAAGGCATTTGCCAAATAAGTTGGGAAAAAATCATTGAACCATCCAAGATAATAGCACGTCTTCATTGTAAACCTCCTTCGTGTAAGAGTTCTTTCAATAAATTGATATAGAAGCCACCTCATTGTAACCGAACTAGTTGAATTTTTTTCCATAAACAATATGTGATTGCTTATAATGAAGAAGACAAGCGAGTCTAGCTCGTCATGTTTATTGAAATACTTTTAAAAGGAGGATCATCTTGAAACAGCACTCATTACTTTTTGCATTATCTTTATGCTTACTGAGTCTTGGCCTAATCGGAAATGTTGTTTTTGAAACGATGGGTTTTTTCTCAAATCCAACCGTTCAGGTGATCAGTATCCCAATCGCATCCGCCGAAGGGTATTTCATCCATGGATTCCTAATCCTCGCCATCACTGTTCTTGGGCTATTTTTGCTTCCTTTTTCGTTGAATCGAAATAAAGCAAAGACCACTGCCGTATTTCTGTTGGCGGTCATTCTAATTCCTCAGCTTGTATGATGAAAAACCAATTTCAGAGATCAGATGACTCTTTCATCTGGTTTTATTTTATTGAAACGGTGAATTCCTCTAGTAACAACATCACGTCTTAAGAGGAGGGATACGATGAAAGCAGTAATTTGTACCGCATATGGACCACCGGACGTATTGCAGCTTCAAGAAGTCGACAAACCGGTGCCAAAATCGGATGAGTTATTGATTCAAGTTTACACCACAGCCGTTCATTCCGGGGACCGTCGGCTACGGTCACTCGATGTACCGGCTCTAGGTAAGCTTCCGATGCGAATCGTCGTCGGTTTCAAGGCACCGCGTCAACCGATTCTGGGTGTCGTCTTGGCAGGCGAGGTCGTCGAGACGGGCAGCCGCATCGAGCACTTCAAGGTCGGCGACCGTGTCTATGCGCTGACCGGGATGCGGTTCGGTGGCTATGCCGAATATGCGTGTGTCAAAGCGAGTAAATGTGTCGAGCGCATGCCGAACAACGCTAGTTTTGTCGAAGCAGCCAGCTTGCCGTTTGGCGGGACGACGACTCTTCACTTTTTGCGAAAAGTGAACATCGAACAAGCGAAGACCGTATTAATTTACGGGGCCTCCGGAGCAGTTGGTTCGATGGCCGTTCAAATCGCGAAATATTACGGGGCTCACGTAACGGCAGTTTGTCGGGAGCGAAACTTCGAACTGGTGAGAAGTCTCGGCGCGGACGTCGTGGTCGACTACACGAAGCCTAACTACGACGAGAAACTGACCACATACGACGCTGTGTTCGATGCGGCTGGAAACATCGATAAGCGGTTGGCACGGAAACATGTTGCCGAACACGGGAAATTCAGTTCTGTCGCCGGGCAAGGACCTGCGAGTGAACGGAAAGAGGATTTGGCTTTCTTGAACGAGCTATTCGAAGCCGGTCGGTTAAAGGCCGTCATCGATTCGGTTTACCCGCTCGAGGACATCGTCGCGGTGCATCGATACGTCGATGCTGGAGGAAAGGCTGGCAATGTGATTGTGACCGTGACATAAACGAATTGATGGGAGGCACGTACTTGGTGGACAGTCACTGTTTTCGCCACGTAGCTTATGGGGTATACTTGTGAAAGACAAATAAAGGGAGGGATTCGATGCAATTACAAGGTAAAAACGTCCTGCAAATCGTCAGCGACGACTTCGAAGATTTAGAATTATGGTATCCGGTCCATCGGTTACGCGAGGAAGGCGCAAACGTCATCCTGGCCGGTGAAAAGGCGGATCATGCTTATATCGGCAAATACGGCGTTCCGGCCAAATCGGACATTGCGTTCGATGACGTCGACATCTCATCGTACGACGCTATCCTCGTCCCGGGTGGCTGGTCACCAGACTTGTTGCGCCGATTCGATTCGGTGAAAGGCTTCGTCCGCTTTATGCATGACGAGAAGCGGCCAATCGGTCAAATCTGTCACGCCGGATGGGTGTTGATTTCAGCGAAGATTCTCGATGGTGTCAACGTCACGAGCACGCCGGGCATTAAAGATGATATGGAAAACGCGGGTGCGATTTGGCATGATGAGCCGGTCGTCGTCGACGGTCATATCGTCTCGAGCCGCCGTCCGCCTGACCTGCCTGACTATATGCGCGAATTCATCAAGGTCATGGCTAAACACTGAAAATAGAATAAAGGGGTTAACGACAGTTGAGACTTAAATCGAATCCAGTTCTTCGTAAATCGATGGAGACAACAGCTTATAGCACCACGCCGATGACGAAAGCCGGCACGTGGTCGAAAGTGTTCACACTACTCTTGCTCGTCACGGCAGCCGCCGGGACGACGTGGATGCTCGTGCCGACAATCGGGGAGGCGTTGT
Source organism: Exiguobacterium sp. E4787 (assembly GCF_018618375.1). Lineage (NCBI taxonomy): Bacteria > Bacillati > Bacillota > Bacilli > Caryophanales > Exiguobacterium > Exiguobacterium sp. E4787. The sequence continues at coordinate 27,275 of NZ_JACSLY010000002.1, read as the reverse complement.
TGTTCCCGCTCATGATCGGCTCACTCATCCTTGGTTTGGTGTTAGCACTCGTCATCACGTTCAAACCGAGAACGGCACCGGTCGTTGCGCCATTGTATGGTATCGTCGAAGGTGTGTTCGTCGGGTTGATTTCGTACTTCTTCGAAGCGATGCTTCCGGGCATCGTTGGCCGTGCCGTGTTGACGACGTTCATCGTCGCGTTCGCGATGTGGTTCGTCTACTCGACGGGTCTCGTCAAAGTGACGCAAAAGTTCCGTGCCGGCGTCACGGCCGCAATCTTTACGGTCATGTTGCTCTATCTCGTCCAAATCGGGATGAGTTTCTTCGGTTCAGGGCTCCCGTTCATGACGGGCTCATCACCGCTTGCGATCGGTGTGCAGTTTGTGATCGTCATCATCGCCTCGCTCGCGCTCGTACTCGATTTCGATTACATCGCGCGTCAAGTCGAGAGCCGGGCTCCGAAAGAGCTCGAATGGGTGGCAGCGTTCGGTTTGATTGTGACGCTCATCTGGCTCTACATTGAACTACTCGATTTACTCTATCGCCTCGCCATGCGCGACTGATCATCGGCCCTCGGGCCGGTGATTTTTTTAAGAAAGGATGTGAAGCCGTCATCGAACCGATGAGGGCGCAACTGTTATGAAAAAAGTGATTGTGATTGGATCAGGAATCGTCGGCATCTCGACCGCGTATCATTTGGCGGGGAAAGCCGACGTCACCGTCATCGACCGGAAAGAAAAGGGCCGTGCGACCGACGCGGCAGCAGGAATCGTCTGCCCATGGATCGCCCAGCGTCGCAATAAGGCATGGTACGCGCTCGCCAAAGGCGGCGCTCACTACTATGCGACGGTCGTCGATGACTTGAAACGAGAAGGAGAGACCGAGACCGGCTATAAACGAGTCGGGACGCTCGCCTTGCATGAAGACAAGAAATTGAACGAGATGCAAGAACGGACGGCGCTGCGCCGGGAAGAAGCACCAGAAATCGGGGAGTTGACCCGGATGACAGCGGAAGAGGCGAGAGCGCTATTTCCACCGCTCTCGGACGAATATGACGCCCTCCTTGTCGAAGGCGGGGCTCGTGTCGATGGAGAGAAATTGCGAGCTGCCCTCGAACGGGTCGCCGTGAAGCGTGGCGTGACCTTGGTTGACGGTTCGGCCGTCCTCGTCGAAGCGGACGGCTATCATGTCGAGTGCGACGGTGTCCGCTTTGAGGCGGATGAGATCGTGCTCGCCTGTGGGGCGTGGTTGCCCGAGTTGATGGAGCCGATCGGCTATACGGCCCGTGTCGCCGGCGAAAAAGCGCAAATCGTGCACGTCCAGCTGCCGGACACGGATGCTTCCGACTGGCCGGTCGTCATGCCGCCGCGGCGCCGCTATTTGCTCGGATTTGAAGAAGGACGAATCGTCATCGGCTCGACGCATGAGCGTGACAAGGCGTTCGACGCACGGCCGACGGCAATCGGAATTCATGAAGTGCTCTCGAAAGGGCTAGAATCGGCTCCGGGACTCGCTGAGGCTGAACTGATTGAGACGCGGGTCGGCTTTCGCCCGGTCACCCCGAACTCGATTCCGATTCTCGGACGCGTACCGGGAGCGGAGCAGTTGCTCGTCGCGAACGGTCTCGGCTCGTCCGGCTTGACGGTCGGTCCGTTCATCGGGAAAGTGCTCGCAGACCTCGTTCTGACAGGAGATTGCGAGCTCGACCTGTCGCTTTATCCAATCAAGGAATCGGTGTTTAGAACGAATGATAAATAACAACGAAATATAAAAAGTCGCCTCCCCCTTGCTATACACAAAAGAAGGGGAAGGCGACTTTTTAGTTATTTCCGAATGATGCCGTGCAAGAAAAATCGGAAATAGTCTTGCATCGATTCGCTTATCGGTGACGTGAACAGGCCCGGGTCAGATAAAATCGCTTGTTGCACGAGTTGCACGTACCGTAAATACGAATCGGTCGACAGCTCCGGGTCGATGGCCCCGCTCGTCTTCCCATATTCAATCAATTGCCGGAATGCGGCGTAGCCCCGCCCGGCCAACTGTTGCCATGAGGCGTCCGCTTGATTCATCGACTCGCTCGTTTCGAGGTCCAATCGTTGTCGAGCGGCACCGACGAGCTTGAGCATCTGTTCATGCAATATTACGGGGAGGCGAACTAAATGGTTCTCATCGCGGCACTGTTCAAACAAAACCGGAGCTGGATTTTTGGATACTCGCTCGGGACGAGTCTCTCTTTGTTCTTTTTGGCGGCGGTGTTCCCGTCCATCCAAGAGACGGGGCTGATTGAAGGCAAACTGGATTCGTTGCCACCTGAGCTACTCGATGTGTTCAAAATCGATCCGAATTTGGCGATGGACAACGTCATGAACTTGTTGGCCGGCAATTACTATGGGCTCATCTTTTACGTGTTGGCGATTCTGTTCGCACTCACATTCGCCTCACGGCTCATGGCCAAACCGGTGGACTCAGGCGAGGTCATGCTCTATTTGGCCGCACCGATTTCGCGTGGCGGTTACGTGACGGCCAGTCTGGTCGTACTCTTGATGGCGTCAGCCTTGCTCGTCGGACTGAACGGGCTCAGCCTGATGCTCGCCAACGTCTTGTTTGATTTACAGATTGACCTTGGCTTATTGTGGACGTTGCAGTTAAACGCGGGTCTGCTGCTGCTCGTGCTTGGGACGCTCGCTTATGTGCTCGCGAGCCTGTTCGACGACAGCTCACGGTCGTATATGGTCACGGGAGGCATATTCGCCCTCTTCTTGATGGCGAATGTGTTCTCAGGATTTAGTGACCAACTCGACTGGTTGAATGCGCTGTCGATATTCTCGTTGTTTGACGCCAACGCACAAATCCAAGGGGATTCCACGCTTCGTTCTTTCTTCTTGTTGGCGGGGATTCTCGTCGTCAGCGTGCTCCTATCTTATGGACGCTTCACACGAAAAGATTTGACGATTTAGTTTTTCGAAATAGAATGACGGGTATGATACAATCAGCTCGAACAGATTGGAAAGGGGAATGATTGTATGCAACTCGCAACGTTACGCAACGGTGTTAAAATTCCAATGATCGGCTTTGGGGTATGGCAAGTTGATAACGAGACGGAGGCGCCACAGGCCGTCGCCGAGGCACTCAAAGTCGGATATCGCCATATAGATACGGCAGCCGTCTATAAGAATGAAGAGGGTGTCGCCAAAGGGATTCAAACATCAGGCGTCGCTCGTGAAGATATCTTTTTGACGTCGAAGATTTGGAACGAAGACATTCGCCAGCGTCGGACGAAAGAGGCGTTTGACGAATCACTCGCTCGACTCGAGACTGACTATTTAGATCTCTGTCTGCTCCACTGGCCAGTCGACGGGTTCGTCGAGGCATGGAAAGATTTGATTGACCTCTATGAGGCCGGTAAAATCAAGGCGATTGGCGTGTCGAACTTCAAAGAGCATCATCTCGAGACGTTGAAACAGGAAGGCCTGATGACGCCGCTCATCAACCAAATCGAGCTCCATCCGCAACTCCCGCAACCGGATGTCGTCGAATATTGCCAAGACGAGGGCATCCAAGTCGAGGCATGGAGCCCGCTCATGCAAGGGAAGTTCCTCGATATCCCGGCCTTTGCCGAGATTGCTGAGAAACATGGGAAGACGCCGGCCCAAGTCGTGCTTCGCTGGCATTTGGACACGGGGAACGTCGCGCTTCCGAAATCGGTCACGCCGCACCGGATTCAAGAGAACTTCGATGTGTTCGACTTCGCGCTCGACGCGGACGATTTGGCGAAAATCGATGCCGTGGCGACCCATGACCGTCTCGGTCCAGATCCGGACGAGATCGACTTTTAAACAATTGATGCCTTTTGTCCATGAACTCAGATGGGCGATCCCGAATGCGGTGACACTGCCGCTTCTTTGAAACGACTCCGGTTGAGATCGGGGTCGTTTTATTGTGTAATTAGCGATTCTTCCTAGAGCTAGTCCGGATGTGTATGAGCGTTGGCACATGGGTATAGAAAACTATGCTAATAAAGGAGGTGTCAGGTCTTCTTCGGAGGATCCTACTTATGGACTTATCAAAATGGCCATTAATCAACTGGCTGGCATTTTTGGCGACGGTCGTCATCAACTACTTCGCGAGCGGTGAAAACGCTGCTGTGTCGGACCGCATCGATATTTACTTCAAACCGGCCGGCTATGCGTTCTCGATTTGGGGCGTGATTTATGTCGCGCTCGCCGTCTGGCTCGTCTTGCAATTGAAGAAAGGGTCGGTCGCGAACCGGCAGGCGAATCGGATGAAAGCGGGCTTTCTCGTCTCGTGTATCTTGAACGGCCTTTGGTTGCTCACGTTTACGAACGAGTGGTTCATCGCCTCGCTCGTCGTCATGGTCGCGTTCTTGGCGACGCTCGCTTGGCTCTATTACATCGCCTTCCGGACGTCGACGAGCTGGCTCGACCGGTTCCCATTCTCGATATATATCGGCTGGGTGTCCGTCGCGACGATCGTCAACGTGTTCGTCGTCATGAATCGAGAGCGGGTCACAACCGTGCTCGGACTCGACGAGCTTGCTTGGACGTCGCTCATGCTCATGGTCGGGGTCGTCCTAGCACTCGTCTTCATGTGGTGGCATCGTGACTTCATCTATCCGCTCGTCTTCGTCTGGGCGTACATCGCCATCTTCGCGCGAATCGAGGAAGCAACGCTTTACGTCGTCCTCGTCAGTGCCTTGATTTTGCTCACGCTCGGTTATGTAGGCTTGATCATTTGGAAGAAGCCACGGGCATTTTTACACCATTCTCGCAAGATGGTCGAATAAGTTGGTTGAAGTTGAAGCGGTAGCCTAATTTGGTTATCGCTTTTTCTTGTGCATATTTAAGTTCTTTTGAACCTATATACTAATATATTTGATGGATAATTATTCTTTATAGATTATAAGTGGTTTTCATAAATAGCTTGATAAAGCTAATGAATCCGCTTTCAATTATGACTTTGACGATTTGTGTTATGCAGAATAGTATACAACCCACTTGATTTATCAGAATATTTAGAACAAAATAAAATTTACGAAACAAGATCGAGAGAGAGGGGTTGATTCGATGAAGCGAACAGGCTTGTACGATTCACGATTCGAAAAAGACGCATGTGGCATTGGGCTATATGTCAACCTAAATGGAGAGAAAAAACATGACATCGTTAGTAAATCGCTGTCGATGCTCTGCAAGCTAGAACATCGTGGCGGACAAGGGGTCATCGATGCGGGAGACGGCGCGGGCATCATGACCGAGCTGCCGCACGAACTGTTCCTGGAGACGATGAATTTGCCGACGCCAGGTCGCTATGCAGTCGGAATGGTCTTTTTCCAACCGGATGAGTCGAGACTTCGGGACAAGCAACGTCAGATGGAAGCAATCGCCGACGAATTCGATTTTGCGACCATCGCCTGGCGCGAAGTCCCGGTCAATCCACATGCGATTGGTGAACATGCCCGCGTGACACAGCCGACCATCTATCAATGGTTCGTCTCGTGCCCGTTCGCGGACTATGACTCGAACGAGCGGACGCTCTATCAGCTCCGGCGGATGATTGAAAAGACCGAAGCGTTGAACCTGTACATGCCGAGCTTGTCGACAAAGACGATCGTCTATAAGGGGATGCTCACGCCGGAACAAATCGAGCGCTTCTATCTCGATTTGCAGGCGCCGTCCTTTAAGAGCACGTTCGGCATCGTCCATTCCCGCTTCTCGACGAACACGTTCCCGTCATGGGAACGGGCGCATCCGAACCGCATGATTGTCCATAACGGGGAAATCAATACGCTCCGTGGCAACATCGATGCGATGCGGGCCCGCGAAGGCGTGACCTCGACCGATTTGTTCGAGGATGTGAATCAGCTGTTCCCGGTCCTCCAAGAGACGGGGAGTGACTCGTCGATGCTCGACAACGCTTTCGAGTTCTTCACCCGGACCGGGCGTTCCATCGCCCATACGGCGATGATGCTCATCCCTGAGCCGTTCGCGGAAGTGAAAATAGACCCGTTCAAAAAAGACTTCTATCAATATCATTCGTCGATCATGGAGCCTTGGGATGGACCGACTGGTGTCGTCTTCACGGACGGCCGTCAAATCGGTGCCATCTTGGATCGGAACGGACTGCGGCCGATGCGCTATATCGAGACGCTCGATGGCGAGCTCATTTTATCGTCAGAGAGCGGCGTCATCCCGGTTCAAGCCGAGAACGTGAAGTCGAAGCAACGACTTCGTCCCGGGCAACTGTTGTTAATCGACTTGGAGTCGAAACGACTCATCCCGGACGCGGAAATCAAACAGACGATTGCACGGGCCGAGCCGTACGGCAAATGGTTGAAGCAGATGACCGAGCTCAGCGATGGACCGGTCGACGAGCCGTTCGTCGCCGACCTGCATCGGAAGCAGCGTGCGTTCGGATACACGAAAGAGGACATTGAACAATATCTCGTCCCGCTCATCCTCGAGAAAAAAGATCCAATCGGGTCGATGGGACATGACCAACCGGTCGCGGTGTTATCCGAGCGGCCACGTTCTTTGTTCCATTACTTCAAACAGCACTTCGCCCAAGTTACGAACCCGCCGATCGATGCGTTGCGTGAGAAAATTGTCACTGCGACATTCACATGGCTCGGGCCACAAGCGAACCCGGTCCATACCGGGCGAGGTCACGCCCGTCGTGTCTGGCTCAAGCATCCGTTCCTCGATGCGGCCGCGCTCGAGAAAGTGAACGAGACACTACGCGTCGAGCGGGTCGATACGTCATATGCGTACGATTTGGAAGCTTCGCTAAAGACGCTGTTCGAGCGAGTCGACGGTCTGATCCGTGACGGCGTCGACGTCATCGTCTTGTCGGACCGCAACATGAACGAAAATATGCTCGCCATGCCGGCGCTTCTCGTATTGAGCGCCGTCCACCAACATTTGATTCGCGTCAATCTACGGGCATCATGCAGTCTCGTCGCCGAGAGCGGCGAAGTTCGTGAAGTCCATCAAGCTGCCGCCTTAATCGGTTACGGCGCCGACGCCGTCTACCCATATCTCGCCTATGCGACCATCGCCGAGGCGGTCGAGGCGGGCCAGCTGTCCTACTCGTTCGACGAGGCGGTCCGCCGCTATCAGACGGCCTCTGTCGACGGCATCGTCAAAATCATGTCGAAGATGGGCATCTCTACCGTCCAAAGTTACCGTGGCGCCCAAATCTTCGAGGCGGTCGGCATCGACCGCGCCTTGATTGAGCGTCACTTCCGCGGTACGACGTCACAGTTGTCCGGTGTCGGTTTCACCGAACTTGAAGACGAGTCGCGCCGGCAGCACGAATCCGCCTATAAACACGAACGACCACTCGAGGCCGGGACCGACTTCCAGTGGCGCGCCGATGGGGAAGAACACGCCTTCAATCCGAAGACGATTCACCTCTTGCAACGAGCCTGCCGCGAGAACGAGCGCCGGTATTACGATGCCTACGTCAAGCTCCATGAGTCGTCAGGTCAATTCTTGCGCCAATTGTTCTCCTTTAAACAACAGGATGCAATTCCACTCGACGAGGTCGAGTCGGTCGCATCAATCGTCAGTCGGTTCAAGACGGGAGCGATGTCGTTCGGTTCTCTATCGAAAGAGGCCCATGAGACGCTTGCCATCGCCATGAACCGAATCGGTGGCAAGAGCAACTCCGGAGAAGGCGGTGAAGACCGGAAGCGATTCACCCCTGATGAGGACGGCAGTGAACGCGTCAGTCGTATCAAGCAAGTCGCGAGTGGACGTTTCGGCGTGACGGCCGAGTACTTGTATCACGCCGATGAGATTCAAATCAAGATGGCGCAAGGGGCGAAACCGGGTGAGGGCGGACAACTGCCGGGTAACAAAGTTTACCCATGGGTCGCCGAAGTGCGCGGCTCCGTCCCAGGCGTCGGACTCATCTCGCCTCCACCGCACCACGACATCTATTCGATTGAAGATTTGGCGCAACTCATCTTCGATTTGAAGCATGTCAATCCGAACGCGAAAATCAGCGTCAAGCTCGTCTCGAAGTCAGGCGTCGGGACAATCGCGGCCGGTGTCGCCAAGGCGAACGCCGATACGATCGTCATCAGCGGCTACGACGGTGGGACCGGGGCGTCGCCGCGGACGTCAATCAAGCATACGGGACTCCCGTGGGAGCTCGGTCTGCTCGAGACGCACCAGACGCTCGCGTTAAACGGGCTCCGGGGTCGCGTCACGCTCGAGACTGACGGCAAACTCATGACCGGGCGCGATATCGTCCTCGCCGCCATCTTCGGGGCCGAGGAATACGCGTTCGCGACGGCACCGCTCGTCGTGCTCGGTTGCATCATGATGCGGGCGTGTCACCTCGATACGTGCCCGGTCGGTGTCGCGACCCAAGACCCGGCGTTGCGTGCGAAGTTCATGGGCAAGCCCGAACATGTCGTCAACTTGATGACGTTCCTCGCCGAGGAAGTACGGGAGATTTTAGCCTCGCTCGGAGCGACCTCGCTTCGTGACGTCATCGGGCGGACGGACTTGTTGGAGGAGAGTGCCTGGAAACAAGCTCATCCGAAAGCGAAAACGCTCGACTTGACGCCGATGCTGTCGATTCCGACGGCTTTGCCGGAGAAAGAGGAATTGGCCCATCCGGCCTATCAGTCTTATGATCATCGCAAATTGATTCCGGCCGTCTCCCGTTCCATCAAATCGCTCCAACCGACGTTCTTCGTCGGGCGCGTCCGCAATACGGACCGCGCCGTCGGAACGATGCTCGGCCATGAAGTGACGAAAGTGCATGGCAACGTCGGACTCGCCGAGGACACGATTTCACTCCGTCTCAGCGGTTCGGCCGGACAAAGCCTCGGCGCCTTCTTGCCGAACGGGATCACCATCTCGGTCATCGGTGACGCCAACGATTATGTCGGCAAAGGCCTGAGCGGTGGAAAGCTCGCCATCATCGCAGAGAAACATGCCCCGTTCGAAGAGAGTGAACAAGTCATCGCCGGTAACGTCTGCCTGTATGGCGCGACATCAGGGATGGCGTTCTTCAACGGTCATGTCGGAGAACGGTTTGCCGTCCGGAACTCCGGTGCCGTCGCCGTGACTGAAGGCGTCGGCGACCATGGCTGTGAGTATATGACCGGTGGCACGGTCGTCGTCCTCGGGGATATCGGGCGTAACTTCGGTGCCGGGATGTCGGGCGGGGTCGCCTATCTGTACGGGGACCAAGCGTACGAACAGCTCGTCAACCAAGAACTCGTCTCGGTCGACCGTGAGTTGACCGACGAGGATGCCGAACAAATTTATGCACTGCTCGAGATGCACCAGTTCCATACGGACAGTGTCAAAGCGAGAGCTGTGCTCGAGGCGTTCGAGCAAGAACGCAAACGCTTCGTCAAAATCGTGCCGCGTGACTATGCGAACGTGCTTGACGTCATGCGTCACATCGAGGCGACGCGTCCGGAATTGAGTGACGCCGACCGCGCCCTCGAACTATTCCGTGTCGTGACTGAAGGAGGGGGAGTATGAGACATAAATTTATCGATATCCCACGACAGACATTGCCGGAGCGCTCAGTCGTCGAACGGGTTCATGATTATAAAGAATACGCTTCCCGCATGGAAGACGGACCAATCGTCAAACAAGCCGAGCGCTGCATGGATTGCGGCACCCCGTTCTGTCACGTCGGGGATATGATTGGACAAGAGACGATCGGTTGCCCGATTCACAATTTGATTCCGGAGTGGAACAAGCTCGTAACGGATCAGGACTGGTATCGAGCCTATGAACGGTTGATGGAGACGAATAACTTCCCGGAGTTCACGGGTCGTGTCTGTCCGGCGCCGTGTGAAGGATCTTGTACGCTCGGTATCAGCGAAGACCCGGTCGCCATCAAATCGATTGAGCGGACGATTATCGACCGCGCCTTCGAGGAAGGCTGGGTCAAACCTCGTCACGTCGTGAAGCGGACCGGACGCCGTGTCGCCATCATCGGCAGCGGGCCGGCCGGGCTCGCAGCGGCCGATCAGTTGAATCAGCTCGGCCATGCGGTCACGATTTATGAGAAAGCGGATGAGGCGGGTGGCCTGTTGTTCTATGGCATCCCGAATATGAAGCTCGAGAAAGATGTCGTCCGACGTCGTGTACGTCTGCTTGAGGCGGAGGGGATTCGCTTCAAGACGGGCGTGAACGTCGGGACCGATGTGACCATCGAGTCACTTCGTCACACGTACGATGCCGTCATTCTCGCCACGGGAGCTCAAAAACAGCGTACGCTCGGCATCGATGGGGATGATGCCACAGGCGTCGAGCCGGCGATGGATTATTTGACCGAGTCGACGCGTTCGCTCGGCGGGAAATCGCTCGACGCTCGATTCGACGCCAACGGGAAAGACGTCATCGTCATCGGTGGCGGGGACACGGGCGCGGACTGTGTGGCGACGGCGATCCGTCAAGGAGCCAAGTCGGTGACGCAGTTCGGGAAGCATCCGGAGAAAGGCATGTTCCGGGCGCCGGAGAAGCCATGGCCGCTCCAACCGGACACGTTATCGACCGATTACGCCTATGCGGAAGCAATCGAACACTTCGACCGTGACCCGCGCACATATTTGATTCGCTCGAACCGGGTCATCAAACAAGGGGACCGGGTCGTCGGGATTGAGACGGAGCGGATGGAGAAAATCGTCAAACCGGACGGAAAGGCGACGTTCTTCGTCGTCGACGGTTCGGTCGAGACGTATCCAGCCGATCTCGTGCTTGTCGCCATCGGATTCGAACGACCGGAGCGTGAACTCCGGAAAGTCGGCATCGAGGCGAACCATGACTATACGTCGAACGTCGAGGGTGTGTTTGTCGCAGGGGATGCGAGACGGGGACAAAGCTTGATTGTTTGGGCAATCCGGGAAGGCCGCGAAGTCGCGGATACCGTCGACGGATACTTGAACACTTGTCAACAACAGCTAAAAACTTCATCATAAAAAGGAGCGACGATTTCGTCGCTCCTTTTTACATGGACATTTAGGAGGAATTAGCAATGATTATCGAGATCCTCATGTATACCGGGATTTGGTTCTTACTCGTGCTCGTCTTGCTCGGCACGATTTACGCTCGGCGCAATCGGAAGTGATTACAGTACCATGGCGACAATCAAGCCGAAGATGATGAGCGGGATATTGTAGTGGAGGAACGTCGGCCACACCGTCTCACGCAAGTGATCGTGTTGACCGTCGGCGTTCAAGCCGCTCGTTGGTCCGAGTGTCGAGTCACTCGCCGGGCTACCGGCGTCACCGAGTGCACCGGCCGTCCCGATGATGGCGATTGTCGCCTCGACCGAGAAACCGTATTGGATGCAGAGCGGGACGAAGATGGCTGCGATAATCGGAACCGTCGAGAAACTCGAACCGATGCCAAGCGTGATGACGAGTCCGACGAGGAGCATGACGAGTGCGGCCACGAATTGTGAGTCACCCATAATGCCGCTCGCACCACTGACGAGCGGTTCGATGGCACCGGTCGCGCGAATGACGGCGGCGAAACCGCTCGCTGCGATCATGACGAAACCGATAAAAGCCATCATGCGCATGCCGCTCGTGAAGATGTCATCGGCCTCTGACCAAGGGATGAGGCGAAGCAACGTCAACAAGATGAGTCCTGTGACGGCCGAGGCGATCATCGACTCGGTTTGAAGCTGTACGACGAGCACGACGAGGATGACAGCGGCCGTGAGCCAAATCTTGAGCGGGCTCAACGTCCGGACCTCATAGTCGCTTGGTCCGAGTTGAATCGTCTCATACGAACGCGGCTTCCGATAGTGGAAGAAGGCAGTGATGAGACCGACGAGCATTCCGAGCGCCGGGATGGCCATGATGCTGACGATGTTGACATCACCGACGGTCATGCCGTTCGTTTCCACGTTCGGCAGCAAAATCTCGTTCAAGTAAATGCCACCGAATCCGACCGGGAGTAACATGTACGGGGTGACGAGACCGAATGTGAGAATCGTCGCCACGAGCCGGCGGTCGAGCTTCAACTCGTTAAACAGCACGAGGAGCGGCGGGATGACGATCGGGATGAACGCGATGTGAATCGGTAGCGCGTTTTGTGAACTTATCGCTAGAAGTAATAAGAACGATAGCAATAGCGCCTTGACCCGTGTCACACTTTTGCCAGTGACGTCGCGTCCTGACATGCTGATTAACTTTTCAGCCAGGATGTCTGGGAGTCCAGTTTTTGATAGACCGACGGCGAAGGCGCCGAGCAACGCGTAACTGAGGGCGATTGTCGCACCTCCGCCGAGCCCGTCACTGAAGGCGGTCAACGTCTCATTGAATCCGAGACCTCCGACTAGACCACCGACGACGGCGGCAAGGATGAGTGACAAGACGATGTGCACGCGACTGATCGCGAGCGCGAATAATACGATAACAGCTAATAAGACAGCATTCATCATTTCCAACACCTTTCATTCAAAACTCTTTCTCTTGTTATCACTTTAATATGATAAAGACTTTTGAAATTTAACATACGTGTTTCGGGTTGTCAAATCGATTGTTCAAAAAAAGCGATAACTCCGAAAAGTTATCGCTCGTTCGTCATCCTTCAACGTTATGGTATACCTGGCGCACGTCTTCGAGGTCTTCGAGGACGTCGAGTAATTTTTCAAACTGTTCTTTCGACTCGTCGTCGAGGGTAATCTCGTTTTGGGGCAGCATCGTCAACTCGGCGACTTCAAACGTCTCGATGCCTGCTGCTTTGAAGGCAGTCTGGACGGCATGGAACGCTTCTGGTTCCGCATAGACGATCACCGTCTCATCTTCTTCGATGACATCACGGACGTCGAGGTCGTGCTCCATCATGAGTTCGAGTACATCGTCGGCAGACATGCCGTTGACACCGATGACGGCCGTCGCGTCGAACATGTAAGCGACCGACCCGCTGACACCCATGTTGCCGCCGTTTTTACCGAAAGCGGCGCGGACTTCAGACGCCGTCCGGTTGACGTTGTTCGTGAGCGTGTCGACGATGAGCATCGAGCCGTTCGGTCCGAATCCTTCATAGCGGAGCTCGTCGAAGTTCTCTTCGTCGCCGCCCTTCGCTTTGTCGATAGCACGGTCGATGATTGCGCGCGGGACGTTGTACGTTTTCGCTCGTTCGACGACGAACTTGAGTGCTTGGTTTGATTCTGGATCTGGTTCCCCTTGACGGGCGACTACGTAGATTTCACGGCCGAACTTCGCATAGATGCGACTCGTATTGGCGTCTTTTGACGCCTTTTTCTCTTTAATGTTGTTCCATTTACGACCCATTACATGTCATCTCTCTTTCCATTGTTCGATTGATTCATCCTCGATTATATAAGAAGACGTGGATGTTGACGAGCAAAAATCATCCCTCGCTTTTATCCATCTTCTCGACGATCTCCGTCAACGTCTTCAAACTGTCGATCAGGCGGTCCGTCTCTTCCTCGTTCAGAAACGCGAGACGGTCCTCGAACAGGCGACGGAACGAATCGCGACGCTCGCGGAGGACGAGTTCGCCCTTTTCGGTCAGTTGATTCCAGATGACGCGGCGATCGCGTTCGTCCGGGACGCGGGTGATGTAGCCCTCATCGACGAGCTTCGTGATGAGCGGCGTCACGTTCGGCGGGGCAATCGATAACGTCTCACTGATGTGTCCGTTCGTGACCGCGCCTTCATCTTCAATCAACATGAGGAGATGAAAGTGGGAAAAGTTTAAGTTTGGGATTTGCGGAAGGTCGGAACGACGTAACAACTTCCGGCGAATAAATGGGATCAGTTTCACGAACTGATCGGATGCGTCTTGTCTCGGCATAATCATGTCACTTCCTAATTAGGTTCTTTCTTCATTATACACGACCGAGCGCAGGCTGGACGACCAATCCTCATCCCGTGACATTTTGCACAGCGCATTCGCCCCATCATGGACACAACGTATGTAAGCGTTTTCATATCGCATCTGCTTTATTTTCATGAAAACGCATTCGATTTTACTGAGCGACATATGAAAAAGCAAGCCCTATCCTCATTCCCCTGAAAAATATTGTGAAAGAGTTCACATTGTTGTCACGCACAAAATGCGAGAAACGTTGTATTCTATGAATGTGAAGGAAAGCACAAACTCTTCTCGAACCAATTGATTGCCCCGTGCTCTCCATCAAGTCAACAGTATAAGCTCTCATTCATGAGGAGGAAACCAACATGGCAGTTAAAGAGAAAGCAGTAGTAGAAACATCAGCAGAACAGATGGTCGACACGCTCGTCACTAGAGCCCACACGGCGCTCGAGACATTGATGACGTTCGACCAAGAGAAAATCGATGCAATCGTTCAAGCGATGGCGCTCGCAGGTCTCGAACAACACGTCGCCCTCGCGAAACATGCATATGAAGAAACCGGTCGCGGTGTGTTTGAAGATAAAATGATCAAAAACATCTTTGCGACAGAATATATTTATAACTCACTCCGTGGCGAGAAGACGGTCGGCGTCATCGAGGACGATGAGCAAAACGGTATCACGTACATCGCGGAACCAGTCGGAGTCGTCGCCGGGGTCACACCGGTCACGAACCCGACATCAACGACGATGTTCAAAGCAATCATCGCCATCAAAACACGTAACCCGATCATCTTCGGTTTCCACCCGTCGGCACAACAGTGTTCAAGTGAAGCGGCACGGATCCTTCGTGACGCAGCCATCGAAGCGGGAGCTCCGGAACACTTGATTCAATGGGTCGAAAAACCGTCACTCGACGCGACGAAAGCGCTCATGAACCACCCAGGTGTTGCCATGGTCCTCGCAACTGGTGGAGCGGCGATGGTCAAATCAGCCTACTCGACTGGTAAACCAGCCCTTGGCGTCGGTCCTGGTAACGTTCCGGCCTACATCGACAAAACAGCAAAAGTGAAACGTGCCATCTCGGACGTCATCTTGTCGAAAACGTTCGATAACGGCATGATCTGTGCATCTGAACAAGCAATTATCGTCGACCAAGAAGTGTATGAAGAAGTGAAAGCGGAAATGACGGCGCTCGGTTGCTACTTCTGCTCACCAGAAGAGAAAGCGAAACTCGAGACACTCGTTATCAAAACAGACTCTTGTGCGGTCAACCCGGAAATCGTCGGGAAGCCGGCAGCCTGGATCGCCGAACGAGCTGGACTCACAGTCCCGGCCGATACAAAAATCTTGATCGCCGAACTCGAGACGGTCGGTGCGACAGAGTTGCTCTCACACGAGAAACTCAGCCCGGTGCTCGGTGCTTATAAAGTCCAATCGCGTGAAGAAGGATTTGCTATCGCTGAGAAGATGCTTGAAATCGGTGGTCTCGGACATACGGCAGCGATCCACTCGACTGACGACGACGCCATCCTCGCCTTCGGACTCCGGATGAAAGCTTGCCGCATCATCGTCAACTCGCCAACGGCACACGGTGGTATCGGTGACCTCTATAACGAAATGACACCATCACTCACACTCGGTTGTGGGTCGTACGGTAAAAACTCCGTCTCTGAGAACGTGACGGCGAAACATCTACTCAACGTGAAAAAGGTGGCGAGACGTCGCGTGAATATGCAGTGGTTTAAAGTCCCTGAAAAGATTTACTTTGAGAAAAACTCAGTCCAGTACCTTCAATCGCTCACATCGAAAAAACGGGCGATGATCGTCACGGATGAAATGATGGTCAAACTCGGATTTGCCGATAAAGTCGTCAAAAACTTGCCTGCTGGCATCGAGTACCGCATCTTCGACCAAGTCGAGCCAGACCCGTCAGTTGAGACGGTCATGCGCGGTGCCGAAGCGATGCGTCACTTCCAACCAGATATGATTATCGCACTCGGCGGTGGATCACCAATGGATGCCGCGAAAGGCATGTGGCTCTTCTACGAACGCCCAGAAGAGAAGTTCTCGAACCTTCGCCAAAAATTCATGGATATCCGCAAGCGGACGTACAAGTTCCCGACGCTCGGTAACAAGTCGATGTTCGTCGCCATCCCGACAACATCAGGCACGGGTTCTGAAGTGACACCCTTCACGGTCATCACGGATAAGAAACGCAACGTCAAATACCCGATCGCTGACTACGCGATCACACCGGACGTCGCCATCGTCGACCCTGAGTTCGTCATGACGGTCCCAGCATCAATCACGGCCGATACAGGAATGGACGTGTTGACACACGCCATCGAAGCGTACGTCTCAGTCATGGCTAACGATTATACAGACGGACTCGCGCTTCGTTCGATGAAGATGATCTTCGATTACCTCCCGAAAGCGTATGAGAACGGAAGTGACGCCGAAGCGCGTCAGAAAGTCCACAACGCATCGACAATGGCTGGTATGGCGTTCGCGAACGCGTTCCTCGGTATCAACCACTCGATCGCACACAAAATCGGTGGCGAGTTCCACGTCCCACACGGACGGACGAACGCGATCCTCATGCCGCACGTCATCCGCTACAATGCGACACGCCCATCGAAACTCGCGGCGTTCCCGAAATATGAGTCATTCATCGCCGACGAGCGTTACGCAGAAATCGCGCGCTACCTCGGACTTCCAGCCAGCACGACTGAGGAAGGCGTCGAGTCACTCATTCAAGCTGTCATCGAGCTCGGTCAGCGCTTGAACATCAAACTCTCGTTCAAAGCCCAAGGCATCAAGAAAGCGGAGCTCGACGCGAAAGTCGACAAGATGGCAGTCGACGCGTTCGAAGACCAATGTACGACGGCCAATCCGAAAATGCCGCTCGTCGAAGAATTGAAAGAGATCATGTACGCTGCATACGAAGGTGTATAAGTCTTGCACCGATCAAAACGGTTTCCCTCATTCAGAGGGAGGCCGTTTTTTGTGAAAAAGAAATATACAATTGTCAGATAACTTAATATAATAGGATAATACAACCATTTATTGATGAGTTTTTTTTCATGGAGATACGCAGATGACAATTATGTACAGCTTACTGTCGGCACTATTTACCGTTTTTCTTTATTTCAATCCGCTCTCATCAACAAGTCCTTATGAGATGGCTGAATATTTTGCGTCACAAGATCGAGATGCAGATAGTTACGATAGTTTTGAGTTTTTGACACATTTGGTACAGAGCTAGAAGTGAGTGCGAAGAGTATCGTCCATTACGTCCAGCGCTCTACTTATTGGACGGACATTTATCTAGGCGACGATTATTTTGAAGGATACTCGAGCATGGCGCTCGAACAGGAGATCGAAGGTGAACTTTTACATATGAACTGGGATGACCCCATCGAACAAGTAGAAGGCAAAGTGATCGTGTTGCCGATGACAGACACTTCTCTCGAAAAGTCGCATACGGCCTATACGTCAGATTATTACGGGGTCATCGATAATGATGAAGCGGGCAACCGTTACTTAGGTAAACTCGCTGAAACAGGGGCAGCCGGTTACGTCATTACACCGCATCCAAATGAACCGGATGAGAGCGGCTTCGTGATTGTTTCCTATACATTACCGATTGGGGGTACCGGAGTCGATGGAGAGGCGGCCAAAGCTTTTCGTGATGGCGAAATGATTGTCATCGAACCGTACCTCGAAGAAATACCGTATATAGAGTATGTACAACAAGGGGAAGGGGATGAAGAAATTGTCATCATGTCTCGCCTTGACGCTTCGTGGAAAGGGGATCATGTCCTATCAAGCGTTAGTGGGTCTTCCGTCCTTTATCATTTATTAGAAAAGAGGGACGGTGTGAAAACCGATGCCACAATCCGCTACGTTTTTTTAAATGGTAGTGGGTTTGGAGAAGAGGCAAGTGATGACTATCTCGCTCAATTGAAAGAGCGTCAACCATCGTTGAAGACGATTCTGCAGTTAGATGCCATGGGAACGGGGGACGACCCACTTTACATTCGAACGATTGGGATGAAACGCCACTCCTTTTTAGAGACAGAACCGTTCGACGCACTTGATGTGACGATATTAGGCAGTTCAAGTCTGGACAGCTACGGAGAAACTGACTTACCTCTAGCCGTCCTGAGCGATTCGCGGTTGGCGGTTTATGAATTGCATACTGAATACGATAATCTAGATCGTCTATCCAATGAAGTGATGGAAGAGCAAGTTGAATGGTTGAAGCAGTGGCTGATTACTCAATGAAACGATTTTCCCCGAGACGTTCCTAATAAGAACGTCTTTTCTTTACGGATAAACACTCGTCCTCTCTTAAATACTTCGGTATGATGAAAGGGGAGGCGATACAATGGAACGACAACTGAACGTGACAACGAATTATGGACAACTGGTCGGTACGTGGATGACCCACGGCGAACCCCGTAAGACGGTCGTCCTGCTCAGCGGGAGTGGGCCGAGCGACCGGGACGGCAATCTTGGACCATCCCAATTCGGCACATATAAAAAGCTGGCCGAGGCGCTCTTTGAGATGGGTGTCAACGTCTACCGCTATGATAAACAAGGCATCGGTGAATCGGACGGTGATTTCAATAAAGTCGGGCTGCACGATTTGGTTACAGATGCGATCACCGTCGTCAACGCCATCAAACAGGAGCCGGACGCAAGTGACATGTATGTGCTTGGTCACAGCGAAGGGGCAGTGATTGCCCCGGCGGTCCAGCTCGAGACGAACGCGGCCGGACTGCTTCTTCTTGCCGGATTCAACGATTCCTCGAAGAAGATGTTCTTGCTGCAAGCCGACGCACTCGCAACTGAAGTCGGTTCGGTGAAAGGACTCAAGGGCGTGTTCTATCGATTGACCGGCGTCCCGAAGAAGATTCGCCAGCGCCAAGACGATTTGCTCGAACGGTCGCTGCGGACGAACGTCGCCGCCTTCAAGTACCGCGGCCAAGTCGTGAACGCCAAATGGATTCGCGAGCATGCGTCGTATGACGTCCGCGAGCGACTCGAACATGTGCGGGTCCCGGTGCTCGCCCTGACCGGTGACCGCGATGTCCAAGTCCCGCCGGAGCATGTCCACTCGATTCGGACGAAAGGGGACATCGACAGCCACATCATCCACAACATGAACCACTTGCTCGTCGAACGGACGAGTCCGCACGCGCTCCTCACATTGCATAAGGAATATCGAAACGCCATTGAGGCACCGCTTCATCCCGAACTCATTCGCCGATTGAACGATTGGTTGATGAAACGATAATGAACTGTCAAAAACGGTCACTAAGTGACCGTTTTTTATGTTATAATTGTGAAAACGTAAAAAAAGATGAATGTTTTTGAATGTTTATGATTGTTTTTTAAATGAAAACGCTTTATATTAGAGCTACGGAGGGAATATGATGTTAACGAAGCAACGACATCAACTGATTTTGCAACGTCTGTCGGAGCAAAAGATTGTCAAATTGAAAGAATTGGTCGAGTTGACGGCATCGTCGGAGTCGACGATTCGCCGGGATTTGACCGACCTCGAAGCAGAAGGTTATCTCGAACGGGTACACGGCGGCGCAACGCTCGTGGCCCGCTACGAAGAAGAGCCGACGTTCGAGGAGAAACGAGATCAGCACGTCGATGAAAAAGTCGCGATTGCACGGAAGGCCGCGACATTCATCGAAGACGGGATGTCCGTCTATCTCGATGCTGGGACGACGACGCAAGCGATGGTTCCTTTTTTAGATGGAAAAGACGTCATCGTCGTGACGAACAGTTTACCAATCGCCAACGACTTGTTCGACCTCGATATCAAGACGTTCGTGATCGGTGGTGAGTTGAAACGGTCGACACAGGCACTCGTCGGCTATAACGCTCGGGAGAGCATGATGAACTATCGGGTCGACCTCGCTTTTCTTGGCATCAATGGCGTCGACCTAGAGGCCGGGTACACAACCCCAGACCCGGAAGAGGCACTCGTCAAAAAAACAGCAATCGAACTGGCTCGCGAGGCGTACATTTTGGCGGACGATTCAAAATTCGGGAAACGTTCGTTCAGTCGGGTGGCTCCGCTCGAAGCGGCTACACTCGTCACATGGAGCGACTCGACAAGCGTCAGTTCAATTCAATCAATCACAAAGGTGGTGAACGCCCAATGATTTACACGTTAACACTGAACCCCTCAATCGATTATTACGTGACGCTCCCTGAAGTCGTCCTCGGTGAAGTCAACCGGATTCAAGAGACGACGCAGCGGGCCGGAGGAAAAGGCATCAACGTCGCGTTCGTCTTACGTGAATATGACGTCGACACAGTCGCGTTAGGATTCGTCGGCGGCACGACGGGAGACTTCATCAAGAAGGCGCTGACCGACAAGGGCGTCCAAACCGATTTCGTCGAAGTCGATGGTCAGACGCGCATCAACGTCAAGATTCGAGCGCAAGAAGAGACGGAATTGAACGCGAGCGGCCCGGTCATCTCGGACACGGAACTTGAACGGTTGACGCGTCAGTTCGATCACGTTCAACCGGGCGACATCGTCGTCCTCGCCGGAAGCATTCCGGGCAATCTGCCGGATACACTCTACCGCACGCTCGCTGAGACGGTGCGGGCAAACGGTGCCGAGTTCGTCGTCGATACGACGAAGGAAGCGATGCTCGAAGTCCTCTCACTCAATCCGCTCATGATTAAACCGAACCACCATGAACTTGGTGAACTGTTCGATACAGACATCGAGACGTTCGAACAGGCGCTCCCGTATGCGGAGCAGTTGGTCGAACGCGGTGCCCAAAACGTCATCGTCTCATTCGCCGGTGACGGTGCGATGCTCGTCAACAATTCAGGCGCCTATACGGCGAACACACCGAGCGGCAAACTCGTCAACTCGGTAGGAGCAGGCGATTCACTCGTCGCCGGATTCGTCGCCAACATTCTCGACCACGACGCAACCGAAGCGTTCCGCTATGCGGTCACGACCGGCAGCGCGTCTGCATATACGTTCGGGCTGTGCACAAAAGAAGACGTGGACCGCCTGGTCGGCGAAGTCAGCGTCATCCCACTATCTCGATTGGAGGAAACAACATGAATATCACGGACCTTCTTAAAAAGGACACGATTCAACTGAATCTCCGCAGCCGTTCGAAAGCCGAAGTCATCGAAGAACTCGTCGACGTGCTCGACCGCGCTGGCAAACTATCGGATCGTAACGGCTACCGCGACGCCATCCTCGCACGTGAAGCACAAAGTACGACCGGACTCGGTGAAGGGATTGCCATCCCGCACGCGAAGACGAAGGCCGTCAAACAACCGGCCATCGCCTTTGGACGCTCGGAAGGCATCGATTACGAAGCACTCGACGGCCAAAACAGCCGCTTGTTCTTCATGATCGCCGCTGGAGAACACGCCAATAACGAACACTTGGAAACACTCTCGAAATTATCTGTCTTCCTTATGGATCCAGCGTTCCAAGAACGTCTCTATGCAGCCACGTCAGAAGATGACGTCATTCGGGCCATCGAAGAAAAAGAAGCGGCTGAGGCGGCTCCTGTTGCTTCGAAACCGGTTCAAGCCGATGCACCTTACATCCTTGCTGTCACGGCTTGTCCAACGGGTATCGCTCACACGTACATGGCCGCCGATAGCTTGAAGCAGAAAGCGGAAGCGATGGGTGTCGATATCAAAGTCGAGACGAACGGTTCGACCGGCGTCAAGAATGAATTGACAGCGGCTGATATTGCGAAAGCGACAGCCATCATCGTCGCGGCTGATAAAGCCGTCGAGATGGATCGTTTCGCGGGTAAACACGTCATTGAAGTCCCGGTCGCCCAAGGGATCCGGAAGCCAGAAGAGTTGATTAATCGTGCTGTGAAACAAGATGGACCGGTCTATCAAGCGACTGGGAAGTCAGGTCAGCAAAAAGAACAGCGCACCGGTATCTACAAGCACTTGATGAGCGGGGTATCTGCGATGCTTCCTCTCGTCGTCGCTGGTGGTCTCTTGATTGCCCTCAGTTTCTTCTGGGGCATCAACTCGGCTAACCCGGATGACCCGTCATACAACGAATTCGCCGCCCAACTCATGACAATCGGTGGCGCAGCGTTCGGCTTCCTTGTTCCGATTCTTGCTGGTTTCATCGCGATGTCGATTGCCGACCGTCCAGGTCTCGCACCAGGTCTCGTCGCCGGGGCACTCGCCAGCCAAGGGAACGCCGGATTCCTCGGTGGACTCATCGCCGGTTTCCTTGCCGGTTATGTCGTCCTCTTCTTGAAGAAAGCGCTCGCGAAGTTGCCGGCCACACTTGAAGGAATCAAGCCAGTCCTGTTGTATCCGTTACTCGGCTCATTCATCTCTGGGATGATCATGTTGCTCGTCGTCAACGAACCAATCGCTGCACTCATGACATGGTTGATGGACACACTCAACGGCATGAGCGGAGCGAACGCCATCTTGCTCGGTGTTATCGTTGGTGGAATGATGGCCGTCGATATGGGCGGTCCAATCAACAAGACAGCCTACGTCTTCGGTACAGCGGCACTTACTGCCGGTAACCAAGAAGTCATGGCGGCCGTCATGGCCGGCGGGATGGTGCCACCACTTCTCGTCGCACTCGCATCGACTGTATTCGCCCGTCAAAAGTTCTCGAAACAAGAACGTGAAGCCGGGAAGACAGCGTATATCATGGGAGCCTCGTTCATCACAGAAGCGGCCATTCCGTTCGCAGCGGCCGATCCGATTCGGGTATTGCCGTCAGCGATTCTCGGATCAGCCATCGCTGGTGGATTGTCAGCCTTCTTCGCCATCCAATTGCCAGCGCCGCACGGCGGAATCTTCGTCTTCCCACTCCTTGAAGGAGCCGGAAACGTCGCTATGAGCATGGGTCTTTACGCCCTTGCGATTCTTGCGGGAGCCTTGATTGGAGCATTGCTCTTGTCATTCTTGAAAAAACCATTGACGGACACGCAAGCTACAACGACGCGTAACGTCGCTTAACCTTTACGACCGTAGGCTATCCTACGGTCGTTTTTTGTCAAATGATTGTCAGTCAAATCTGGAAGAACTGTGATTTCAGTTGGATGATTT
This sequence comes from Exiguobacterium sp. E4787, assembly GCF_018618375.1. NCBI lineage: Bacteria > Bacillati > Bacillota > Bacilli > Caryophanales > Exiguobacterium > Exiguobacterium sp. E4787. The sequence goes on along the minus strand of NZ_JACSLY010000002.1, from coordinate 4,318 downwards.
GTGGTAAAATACTTGTAAATTGAACGGGTAAGGAGGGGTACGGATGCTCATACGGAAAGCCGAGCCGAAAGACGCTTACGGGATTGCGCGGGTGAGGGTGAACGGGTGGCGCACGACCTATCGGGGGATTGTGCCGGCCGACTTTCTTTTGAAGCTCGGTTCGAACGCGATCGAGTGGTCTGAAAAGGTCCGCAGCGCCCTCGCCAAACGCGAAGTCGAAGGGTTCGTCGCCATCGTCGAAGAGGAAATCGTCGGGTTCGTCCTTTACGGGGAAGAGCGGACCGGCGACTATCCGGATCATCGCAATGAAATTTATGCGATTTACATTTTAGAGGACCATCAACGCAACGGGATTGGCTCGCTCCTGCTCGAGCGAGCGGTCCAAGCGATGTCGAATCACGGGCTCATCATCTGGGCGCTTGAATTGAACCCGTACCGCACGTTCTATGAGCAACGTGATGGGCAGGTCATCGATGCGAAAGAGCGCTTGTTCGGGGAACTTGCCCTCCGTGAAGTCGCCTATGGATGGACAAAAGGGAATCACGACGCCATCGTCGGCGCATAATCGGACACGACTCTACTGTCGTGTCCTTTTTTTAGACTACACACAAAACAAAGGAACAGGCTAGGTGACTATGTGAACATCTATAGCATAACCAAATATCATCCTGAAACGAGAGGAAAAATTGACGAGTGGACGGAAATCACGGACATCCTCCGAACGTTTGACGGAGTCGTCTTCACATTGGAGGAATATCTCCGCGTGGAATCGAATTACGTCAAAGCGATTGAGCAAATCATGTTCTATTTAGGCGTAAAGACATTGACCGTCTCCTATCTAGAACGACGCGACTATGACTATCGACCTTTTTCGCAACACGCGTTCAATGAGCTTTATCCGATCCGGATGAGAGAACTTCGTAAAAAAGTGAAGCCAGGAAAGGTCTTGTCCCGAGACCAAGTCCCGAACATGTTTCGCCTCATGTTCCGGAATACGCTTTATGCCGAGTTAGAGTATAAAGAGAATGAGTCAGACAAACAATACACGTTCAAGGTGTTCTTCGGATACGACTATATGATGGGGGTCCATTCGGTAAAAGATTTGTCACCGCTTCGAGACGAGCTGTTGCATTTGGATATGTATCTTGAACATTAAGTCAACAGTGATTCCTGATTCAATCACAATATTTTATAAAAAGGTGCTGGCTATATGCATAACTACACGCTTTTGGAGAAGTTTCTATTTTTATCGCCTTCCTTTCATTTCGAAAAGATGAAACAAGAAGTGGACGGGAAGACGATCCTAATCACTGGAGCGAGTTCAGGAATCGGCAAGGCGTTCGCCTATCTGTTAGCGGATACGACTGCGCACCTGATTCTAGTGGCCCGCAGCGAAGCAAACATGAACGCCATGAAAGACGACATTGAACAGGTTTCAGCCCGTGTGACGGTATTCCCGGCAGATTTGCGAAACGAAGAGGAACGAATCGAATTGCTGGCATTTCTGAACCAATTGCCGGACGGATTGGATGTTGTCGTCAGCAACGCCGGCATCTCCATCAACCGTCCAATTGTCCAATCGCTAGATCGTTACCATGACTTCACACGTACGATGGCACTCAATTATTTTGCCCCGGTCCAGTTATTGCTCTCGCTCATTCCGATGCTTGCCCAAAAGAACGGACAAATTATCAACGTCTCTACAATCAACGTCTTGCTCTTGCCTGTACCTTACTGGGCTGCCTACCAGGCGTCTAAAACCGCGTTTGATACGTGGTTGCGCTCGGCGGAGCCGGAACTGAAAGTCAAAAACATATACACCACTTCGATTTACTTGCCGCTCGTGAGGACACCGATGATCGAACCGACGATTGCTTACCAGAACTCTCCCGCCATGTCACCGGTTCACGTGGCGGAAATGATTGGTCACGCCTTGTATACGAAACGGAACGTCTATAAACCGTGGTGGCTGATTCTAGGTCAATGGGCTTCAGTCGTTTTCAGGTCACCGTTATCCTTTATCGTTCTCAAGTTAGTCAAGAAAAAGGAGCGTGACAGAAGCAATGTTTAATTTGTTGAACATATTGTCGCAGCTCAATTTTCTTTCCTTATCGAACTTAGGACGTCTTTGCTTGGCAATCCGTCAAAACGGTGTCAACCTGATGCTTCTTTTTGCATTGACGGAAAAGACAGGCGGCCAAAAGATTGCTTTGGTGGATGGTCGGGGAACAATCAATTATGAGGAGTTGAAGAAGCGCTGTGAACATCTAGCTTCTCTTTTAGCAGAGAGGTATGGGATTGTGAAAGGCCATAAAGTGGCGTTCTTCTGTAAAAACCACGCGTCGTTCGTGCAAGGCATTTTTGCTGCATCGCGGCTCGGCGCAGATGTATATTTGCTCAATTGTGCCATGAGTCAACAGCAGTTCGACCGGCTCGTACAAGAACATCTCTTCGACTTCCTGATTTACGACGAAGAATTTCGTGGATTGATTGAAAAATCGTCCTATCAGCATGCAAAACTCGTCAGTTATCATGAAACGCAAGAATCCATCAACAGGTTGTCAACGTCGGCTTCACACCAAAAAGCCAAACTGACGGCTTCATCCAGCGGAAAGATTGTGCTGTTGACCGGTGGCACGACTGGGAAGCCGAAACAAGTGATTCACCGTCCGTCCCTGTTTAACTTCCTCCATCCGTTTGCGGCTTTACTGAACCGATTGCAGCTGCCAACCTACAATACGGCCTATATCGCCACGCCGATTTACCATGGCTATGGGATCGCTGTCCTATTATCCTTTCTTGCTCTGGGAAAGAAAGTTGTCATGCAAGAGAGCTTTGATGCGAAACACGCATGCGCCCTCATTCGGCAGCATCAAGTCGAAGTGGTCACGGTCGTTCCTTTGATGGTCCATAAAATGTTGAAGCACGACCAAGAAGCGCTTGGTTCCTTGGCTTGCATTGCGTCTGGGGGTGCAAAACTAAATCCGGTTTTAGTGAGTGAAGTAACCAATCATCTGGGGAATGTCTTATACAATCTATATGGGACGTCGGAAGCCGGTTTGAACATCATTGCGACACCCGAAGATTTATATGATCATCCAGACACGCTCGGAAAAGCAATTCCGGGAAACCGATTGCAGGTCGTAATGGACGGAAAAGAAGTTGGACCGGGTAGGATCGGTCAATTTTGCATTCGGAATACATGGTCCATGAAAAATAGCCCAGACCTCTGGATTGAAACGGGCGATATGGGTTATCGGGACGAGAACGGGTATTATTTTTTATGTGGACGGACAGACGACTTGATCATTTCAGCCGGCAACAACATCTATCCGTCGGAAATCGAAGCTGCGCTGTGCACCCATCCGAGTGTCGAAGACGTCGCTGTCATCGGTGTAGACGATGTCTACGCTGGCCAAATTCTGAAGGCATACGTCCAATTATATTCTGATAAACAAATGACTGAAGAAGCACTTTTGAGCTGGTTACGCACACGAGTGGCAACCTATCAAATCCCTCGAGAAATCGCTTTCGTTAAAGAGCTGCCCTATACGTCTTTAGGCAAGTTGGACCGAAAACGAGTTCAATCAATGACTCGTATCGAGGGCTGAGAACTGGTGATTGGGTACGCGAATAGTTGATAGAGAATTCAATAACGACATGTAAGGGGTGATAAGTGATGAATCGACGGATTGATACGGCCATGACATGGATTGAGGCACCACCAGATCGAATTTATCAAGCGTTTCTCGACAAAAAGGAGCTCGTCAAGTGGCTACCGCCGGAAGGTATGTCGGCTCGCGCGACCGTGTTCGAGCCTTGGATTGGCGGCACGTACCAGCTCGTCCTCACGTATGAAGAAGCCGATCTCGTATCCGGCAAAACGACGGACCGGACCGATGTGTCGAAAGGACGCTTTGTTGACCTCGTCCCCGGTCTCAAGATTGTGCAGGTGGGTACATTCGAGTCAGCAGACCCGGCCTTTGCTGGAGAGATGATTCAGACGTGGTATTTGGAGGCACTCGATGGAGGAACACGCGTTACAATCGTTTGTGAGAACGTCCCACCGGGGATTCAGAAACTAGATCATGACACCGGACTTCACTCCACGCTCGACAATCTGGCCCGCTATTTGACTAACGACTGAGTCCGTTTGATCGCTTCATGCGAACAGACGGTTTTTTTGTATATGATGAATTATAAAATTAAGTGCAACATCTGAACGTGAACGCAAAAAAAAGCCCACAGCGATGGCCTCGTTTAGAATGAAGTTACGACACAAACATTCAGACGGAGGAATCGCTATGAGCTACACCCA
>NZ_JACSLY010000030.1:0-2631 GCF_018618375.1 Exiguobacterium sp. E4787 | reverse complement strand
TTAGACTAGATCAAAGCCTCGACCGATTAGTATCATTCAGCTCCACACGTCGCCGTGCTTCCACCCATGACCTATCTACCTCATCGTCTCTGAGGGGTCTTTCTTGATTGCTCAAAGGGAAATCTCATCTCGGAGGGGGCTTCATGCTTAGATGCTTTCAGCACTTATCCCGTCCGCACGTAGCTACCCAGCGATGCTCCTGGCGGAACAACTGGTACACCAGCGGTGCGTCCATCCCGGTCCTCTCGTACTAAGGACAGCTCTCCTCAAATTTCCTGCGCCCACGACGGATAGGGACCGAACTGTCTCACGACGTTCTGAACCCAGCTCGCGTACCGCTTTAATGGGCGAACAGCCCAACCCTTGGGACCTACTCCAGCCCCAGGATGCGATGAGCCGACATCGAGGTGCCAAACCTCCCCGTCGATGTGGACTCTTGGGGGAGATCAGCCTGTTATCCCCAGGGTAGCTTTTATCCGTTGAGCGATGGCCCTTCCATGCGGAACCACCGGATCACTAAGCCCGACTTTCGTCCCTGCTCGACTTGTAGGTCTCGCAGTCAAGCTCCCTTCTGCCTTTGCACTCTTCGAATGATTTCCAACCATTCTGAGGGAACCTTTGGGCGCCTCCGTTACTGTTTAGGAGGCGACCGCCCCAGTCAAACTACCCACCTGACACGGTCCTCCAGCCGGATCACGGCTGCGAGTTAGAGACTCTATACGCAAAGGGTGGTATCCCAAGGGTGTCTCCACCGAAGCTGGCGCTCCGGCTTCACAAACTCCCACCTATCCTGTACATCGCGTACAAAGCCTCAATATCAGGCTGTAGTAAAGCTCCATGGGGTCTTTCCGTCCTGTCGCGGGTAACCTGCATCTTCACAGGTACTATGATTTCACCGGGTCTCTCGTTGAGACAGTGCCCAAATCGTTACGCCTTTCGTGCGGGTCGGAACTTACCCGACAAGGAATTTCGCTACCTTAGGACCGTTATAGTTACGGCCGCCGTTTACTGGGGCTTCGGTTCAGTGCTTCTCTTGCGATGACACATCCCCTTAACCTTCCAGCACCGGGCAGGCGTCAGCCCCTATACTTCATCTTGCGATTTAGCAGAGACCTGTGTTTTTGCTAAACAGTCGTTTGGGCCTATTCACTGCGGCTTATGTTGCCATAAGCGTCCCTTCTCCCGAAGTTACGGGACCATTTTGCCGAGTTCCTTAACGAGAGTTATCCCGCGCGTCTTAGAATTCTCATCTCGCCTACCTGTGTCGGTTTACGGTACTGGCGCCGACCTCCTTACTAGAGGCTTTTCTTGGCAGCGTGAAATCCGGTACTTCGCCCTACGGGCTCCACGTCACAGCTCAACCTTGTGTGCCGGGCGGATTTGCCAACCCGACGGCCTCGCTGCTTGTCCGTGCACTTCCAGTCGCACGGTTACCTTATCCTTCTGCGTCCCCCCATCGTTCAAACGGTGGTACGGCGGTACAGGAATATCAACCTGTTGTCCATCGCCTACGCCTTTCGGCCTCGGCTTAGGTCCAGACTAACCCTGAGCGGACGAGCCTTCCTCAGGAAACCTTGGGCTTTCGACGGAGGGGATTCTCACCCCTCTTTTCGCTACTCACACCGGCATTCTCACTTCCAAGCGCTCCACGGCTCCTCACGATACCGCTTCACTGCTGCTTGGAACGCTCCCCTACCATCCCTTACGGGATCCATAGCTTCGGTGGTATGTTTAGCCCCGTTACATTTTCGGCGCGGCGTCACTCGACTAGTGAGCTATTACGCACTCTTTGAATGGTGGCTGCTTCTAAGCCAACATCCTAGTTGTCTGTGCAACGCCACATCCTTTTCCACTTAACATACACTTGGGGACCTTAGCTGATGGTCTGGGCTGTTTCCCTTTCGACTACGGATCTTATCACTCGCAGTCTGACTCCCGAGTACAAGTTGCCGGCATTCGGAGTTTGACTGAATTCGGTAACCCTGTGGGGGCCCCTAGTCCAATCAGTGCTCTACCTCCGGAACTCTACACCTCGAGGCTAGCCCTAAAGCTATTTCGGGGAGAACCAGCTATCTCCAGGTTCGATTGGCATTTCACCGCTACCCACACCTCATCCCCGCACTTTTCAACGTGCGTGGGTTCGGACCTCCAGTCAGTGTTACCTGACCTTCATCCTGGACATGGGTAGATCACCTGGTTTCGGGTCTACGACGACGGACTGATGCGCCCTATTCAGACTCGCTTTCGCTGCGGCTCCGCCTCATCGGCTTAACCTCGCCCGCCATCGTAACTCGCCGGTTCATTCTACAAAAGGCACGCCATCACCCGTTAACGGGCTCTGACTACTTGTAGGCATACGGTTTCAGGATCTGTTTCACTCCCCTTCCGGGGTGCTTTTCACCTTTCCCTCACGGTACTGGTTCACTATCGGTCACTAGGAAGTATTTAGCCTTGGGAGATGGTCCTCCCGGATTCCGACGGGGTTTCACGTGTCCCGCCGTACTCAGGATCCACTCTGGAGGGGATACGATTTCGGCTACAGGGCCGTCACCTTCTCTGGCCGACCTTTCCAGGTCGTTCACCTATCCTATCCCTTTGTAACTCCGTATAGAGTGTCCTACAACCCCAGGA
>NZ_JACSLY010000029.1:0-4360 GCF_018618375.1 Exiguobacterium sp. E4787 | reverse complement strand
TATCGAATGAGAGAAAAGAAACGGGCCGGCATCCAACCGGCGCGTGTCGATAGTTTCCAAGAGTAATGTGTAAAAAAGGGATTTTTAATCCGTTATTAAGAGGGAATTTTAAACCGCTGTTGACACTCTAATATAACTCTAGCAAGTTCAAGTTGATTACAAGCTATTAAGATCCTTCCAATTTGTATCAACAAACGCCAATGCATCTTCTCTTTATTTAATAAGGTCTTTTCTTTAACTAATTCAAATAAAGAATTTAATTTATGTTTAAGTGAAATTTCAATAATGTCTGGGTACAGTGTAAGTTCTTCCGAATACGTAGATATCAAATCATATAGAGCTTCTGAAGATGAGTCAGCACCTTCTACTTCAATCATTGATTTATAATATATTAATTGAATAATTGGGTCTTTCACTATATCCTGGTTGTTTAATTCTTTAAATCTATTGCATAAATCTTCAAATTCTTTTTCGAAATACAATATATTAAATAGATTAAATACATTTATCGGTGTTTCTTCCCATGAATCCAATAAAACAATCTTAGCGTTATTATAGTCACCATTTTTCACCATAATATCAGCTTTAAGATGACAGAAGATATTTGAGTCTTTAATTTTCGAAGGAACATTTTCTAGTTCATAAAGTGCTAATTTACCATCTACCAATAAAAGTAAGTTCAAGTGAACTAACCAATAGCTTTTCATTAACTCCTCATCCACAAAATTTGTAACGTGTATAAATGTCTTCATTTCTTTAATAGAACATTCTATTTCACTGAATAATTGTTCATCAGGGTCAATTTGCTTAAAGAATTTTCCTAGATTAATACGAGCTCTACAATAAATTGAGAAAAAGCGATACATTGAATTTGTTCTGAGTTTATACGCTTCTGTAAAGTTGATTTCTGCCTTTTCCAAATTGTTACGTTCCATCTCAATTATGCCCAAATAGTAGTAACTTTTATGATTTTTCTTATATTCTACTTTTAACTCTTCTTTATCAATTAATTCCTTATAAACATCGTCTATTTTTTTTTGATACATAAGGTAATCTAATCTTTTCATGGTAATCTCATTTTGAGAACATCCGAGCCTATTTAAATTCATTATTACTTCTTCAAATAACTCATCATTTAAGTCATTACAGGCAATGTGATAATCTATTTCATGAATATATTTTGAGTCTACAGAAATACTTCTAATTCTAACTTTAATTTGATCAAGTTTCTCAAACTCAGAGCTCAACACTAAAGTCCTAGCTTTTTGAAAATATAATAGTTCTCTTTGTGGTTTACTTAAGCTATTTTGAGATTCCAGCATTTCACTAATAAATTCTTTAGCAAGGTCTATTTTATATTGATCAATTAAATTCTCTATATTCTCTAGTTGATTATTGGCGAAAATATTATCTTCTTTTGAGTTTTCTATTTGCTCTATAACAGCAGATATTCCATCTTTAATCTCGGCACCACTTTCAACCACTTTTGAAGTTATAGTAGTTAACATTGCAGATTCTTTTAAAGAAAAAATACCGGTTCTTATCTCGGACAATACATTTATCAATTTTTGGAAATATAAGTGAAAATCTTGGGGTACTTTTACAGGACTTCTACCTATACTTTCATAATGTCTATTAACCTTTTCAATAACCTCATCAGAGATATCTGTTATAAATTGTTGAATCGTTTCCCCTGTTCCTATGTAGCCAAAAAACATTTTTTGTAAAATTCTATCTGTAAATTCTTTTGATTCTAATACTTTTTGAAAGGCGAGAGAATCTAATTCTGTCCCTTCAAATTCCTTTTGAAATTCTGTTACAACATCTTCTATTTTTGTATGAAGAATACGATCATCTATTTTAATTTTCTTTTCGTGTACATAACTTGAACTGATATTTACTAAAAAGCCACCCAATGCTTCAGCTATCATTTTAATGCCTCCTCTTTTCAAAAGATTTTTCTTGTACGAAAACCGATATAATCATTAAAAATTCTACTTGTCTTTTTAAATTAAAGTCTGTGTTTTCTGTACAACATTAAAATCTATATGTTTATATGATTGGTCTGCTGTTACAACTACATCTTTATATCGACTTGTTAAAATTACTTCTGTCAAACCAGCTTCTAATGTCTTAATAGAACGAACCTTTAAATCATTCACATTGATAGATGTTTTATGAGTTACATATTCTTTTAGGCGCTCAATATCAATTGTATGTAGCCTTAGATTGCGCCTGGCACTAAATTTGTTTTGAACTTTATCAAACACAGCTTCTGTTAATTTCCCGGTAATAGCTGAAAGTACGCTTAAAATTAGATCTTCATGGAAATCTCCAGCACCCCGTTCAAAAGCGGATTTCCTTCTCAATTCAAACTCTATTTCAATTCCTTCTTCTTTCAACAATGTGACCAATCTATCGATATCTTCCTGATCACTTATACTATCTACCGACAAGTAGATAGCATGTTCAATTTCATTTTCTTTAGTAATAAGTGTGTCTTTAGAAAGAGTAGTTACATACTCTTCTAATTCTTTAATATCCTGATGAAAATAAGTGACAACGTTTATAAAACAAATAGAATCAAATTCTTCAATAGTGATGTAAAAACCATCTCCTCCTAAATATTTCTTTAAACTTTCCAAAATAGTATCTAAATCAATGTCTGTTATTACTTCAAGATCTTTCATATGTTGTACTTCATTGTAGTGCATCTGCACTTCATCCCAAATCGGCTTATAGAAATCTATATAGATTTGTTTAGCAGTCAACTTTACCACTCCCTATTTTTCCATAAGTCTACTATTACAACACTTCAGTCGATAATCCATGGATTTTTTCTTTTATAGGTCTCTAAATATTTTTCAACGCGCTTTTTGATTTCAAATAACAAAGAGAAGTTTGGGACATTTTTTGTTTCATTCGGATGCACTATTCCCATTGCCACAGCTGTTCCTATTGCATCTTCTGTTTGTATCTTTAACAATCTAAAGAAGTATAGACATACTTCTTCAAGTGAGATATGAGTATTGTGTTGATCTCTCCATACGTCTTTTTTTAAGACTCCTATTCTCTTCAAATAATTCATTTGTATATAATAAGGAATCTGTTTGCCCTCTGACATCAATTTTAATTCTGTGTCTTTTTCTTCTTCGGTCATAAAGAATTCATTGTAAAGTAGCTCTAATACAATAAATAGCATGCCAAAGGTGGCCGTTCTTGTACCAACTTCATCTGTTCTTGAAGATTGGTTAAATTGATGTTTCCATCTATCAGATCTTATACCTACTACATGTAGGGGATGGTCTTCTTCCGCTGGGCTGGAAGGTCGGTTATTCCAAACAATATCAAATGTGATTTTTTTCATCTCCCAAGGAATAAATCTGTGCAATTCACTAGGTATGAATAAATTATTTACATTATCTATATGGGTATATAGATTCTCTTGAATCCTTTTAATGTTCACTTCTTCCACTAGTTGCTCAAACACCATCCCTCGTGAATTCTGTATAGACGGTTTATCTAATAGCATATAGTCATTAATGCAGAAAGGTTGACCCCATTTGTTAAAACAGAGCTCTTCTATAGTAAATCTAAAAGCATCTTGATAGAAAAAAGCATTACTTCTTTGTTTCTCTAGACCTCTATAAATTACAACCTCTTCATTTAGAGGATTAAAAGTGATTATTGAATTCAGATTGGTTGTTCCAACGTGTTGGAGGTCTTGTGCAGCATTTTTAAGATTAACACCTAAAATCCCAATATCCTTCACAAGATTTTCCCCACAAATCCAAATATCTTTTATATTTAATGATTGATATAGATTTCTTCTGTGCTCAATGACTGAAGTCGGAATGTTAGAACGTTGATATTCCAAGACCCATTTTTGACCGTTTTTGAATTGAAAAAAGATATCTGCAACCTGTTTAGATTCTTTTAAAAAATACTCTATTTCAATCATCTCTAACGCGTCTCCAAGTGTTTCTTTAAGATAGTTGTATAACTTTATTTTTCCTGCGTTGTGTTCTTCGCTTTCCCCTCTCCCATAGGTACAATCTAACTGCCTACTATGTTTAAAATGAGGAATTTTCTTTGCTGGGATAGCCCAATGAAGCTCTACCTTACTCTCGCACAGAGGACAAAAAAGCTGATTTTTCTGTTGCGGACTTTTCAAGTAATCTCTTTGATTCACCCATTCCCTATCAATAAGATTTATCACCTTACCCCTTAACATGTGTAATGCAAAATAGGAGTGCAGAAGTGTGCAACGGAAACGTACACAACTCTGCACTCCTATTTTAGAAAAGAAAAAGGACTTGCCAGCAACCATAATCTCACCCTAACGTTTAAGTTGCGACAC
>NZ_JACSLY010000028.1:0-4529 GCF_018618375.1 Exiguobacterium sp. E4787 | reverse complement strand
TTACTTAACTTACTATAACGAAGAGCGTATCCAAGAAAAATTAGGCTACCTCACACCGATAAAATATGGTGTGGTGGCAGCCTAATAAGGTGTTTTTATTAGTGTCTCATATAGCTAGGTCAGTCTAGAGAACTCGTTTTTTTATTGTTTGATCCAAGCAAATCCAAAGGTATCCAACTCAATCGTCTCGACCGACTCACCCGTGAACAGATTCGTCCCGCTCGTCTGCACCGTCACCGGCTCATTGCTGACGTTCGTATACAGCATGAGCGTCTCCCCTCCACCTTTCCGTTCGACCGTGAAGACGCGCTTATCAGACGTATCGATTCGCTGCTCGGCATAAGGCGAGAACGCCGGGTGCGTCCGTTTGACGTTCAACTGGCTGATAATGCCGGAGAATACTTGCAGGCGATACGGGTCCGTCTTCAGCTCTTGAATCAGCGCGTCATGGTCGACCGGTGTCTGCACACCGAGCAGCGTCCGATAATCAACGGTCGGTATGCCTTGGAGCGAGAACAAGATGCTATGGGCCGCGAGAATCATGTCGATGCTCGGATCGATCAAGTTCTTCTCGAACGGGTCACGCTCGTGAATCGACAAGAAGTTGAAGTACGTCTTCCCTTCTCCTGGCGCCTCGATCCGGTTCGCCCAGTCGGACAACTTCTTGGCGTCACCTTGCGCGAAGGCCAGCATCGTGTGCGACGCAAGATCAAAGTGACAGATGGCATCAGCGACGCTGATGTATGAGCCGAGCGCTTGGACGTCCCCTTCATAGGCGAGAGTCAATTGCCCATGCGGTTTATAGTGATGGAGCACCGCGTGCCAGAGCTCAATGACGCGTTTAATGCTCTCCTCCGGCATGCCCCGGAACGACTGGACGTGGACGCGTAACTTCGTCGCACCTTGGGCGAGCCGCTCGATGAAGGCATCCGTCTCCTCAAGCAGATTGAACTGTAGCTCGTTATAAACATCCGGGTCGGTGTCATACATGAGCTCGAATTCGTGCTTGAAGCGCCCGAGGTCCTCGTATAACCGGATACGAGGATTGATGGCCGTATCGGTCGGCTTGGCCGGATACGGGAACAGCGACACGAGATACAAGTCGCTAATCGACGCCTGCACGTGTTCCTTCAACAGATCATGGAGCGCGTCCAAATCCGGGCTCCCGTCCGTCGTGACGGCGTTGGCGTCAATCATGAGCACGCTCGTCTTCTCGCTCACCCCTTCCCCATCGTGCCAATGATGACCATCCCATTTGGTAAACAGCTCCTGCCAGTCTTCTGATGTATGGTCGTCCTCTAATCGATTGATGATCGGTTCAACAGTTTCCCAAAGCATGTGATCCCTCCTCAGTGTCTCTTTATCAGTCCCACCGAACCATGATTTTCAAACGCAAAAAAAAGCCATCCCATGAGGAATGACTTAGTTCATCAAGCGTTGCAGCTCGGCTTGGGCGTCAGCGAGCGAGGCCGAATCCGGATTCCAGTAATAGATACCGTCCGATTCCAGATCGCCCGACCCTTCGATGCGGAGCGTACTGGCGTTACGGAACGCCTTCATATAGTCTGTCGACAACGTCACGAGCTCATTGAACTCGATGTTCGTCTTGGCCCGGTTGCCGGCGACGTCTAACAGCTTCGTCACTTTGTCGACCGAGAAATCGGAACGTCCTTTCTCGACGATGGCCGCGACGACGGCACGTTGCCGCTCTTGGCGACCGAAGTCCCCGTTCGGATCTTCATAACGCATCCGGGCGTATGACAACGCCGAGGCACCGTTCAAATCGACCTGTCCAATCGGATAGTTATAACCATCCGCGGAGAAGGCGAGGTCGTTCGTCACCGTTATGCCACCGAGCGCATCGACGACCTCGGTGAACGCCTCCATGTCCGCCTCGACGACGTAATCGATCGGAATATCCAAGAGCGCTTCTACCGAATCCATCGCCATCTCAGCCCCACCGAACGCGTAGGCATGGTTGATTTTATCGTTCATACCTTTGCCGACGATCTCCGTCTTCGTATCGCGCGGGATGCTGAGCATCGCGCCTTCGTCCGTCGTCGGGTTGAGCGTCATGACGATGATTGAATCACTCCGTCCCTGCTCCCCGTCACGGCGGTCAATCCCGAGTAGTAACACCGATACCGATTCCTTCTGTTCAATCGTCTCGACTTGTTTCCGTTCCGGACTGATTTCGAGATTGTCATTCACTTTCGTCACCGTCTCGTTGACGTCCCGGTACATCGACCAGACGAACAAGCCCCCCGGCGACGAGGAAAATCGTCAGGACGCCGAGCGTGATCGCCAACACCTTTTTCCAGCGTGATTTTTTCTTATGTCTCGCCATGCGTGCACCTGCTTTCAAAATCGTTAGATATGGATATAATTCCCGCTTCACGTGTTGTATTATAGCACGTTGTAAAAAAATGCTAACCATATCTTTTCAATTTTTACGGAAAATGCGTCTTATAACGGGTTCGCCGCATATGGTCGGGCCAGGCCGCAATGATCTCGGCACCGAGCAACATCGTCACCGCCGTCAAGTAGAGCCAGATCTGGAGCAAGATGACGATGCCGATCGTCCCGTAAGTATCGCCAAACATCGAGAACCGGTCGACGTAGACACTATAGCCTGTCGACAGCATCTGCCAAGAGATGACGGCGAAAATGGCGCCTGGAAGTGTCTCGATGAAGCGGACGCGTTGCTGCGGGGCGATTTTATAAAACAGTGAGAAGGCGAAGATGAGGATGATCGTCGACACCGTATACCGGGTGAGTGTCGCCAGTCGGTCGAAGTCCTCAAGCCGTGGGAACCACGTATACATGAGCTCGACGAACTCCCGCCCGAAAATATGGAATATGATCAAGATGACGGCACCAACGCTGAAGGCGATGAGCGTGAGCAAACCAATCAACCGGCGAACGACATAGCTCCGGGCTTCCGTTTCCCCGTAAGCGAACACGGTCAGCTTGACGAGGCGGGCCGTCCCGTTCGACGCCGACCAGACGGCGATGATGGCCCCGATTGAGACGAGGCCGGCATTGATGTTGCCGCTGACGTCATAGACAATCGACAGCATGTCCCGAACACTCGAACCCGGAATGAGAATCTCGATCTGTTCGATTAACAAGGCGTCATCAATCCCGAACCACGCCATGACGGCGAACAAGAGGACAAACGTCGGGAAGATGGCGAGAAACCAAAAGAACGCGAGCGTCGCGCTGTAGTCGTTGATGTGATGGTCCTTGAACCGATGGCGAACGTCGATGACGAGACGGATCAGGCGGTCGAGCACGCGGGGTCACTCCTTTTCTTCTTATTATCGCACATATTAAAACGCCTCATCCGATTTTGGATGAGGCGATGCGTCACTGTTCCATCAATTGTCCGAGATACGACTTCACGTCTTCGAGTGAAGCAGCGTCCGGGTTCCAGTAATAGATGCCGTCGCTTTCTTTCCCGCCCGTTCCTTCGAGGCGAAGGACGTCCTGGTTTTTGAAAGCAGCCATATAGTCGCTCGAGAGCGTCCGGATGTCTTTGAACGTCATGTTCGTCTTTGCGTTGTTGCCGAGCACGTCGAGCATGTTGTTGAACTTCGAGATCGAGAAGTCGTCTTTGCCTTTATTGACGAGCGCCGTGATGACGTCACGTTGGCGCTCTTGGCGACCGAAATCTCCGCTCGGATCGTCATAGCGCATGCGCGTGTACGCGAGCGCCTCTGAACCGTTGAGCGTGAGCGCGCCCGGTTCGAACGTGTGCTCACCTGACGTGAACGCCAAGTTGTTCGTCACGTTGACGCCGCCGAGAAGGTCGACCGTGTCTTGGAAGCCTTTCATATCAACTTCGGCCACGTAATCGATCGGGATGTCGAGCAAGTTCTCGACCGTGTCGAGTGCCATCTCGGCTCCACCGAACGCATAGGCGTGGTTGATCTTATCAGACGTCTCTTTGCCGACGATCTCCGTCTTCGTGTCACGCGGGATGCTGAGCATCGCGCTTTGATCCGTGTTCGGGTTGAGCGTCATGACGATAATCGAGTCGCTGCGACCTTGCTCGTCGGCACGACGGTCGACGCCGAGAAGAAGGACCGAGATCGGCTTCTTATCGTTGATGGCTTCCGTTGTCATACGCTCCGGGCTAAGGCCCGTCGACTCGTTCAAGCGTTCGACGGTCGAATCGACTTGATTATATAGATATGTAGCTACCCCGACTCCGATGAGCAGGAACAACCCTACTACGAGTCCCGCAATTTTTGCGATGCGTTTCGCTGGGGAACTCTTTTTACGACGTTTTTTCACTCGCTTCTTTTGCTCTTCCATGACTTAACACCTTTCATCAACCATTTTTATAAAAATACCAATTTTTATTTTAGCATGTAACTGTCTTTCATACCGTTATTTTTATGACGGTTTGTCAAATTAAGCGCAACACTTCCTCGGTGAAGGCCTCGTGTGCGGTTTTCCAGTCCAGGCACTTTCTCGGTCGCCCGTTGATCTTGGCTAGCGCATCCGCGAGTTCACCGTCACCG
>NZ_JACSLY010000027.1:0-6411 GCF_018618375.1 Exiguobacterium sp. E4787 | reverse complement strand
CACATACTAAATTTCACAGGTGACAGTTATCGCGTCACGCATGCGTTGTCGAAACACTAAAACCTAGCTGGCAAAGTTCTGTACTTTTCGTTGCATTATTGTGCACATTTGTATTGCAAAATACAGTTGATAGCCTCATGATACCTCGCATCCACGCAATCAACATCTCGGCTTATTTCACGTAAGCCCTGGTGTTGTTTCAAACAAGCCCTAGGGCTTGTTTAGAAATCATGGTCATTTTCAATAAACAAACTATGTTGTCACTTCTACCATTTCATCAAACAATCTTCTTATGAGACAGACCAAAACAACGTCCAATTTTCACACACGAACCATCTCGTTTTCGTTATACGAAAACGGACCTTTTCCCGGATTCCGCCCCACGGATCCAGGCGAGAGCAACGCGAGTCGCCCATCCCGTCAAAGAAAAACGTACGTTTTTCGTCCTTGCCCTTCCCGGACGGACCGGGACCGGTCCCCCGGCCCCACTCCATTCCGTTCAACCCATGTAACCTCGCTGTTTCATGCTGACGTACGACTCGTCCGCTCCGAGGATGAGATGGTCGAGCACCGGGATGCCGATGAGGTCCCCCGCCTCATGTAACCGTTCGGAGACGAGGATGTCCTCCCGGCTCGGCGTCGGGTCCCCGCTCGGGTGCTGATGACAGACGATGAGGCACGAGGCGTTGTTCAAGATGGCGCATTTGAAGACCTCCCGTGGGTGGACGACACTCGAGTTGACGCTCCCGACGTGTGCCCGGTGGACGCCGATGACCCGGTTCTTTGTGTTGAGCATGATGACGAGGAACACTTCACGGTCGTCGTCCCCGATGAACGAGGAACCGATTTGTCGGGCACTGTCCGGTGATTGGATGATGGCGTGCTCGAGAGCGACCATCTCCTCGCGAATCTCTTGTTTGATACGAATGACCTCGATGATGGATGTAAGTTCCATGATGGTTTGTCCCCTTTCGGATAAGCCGAGCTCAGAACGAACACCGTTGTGCGTCCTGTTGACGGGAACGAAGCGAGCGTCGGGAGACGGTGCAAGGGCGACCGCAGGGAGAGCCTCAAAAAAATGCGTAGAGCAAACGGAGGGACAGGCTTCCGGAGCCAACGAGCGAAAAGCCTCGCTTTGAGCCTAAAGCGAAGGAAGACGGCCTGAGGGCGCGTCATTTTTTTGACGTCCCTTGCACCGAAGACCAGCGAGCTAGAGTACGGAAACAGGACGCACGGATTACCAATCACGAAAAAGGCTGTTCAAACGGGACAAATCGGGTATAAAATAAGAACAAACGTTCGTTTTATTGAGAGGGGTAATTATTATGACGATGTATCGCGATCGGGGCGAATTGAAATGGATCCCATTCCTCATGCCCGAGCACAAGGCGCTACTGACGAAATACTATAAAGAGATTCAAAAAATTGAGATGCCAGATATCGATGAACAGGTCCTATCGGTCTATGAGAATGTGCTGAACGACGCGATCTTCAGCGGAGATTTGGTAGAGGTAAAATATGTGGAGAAGCGGGAGATGAAACGATTCAGAGGATTCGTGCACCGGACGAACTACATGGAGCGGACCGTCGAGCTGGCCAATCAAAGGGAAGGGATCATCCATGTGCCGTTCGAGGCAATCATTCACGTCGAACAATCGATAGACTAACGCCCTGGCGGTTGTTCGAAGTCTGCGTCACGAAACGTAGTGTCGTTCCTCGACTTTTTCAGAAATAAAAAGGGCGGATAAATATAGTTTTTTCGCATCTAAACTAGACTGCTATAATAAAAAAGAAGACTTTGACTTTTATAAATACCATCTTTTTATAAATAACGAAAGAATCTAAAACATATTGGAGGTTCCGTTTGTCAATTTAAGCTAGACAGATCGACTCCATTCAGGTGACTCAAAAATGCCTCCAACGGTGTGCGGTAATTCAGTGACTTTCTTGGGATGTTATTCCGCTTGTCGGCCACCGACGAAATGAATGTTTGATCCACCTGGTTGAAGTCCATTTCCTTTGCCAAGCCGTCTTTCCGCAGGAGCCCGTTGGAGTTTTCATTCAAGGCGCGCTGAGAAGGCGTGCCGGGATCCGCAAAGTAAATCGAGACGTCGTGCCGGTTGCACAACGGTTTCCAATTGGAGAATTCCTTGCCGCAATCAAACGTGATGGATTTGAACAGATTTCTCGGGACCCCTTGGAACCACTGGTTCAACGCAGTTTCAATATCGCAAGCCTTGCGTCCTGCAGGCTTCAGGGCGATGATGACTTTCGTCAGCCGTTCGACCAGCGTGATCACCGCACTTTTGTGGCGGGCACCCACAATGGTGTCGCCTTCGATATGCCCGAACTCTTTTTTGAACGACGGGTTGTCGGCTTCCCGTTCGGAAATATGGCGTTTGAACGCCTGTTTTCCCCGGCGTTCCTGGTGTCCATTGGGTTTCCGTTTTCCTTTCATCGGCAGCGTGGCGGCGTCAAAGACCTGATTTTTGAACATGCGATAGATGGTGCGCGCGGAACAATCGATGGCCGTTTCTGCCCGGCCGACAATGACATCCGGCGTCCAGCCCTGCGCCACCTTGTCTTGAACATAGGCCACTTGTTTCTTCGGCAGGACAATCTTCCGCCGGCCGCAGCGTTTCTTATTTTTCTTGTATTGCGTGTAGAAGTCGAGCGCTGTATGTCCTGATTTCAGGAAATTGATGACGTTGTAGATTGGCTGCCTGGAACGGTTCATCAACTTAGCAATGATCGCTACAGGTATATTTTGGCGGTGGTAGGATTCTATCATCACCAGTTCATCCGTGGTAAGATGGGTGTAGGTCATTCGTGATCACTCCTATGTTTTTCTTTGGTCGGAAAATACATTGTGAGTGTACCACGAATGGCTTTTTCAATTGTCTAGCTTAATTTTACAATCGGCTATTAATGAATGAATGATTAATTTTTGAAAACTTTTTTGTGTTAATTGAATTTAAGTAGAAAAGAGAAGAAGCTTTTGGGCTTCCTCTCTTCCGATAATATCTCATATGTTAACTATAAAAATATATTTAATTATCCAAAGTCTTCAAACCTCCGTTTGACTTTAACCTAATACAAAACTGTGCCCCCAAGGTTAAAGAAAATTCAACTTTTGGGAGGCAGCACTTTTCGTGTACGACAATTAAACACGGTGTTAAACAGCTCTATTTCTTAGTTTCAATGTCATCGCATTGATAGCCACGATAACCGTGGACACGGACATCAGAACTGCTCCTGCGGCAGGAGCCAACGTAATCCCAATGGAGGCTAGAACACCCGCCGCTATGGGAATGGCAATAAAGTTATAACCGGCTCCCCACACGAGGTTCTGTTTCATTTTACTGGTTGTTTTATTGGCCAATTCGATAAAGGATTCAATATCGCCTGGATCCGACTGAGTCAAAATCACATCAGCGGAATCGATGGCGACTTGAGTTCCGGCACCGACTGCTATCCCAACGTCTGCTATTGCAAGGGATGGTGCATCGTTGACGCCATCGCCGACCATGATAACCGTTTGTCCATTATTTTTCAGTGATTCCACTAAACCATATTTATCTTGCGGTGATTGATTGGCTCTGTATTCAATGCCCAGTTCCTCTGCTACTCCTTGGGCAGCCGTTTCATTGTCACCTGTAGCCATAATCGGTTTTATATTGTAATGCTTCAATGCCTGTATCAGCGTTCTGCTCGTTTCTTTCAATTCATCGCCTAATGCGACCGTACCGATCGGATTCCCGTCCTCAACTAGTATACTTAATGTTGCCCCTTTGGGAACATCCACCGCTACATCTCTTCCAAGTGCCTTTTGGCTGATCAATTCGTATTTGCGGCCATTGGCGTTTCCTTCTATACCCGCACCCGACACAACATCAATCGAATCAAAGTGGACAGGCTGAATCCCTTGTTTCTCAGCGTATTGGACGATTGACTGGGCGATTGGGTGGCTGGACCCGCCTTCAATCCCTGCCATTAACGCCGCGATTTCGGCTTCGGTATGTTGACCATCCAGTGTTTCCATGTTCAAAACTTTAAATTCGCCAGTAGTCAATGTACCCGTTTTATCCAGTATCATTACATCAGCCTTAGTTGCCAGCTCCAATGCTTCGCGGTCTTTCACCAACAGCCCGCGGCTTGCACCTAAACTGGTGCTTCGTGCAATAACCAGCGGAATGGCAAGGCCGAGAGCGTGTGGACATGCAATGACTAATGTCGTAACCGTAAAAAGAACAGCGGTTTGAATGTCAGCAATGTACAGCCAAACGACAAAAGCGAGGAAAGCCGCCGCAATGGCGATATAAAACAGCCAGCCGGCTACTTTTTGAGCCAGATTTTCAGCTCTTGAAGGTTGATCCTGCGCCTGGCTTATCAGGGTTTGTACTTGGGAAATGAACGATTGGTCGCCGGTTTCCTGTACTTCAAGATATAAGATGCCTGCACCGTTCGTGGAACCGCCGATCACTTTGTCTCCGGCTCCTTTTTCAATGGGTTTAGATTCCCCCGTCAGCAAAGCTTCATTGATCCGCGAGGTGCCTCTTTTGATGATGCCATCGGCAGGGACGTTTTCTCCGGCCTGAACCCGTACAAGGTCTCCGACTTTCAGCTCATTTACGGGACGCGTCTCGATCGAATCATCTTCCAATACCACATGTGCATCTTTCGGCACCAATTCGGCGAGCGATTTTTGCGCGTCTCCTGCTTCTCCGATAGCCTTCATTTCGATCCAGTGTCCAAGGAGCATGATCAACAGCAAGGACGCGAATTCAAAGAAGAAATCCATGATGTGATCGCCGGTTACGTAGCGTGCCAGCACGGCGTAAATGCTGTACAAATAGGAAACGGATATCCCTAATGAAATAAGGGCCATCATGCCCGGTGCTTTTTCCTTAAATTCAGCGATTGCACCTTGATAGAAGGGTTTTCCGCCATAAACCAATAAGATAGTTGCTAATACAGCGACCACAATATCCGAGTATGGAAAAGTAAATTGGAAAGGAAGCCGAACGTCCATCATCGGCGACAATAATAGAATGACAATGCCCAAGGGCAGCGACTTCAGGAAAATTTCTTTGAAATTCCCATGATGGTGATGTCCATGGTCACTATGATCGTGGCCACCATGATTGTGATGGGCATGATCATCATGAATTTTGGCAGGATTGCTGTCGTCTTGAATGCCTTCTTTCACTTGGTCTTCATGGTACGAATGCCCAACATGTTTGGAATGATCCATTTTACTGTGATCTACCTGTTCGTCTTGATGGTGGTGATGGTCTTTATCATTTTTAGCCATTCAGTGCGCCTCCTCCAAACTAGTGGTTCTTATCCTATTTAACCCTATTTACATTCTTAACATTCACAAAGTTCTTGCCGAATATACCACGCGAGGGTATATTTCATTTAAAAGTAAAGTGTGCTGTGAAAGCACCCTTATACGACGTCATACCCTTGTTCTTCAATCGCTTTCTGAATTTCGTTTAATGATGTCTTGGCAGTATCATAGTCTACTGCCACTTCGCCTTTTTTAAGATCAACTGTCACAGATGAAATCCCTTCGAGTTCACCGACGCCCGTTTCAACCGAGTTTGCACAGTGGCCGCAGGACATACCTTGTACTTTTAATGTTTCAATCATTATTATTCCTCCTAAAGTAATATTTCCTTAAACTTAACATACCCCGATAGGGTATATCAAGTGTTTAGTATCATTTTACTTTATCGCTGTTTCCATGACTCTAATTTAGAAGTTCACAATGACCCCCCAAAAAAACCGCACCATTGATTTTAATATTTGATTACTTGTCTATAAAATGTGCAGTTTCTATGGAGTTTCGGTATTTCTGTTTAGTTTGGAAAGGAGAGGGAAATTCAGTAAATGAAGCAAAAATAAGAAATGGAGGTTTTAACTTGGCTCATGAACAACATCAGGAATTGATTCGGGCATTACATGATTGTGCAGCGGAATGTAACCATTGTTTTGACGCTTGTCTGCAGGAAGACGATGTGAAGATGCTAGCACAGTGCATTCGATTAGACCGGGAATGCGCGGACATTTGTGCATTTTTGGAACATGCCATTACTCACAATTCACCGTTCGTTTCCGAACTGGCAGCCGTTTGCGCAACCATTTGCGAAGCTTGCGCAGAGGAATGTGAGAAGCACGTCGATCATCATGAACATTGCAGACGCTGTGCGGAAGCTTGCCGTAGATGTGCAGAAGCTTGCCGTAACGCCGCATAACCTTACTCAAAAAGGCCCGTCGGATAGACTGACCTAGCTATATGAGACACTAATAAAAACACCTTATTAGGCTGCCACCACACCATATTTTATCGGTGTGAGGTAGCCTAATTTTTCTTGGATACGCTCTTCGTTATAGTAAGTTAAGTAA
>NZ_JACSLY010000026.1:0-3891 GCF_018618375.1 Exiguobacterium sp. E4787 | reverse complement strand
TTACTTAACTTACTATAACGAAGAGCGTATCCAAGAAAAATTAGGCTACCTCACACCGATAAAATATGGTGTGGTGGCAGCCTAATAAGGTGTTTTTATTAGTGTCTCATATAGCTAGGTCAGTCTACAGCTCATTGTTTTTTCTGGAGAGCTGGGACACGCTAATGGATTCAACTCCGGCTGCCTGGGCAAGGTCATCGCTCGCAAGTGCGGCTTTGAGCGCATGAAGGCTGTCCGTTTGTGTTAGATGGGCGTGCAACATCAACAGTGTATAGGCCTGTGTTGTCAGTTTTTTTGTGTAGCGATCTTGTCCGCGAATCATCACGGTTTCGTTAAATTTTTCAAAATTTATGGGGCTAACCCATTTACCAAATGAAGTTTTTCGTGTATTCTTGTCCATGCGTGAGTCCTTTTTATTGGATTTGGACAGGAACTACCTGACCTTTCCATTATAAAGGACTTTTTCTTTTGATTTTCGCCAGTTTTTGAATGTTTTATGAATTCCTAATCTTCAAAATAAATTAACGCGACACTAGTGGTATTGCATAGACAATAAAACGGTCAGATGCAGCGCCAAATAGTTGAAACGGATAACAGGTAACCAAAACCAGCTCTTCCTTATCACTTGATTGGATAATGGATGTGTCACTGCCTTTCACCACATCTGTTCCAATCACTCTATATTCGTACGTTCCATATGGCATAGTAATTTTGATCAAATCATCTTCTTTAATGCCCTCCAAAGGTTCAAAAACGGTGTCTCGGTGCCCGGCCAGTAAAATTTGATCGTTCTGTCCCGGAAGCTTGGTAGACGGCATATGACCTACACCCTTACGCAGTGATCCTTCATCTGTGCCAGAAATGATTGGTGCCTCAATCTTTACGGAGTCAATTTCAATTACACCAGCATTGTCCCCTACCTCCAACTGAAAATCTGGAAGCAGATCAGTTTCCTCTTCTCCCTTTGCTGAGCCTTCTACAGACTTCTGCTTTCCAGCAGTTAATTCTTTATTTTCTTCAATCATCTGCTTTGTAGCGATTAGTTCTTTGTCGACTTCCGCACTGCCTTGAACTAATTCATACATGGCATAACTGACGACTAAGAAGCCAATTAATAGAAAACCAATGCCTGCTCGCTTCATTGCCCTCACTCCTAAAATAAAGGCCCTCTTTAATCAAGAGAAAAAAGAGGGCCTCCTTATTACATTACTTCAAGTGTCTTACGACGTTTGTTCCAAACTAGCAACATTATCATTCCGATAATCATCATGAGGCCGCCCATAATCATTATATTGAACGTATTCGTTGCTGTTTGTGGCAATTTATCTTGAACCGGTTGATCTGGTTCAGGGTGGTCGGGTTGTGGCTCTGTTGGTTGTGGCTCTGTTGGTTGTGGCTCTGTTGGTACTGGATTAGACGTAATTTTTTCATACACATAAGTCACGGTTTGTGAACCGTCTGTGAATGTGCCATCCGCGTTCTCCGGCTGCTCGACAAGTTTGTATCCTTCAATTTCTTTCGGAGTAGACGTGTATTCACTTCCTACTTCGCCTGTTAGCTTTTCAGAATCTGCGATCGGATTTCCATCTTGATCGACGTAAATTACTTTGACTTCTCCTGATACTGGTGTGTCTTTGATTTTTTCATACACATAAGTCACGGTTTGTGAACCGTCTGTGAATGTGCCGTCCGCGTTCTCCGGCTGCTCGACAAGTTTGTATCCTTCAATTTCTTTCGGAGTAGACGTGTATTCACTTCCTACTTCGCCTGTTAGCTTTTCAGAATCTGCGATCGGATTTCCATCTTGATCGACGTGCTTAATTGTTACTTCTCCCATTTCCACAGGTACTTCTGTCGAACTGTAAACATAAACAACTGTCTGTGGTGCTTCTTTAAACGTCCCATTTGCATTGTCAGGTGTAATAACAAGCTCGTAGCCATCAATCGCGGCAGGAGATGTACTGTAAGCCTCTCCGATCACGTCTGTCAGCATTTGTGGGTCAGCCAACGGGTTACCATCCTCATCAACAAATATAACGTTCACGATGCCATTCTGCGGTTCTACAGCGATCTTCGAATATACATAAGTGATTATTTGAGTATCCGCAGTGTAGATTCCTGAAGCATTTTCAGGAGTCACAATCAGCTCATATCCTTCAATCACAGCAGGATCAGTACTATAGGCTGCACCTACCACTCCCGTATATGCCTGTGAATCTTTCAAAATATTACCGGCCTCAGCCACAAATTGAACCACAATCGCTCCTTGTGTCTCAACCGGCTCTTCCGGAATTAGCGCATAAACATAAGTAACAACCTGTGTTCCTTCTGTAAATACCCCCGCGGCATTATCGGGTGTTGCAATTAATTCGTATCCTTCAATTTGAACTGGTTGAGTTGAATATGGCGAATTAACTTCACCTGTGAACGAATCACGTGTTACCAGAGATTCTCCCTGTTCATTAACATATTCAACAAGTACGGTTCCAGTAGGTACTTCTGTTTCAACTGGTGCATAGACATACGTAACAATCTGTTGTTCACCTGTGAACGAACCAGCAGCATTTCCTGGTGTTTGAACTAATTCATAACCAGCGATTGTTGCTGCCTCCGTATTGTACGGTGAACCAATCACGCCTATTACAGTCTCAGCTGCCAACAACTCATTTCCTTCTTCATCTACATGTACAACAACAATTGTACCCATTGGATCAGCTTTCTTGATGTATACATATGTCACGGTCTGAGGCTCATCTCCAAACACGCCCTCTGCATTGGAAGGTACTTCAACTAAATCATATCCGTCAATTTCTAGCGGTGCTGTCGTATACCCGGAACCAATCAGACCAGAATCAGTCATCGGTTCTGCAAGCGGAGTCCCCTCTGTATCCACATATTCAACTACAATAACACCTTTTACTTCTGGGACATCTGCAGGACCATAAACGTATGTCACTGTCTGGGTCTCATTTGTAAATTGACCAGATGCATTATCGGGTGTAGCCGTTAGTACATACCCCTCGAATTCTTTCGCCGCTGTAGTGTAGTCTGTTCCAATCTCTCCGGATAGTAGCTCCGTTTCAGTCAAGGCATTTCCTTTTTCATCTACATGATTGACCACTACTGTGCCAGTCTCAACAGGTGTCTGCACCGGTTGATAAACGTAAGTTATGGTTTGAGGATCCTCTGTGAATTCGCCTGTTGCGTTGGATGGAACTTCAACCAGTTCGAATCCATCAATTTCTATCGGCTCAGTGCTGTAAGTTTCGCCCACTGCACCGACTTGTGTGGTTGGCGCTGCTAATTCATTACCATCTTGGTCGACATATTCTACCGTGATACTACTAGCAACTTTTGCATACACATAAGTGACTGTCTGGTCTTCATTTGTAAATTGACCAGATGCATTATCAGGTGTAGCCGTTAGCACATACCCCTCGAATTCTTTCGCCGCTGTAGTGTAGTCTGTCCCAATCTCTCCGGATAGTAGCTCCGGTTCAGTCAAAGCATTTCCTTCTTCATCTACATGATTAACCGTTACTGTGCCTGGTTCAACAGGTGTCTGCACCGGTTGATAAACGTAAGTTACAGTTTGAGGATCCTCTGTGAATTCGCCTGTTGCGTTGGATGGAACTTCAACCAGTTCGAATCCATCAACTTCTGCCGGTTCAGTGGCATACTCTTCGCCCACTGTCCCTGTTTGCGTCGTTGACTCAGCTAGCTCATTTCCATCCTCGTCCACATATACGACCGTGACATCACCAGCCACTTTTGCGTACACATAAGTGACTGTCTGAGCTTCTTCGCCGAATTCACCAGTTGCGTTCTCTGGTGTTTCGATCACTACGTATCCTTCAATTTCAACCGGTTCAGTGGCATACTCTTCGCCCA
>NZ_JACSLY010000025.1:0-3037 GCF_018618375.1 Exiguobacterium sp. E4787 | reverse complement strand
CAGGTCTTCCGCCACTTTTGCGTACACATAAGTGACTGTCTGAGCTTCTTCGCCGAATTCACCAGTTGCGTTCTCTGGTGTTTCGATCACTACGTATCCTTCAATTTCAACCGGTTCAGTGGCATACTCTTCGCCCACTGTCCCTGTTTGCGTTGTTGACTCAGCTAGCTCATTTCCATCTTGGTCCACGTACTTGACCGTCAGGTCTTCCGCCACTTTTGCGTACACATAAGTGACTGTCTGAGCTTCTTCGCCGAATTCACCAGTTGCGTTCTCTGGTGTTTCGATCACTACGTATCCTTCAATTTCAACCGGTTCAGTGGCATACTCTTCGCCCACTGTCCCTGTTTGCGTTGTTGACTCAGCTAGCTCATTTCCATCTTGGTCCACGTACTTGACCGTCAGGTCTTCCGCCACTTTTACGTACACATAAGTGACTGTTTGAGCTTCTTCGCCGAATTCGCCAGTTGCGTTCTCTGGTGTTTCAATGACGACATATCCTTCAATTTCAACCGGTTCAGTGACATACTCTTCCCCCACTGTCCCTGTTTGCGTCGTTGGCTCGGCTAGCTCATTTCCATCCTGGTCAACGTATACCACTGTGACGTCTTCTGCCACTTTGGCATATACGTAAGTAACCGTTTGAGCTTCTTCTATAAATTCACCAGTTGCATTCTCTGGCGTCTTGATTAGTACATATCCTTCAATCTCTCTGGCATCTGACTCATATTGTTCTCCCACGTTACCTTCAAGCACAGTAGATGGAGTCAATAGATTTCCTTCTTCATCAACATGTTCGACAACTACAGTAGAGGGGATCGGTTCATACGGAATAGTATCCTGACCATCGTTCTCTACAGGCTCTCCGGCTGGATCTTCCCCTGTAACTGATGCAGTATTCACAATTGTCCCAGCTTCAACATCCTCTGCCGTAACAGTATATTGAACGGAACCTAATGCTAGTTCGCCTGGATTTAAGGTTGTAACGTCCAGTTCAACTTCTTTTCCAACCTTTGGATCCACAACCTGAATGTTCGATAATGGCACATTTCCGGTATTTGTCACTTCAAACGTATACGTAACAATATCACCAGCTTGAGTAAAAGCCTCTTCTTCGCTTGCCTTCACTAATGAAATTTCTGCCTCTTCTACCAATGTGTTCGTAATAACGTTGGTTTCATTATTGACAGTAGACGTATAACCATCCACCGTTTGCTCACGAACAGTGTAATTAATGGGGTCACCGTTTGAGTCATATAATGAATACCCTTCGAACGTAAACACCCATGATCCCTCTTCACTTTGGGATACCGACTGTTCACCAACTTTTTGATCGTTTTCTCTAAAAAGTTCTACGACAATTTCGTTTGGTCGCAGATTTTCCTGTTCGTAATCGTTCCAGTTTTTCTCACCTGTAATAACAGCTTGAGTACCTCTCACTTCAGGAATTGGAAATTCACGAATCAAGTCCGGTTCTTCAATCCTTGGGTTTAACAGTGTAGGCGCGTTTGTAGCATAAAATGTATCTGGATTGAATCCATCTTTATCTGTGTCTAGTTGTACTTTATAACGGAGAGAAATAACTTCATTTTCACCTAGACTTAGATTGTTCAGCGTGATGGTTTCATTCTCTTCATTTAAAACCACAGACTGTAGCAACTTGTCATCTGATGCAGACACAAAGTAATCTCCATCTGATAAATCTGCTGAGGTAGCCAATTCAAAATCAGGTGTTTCTCCCAACTTCAAGTTGACATATTCCCCCATTGGATCAGTAACTGACGCTCTATGAACAGTATTAGTGAAATAGTTGGATAACTGGGCTAAAGAATCGCCTAACTCTGAAATCTGACTCACAGGGTAATAGTCGTATTGAGTCGATGCAATCCCTTGCATAACCTCAATGATTTGCTCAGCTGTTGCCCCCTGACCAGCCGTCAACTCAAGTCCAATAGAAGCCATTGTAATTCCCTGGCCCTTAATTGAGGCTGCTGCCGCAATAGTGTCTTGTCCGTGCGTACGCGGCTGTCCATTAGAAGTGTAATTAAAATTAGTTCCATTCCCTACTATCTGCCGATTCGTATTATAACTAACTGTCGGCACACCATCCGTCAGGGTAATAATTACTCGATTGTCCGCACTGCTACTTTGTAATAGTGACGCAGCTTCCTCAAGCGCTTGTTGAGTAAATGTCCCACCATTTAAGTTATTTCCTCTCTCTGATGGGACATTTGTTGGAATCTGGTTAATGATGTCATTTGGATTACTTGTAAATGTTTTAAAGGAATAGTTTTCCGGTCGTGCGCTAGTTCCAGAATAAACTTCATTATTCCTTCCATCAAAGACCATTGTTCCATATGTTACTAAAGCCATTCGAATGTTTTTTTCGGCATTAACCTGCTCATTCAATAAACCATTGACAAAGTCAGCGGTTTCCGCAGCCGCTATTTGATCGCGGTTATCCGTATTCATACTACTGGAATTATCATACACAATGACAATGTCAGTGGACTCAAGCTCTTGTCGAGACTTACCTTCTACCGTCAAGTCAATAAAGTACTCGCCAGTATTGCCGGTATAAGTAGCTTTTTTCGATATGATTGAATCGTCAAATTCAAAATTACCAGCGACATTCCGTACGGCTCCAGATTGATCTTCATTTTCTTCTTCTAAGACCTCTGGCATAGCATATGCCACGTTCAAAGAAGGTAAAAGTAAAGAACTAATTAAAACAAATACTAGAAATAACTTAAATCCAACCCATTTCCTTTTCTTATTCACATTGTACCTCCAGATAATTTTTTAGATAAATAAAAAGCTAAAAAGAAAATATTTTTTCTTTTTAGCTTTTTTAATTTTAACAGATATTTCTCTATATAACAGTATATTAAATATTTCATTTAATTCTTATTATGTCAACAGCGGTTTAAAATTCCCTCTTAATAACGGATTAAAAATCCCTTTTTTACACATTACTCTTGGAAACTATCGACACGCGCCGGTTGGATGCCGGCCCGTTTCTTTTCTCTCATTCGAT
>NZ_JACSLY010000024.1:0-7289 GCF_018618375.1 Exiguobacterium sp. E4787 | reverse complement strand
TCACATACTAAACTTTACAGGTGACAGTTATCGTGTCACGCATGCGTTGTCGAAACACTAAAACCCAGCTGGCAAAGTTCTGTACTTTTCGTTGCATTATTGTGCACATTTGTATTGCAAAATACAACTATTGCAAAAAACACTGGGATAGTTAGAAAGTCTATTGTAGAGTACTTGAAAAAATTACATGAAGAAGAAGTACTACACTGCATACATTTTGATATAAATAATACTGTTTCAAAGAATTACTATACGAGATGGGTTCACAATGAACATACGGGGCAATGGGCTGTAGGAGAAGCGGAATTTCAATATAAGACAAATCATAAAAAGTTTAAAGGTGGCGCAATAGGAGTTTGTGATGAGAGAGGGGCTTCGTAAATGAAGCCTCTTTTTATAAAATAAAATATCGATTTTATTGAAATTACAAAAATACTTAATAAATATGGTTCGCTAGAATATAAACAGAAAAAAATATGGATTTAGAAGAAGATATTGAGATGTTAAAAAGAACAATTCTCTCAAAGGCGTTCAAGGGGGGTTAGCAACAAATATTATATACGAGGAGAACAGCGAAAAAGAGACATCTTTTAATTTATAGATCAAAAAACTATCTATTTAACCATCGTTTTATAGATAAATTAGTAAGAAAGTACAAATGAACGTTTGTGCTTTCTTTTTTTGTTGTTTTTGTCTATAAACCCGTCTAATATAGTATGTATATAAAACGTATGAGAAAATAGAAAGGTTGTTACTTTATGAATAGAGTAATTGGATACTGTCGTGTAAGTACAGGAGAACAAAACCTCGACATGCAAGAACATGCTATAGAGAAGTATGCGGATGAAAAGGGATTAAGGTTGGTGATGTATGTAGAGAAAGTATCCAGTCGAAAAAATAATAGAACTGAGTTAAACAACGCAATAAAAGCCACAACTGAAGGAGATATTTTTGTGGTTTATAAGTTAGATCGGTTGGCGCGTAGTACGAAAGAATTATATGAATTGACTGAACAACTTAAAGAGAAAAAAGTTGATTTGGTATCAATCAACGATGCGTTTGATACATCTACACCAACTGGAAAAGCGATGTTCGGTATGTTAGCTGTCTTTGCTGAGTTTGAGCGTGATATCATTCAGCAGCGAACAAAGGCTGGATTAGATGCTGCACGTAAAAGGGGTAGAATTGGTGGGAGACCGGCGATAGATCAAAAAGTAAAAAATAGAGTATGTACATTATTTGAGATTGGTGAGAGTGCAAAAGACATTGCCAAGGAATATGGTATTGGTCGGGCAACTGTTTATAAAATAATTCGAGAAAGCAAAAAGCAATAAGATAGAGATGGGGGGGATAATAACCACATTTTTCGTATGGCAGTATTTGGAGAGCATAGGAAGTGGGTTTAAACACACACTAGGAGTTTTCAATATGTAGATCATATAGATGATTTTCAGAATTATTATGATGCATTTCTAATGCTCGACATTACTATTAATATACAGTTTCCTTATCCATAGTTAATTTTAAGCGGGAACATGTTTCAAAAAGGAAAATAACACGGATTGAATAACAATTTTTTGAAATAAATAAGGTATTATAAAGTTGAACGAGTTAAAAATAAGGAGATGGTTAAGAAAATGTTAAACTTTGAAAAGTTATTAAGCGATGCATTGAATTCATCAGTTACTAATCCGATTGAGATTTTTGATTTATTACCTAATAAAAACGAAAAGTATAACGGTTTGCTTAGACATCCTCAGGTTGAAGTGTTAGAAGAATGGTATAGTAAAAACTTTGATGAAGATAATACGATTATTAAAATGAATACAGGCAGTGGTAAAACTTTAATAGGACTACTTATTTTAAAATCATATTTGAATGACGGAAAAGGTCCCGCTGCATATGTTGTTCCAGATAACTACTTGATTGAACAAATTGTTAAAGAAGCAAACGACTTAGGTATCAAGGTCACAAAAGATCCTAATGATACGGACTTTGAAAAGGGAGAAGCTATATTAGTTATTACCATACATAAGATTATTAATGGGAGGTCTACTTTTGGCATAAATGAAATGAAAAAAAATATAGGTTGTTTAATAGTAGACGATGCACATGCGTGTATGAAAATTGCAAAATCGCAATTTGCAATTTCTATTCCTCGTAGCAATTCATTATACAGTTCGATCTTTGAAATATTTAAGGATACGATTAAGCATCAGAGTGAAAGTAGATTATTAGAGTTGGAAGATGGAGATAGAGGAGTTCAACAATTAATTCCATTCTGGGACTGGCAAGAAAAAATTGCTGATGTTACAAAACTTCTTCATGCTCGTCGTGAAGATAATAGTGAGAATAATTCAAGTTTGTTTTATAATTGGGCATTAATAAAAGATAACTTAAGTTTATCAGATTGTATTATTTCTTCGGAAGAGATAGTGATTAACTTAGACTTTTTGCCGGTTGAAGTAATTCCTAGCTTCAATGAGTGTCCTCGAAGAATCTTTATGAGTGCAACAATTGAAGATGATACTGTATTAGTGTCTCATTTCAATATTGAAAGCACGAGTGTGGAGGCGGCGATCACGCCTAAGAAGGCAAATGATATTGGAGAAAGACTTATTGTTATTCCGCAAGAAATCAATCCTGAAATTACTGACAACGAGTTAAAAGGTTATTTCAAAAGTTTATCAGGTAATAAAAATGTTGTGGTTTTAGTACCTTCTGAATATCGTTCAAGATTTTGGGATGACGTTGCTGATGTCGTAGTTAAAGAGCAACGCGATTTGATTCGAACTACTCAAAGATTAAAGGATGGACACGTTGGATTAGTTGTATTAATTAATAGATACGATGGTATCGACTTGCCCAGAAATGCTTGCCAAGTACTTGTATTGGATGGGCTACCAGATGCTAGAGGCGTATTTGGGAAGTTTGAAGAATTAGCTTTAAGTGGAAGCCGGCAAAGTTTAATTGATAAAGTTCAGAGAATAGAACAGGGTATGGGACGTGGCGTACGTTCCAAAGAGGACTACTGTGTAGTTTTTTTAATGGGTAATTCTCTTGTCAAGGCTTTATATGCACCTGATGCGAAAAATGCCTTTACAGAAGCGACTAGAAAGCAACTAGATCTTTCAAGAATGATCAATAAGGAAATTGAAAATGGAGAATTGGAAGAAATAGATGCAACTATTAAGTATTGCTTAAATAGGGATCCTGAATGGGTTACTTTACATAATGCTACGATATTAAAAGTCAAGTACAATCCCGAACTGACTTTCAATAACGACACTCTTGAACAAAAAAAAGCATTTGATTTAGCTAAGAATAGAAATTATCAAGATGCATCGGGAGTTATTCAAGTATTAGTAAATAAGGCTAACGGTAAAACGAAAGGTTATCTTAAATACAAAATGGCTAAGTATACTAATTTTTATAATAATGTTGCGGCACAGGAAATGGTGATAACCTCTAAAAATTTAAATAGCGCTCTACCTTATCCTATTAGTGGGATTGCTTATAACAAGGTCCGATTTATCAACGCTTCTCAAGTGGACAGAATTATTGACTTCAACACGAACACTTACTCGAGTACTAATGAGTATGTATTGGGTTTTAGAGCGGTTGTGGAAAAGTTGCAATTTATTAATTATTCTGCGAATAATTTCGAACAGGCTGTAAAAGACTTGGGAAATCATCTAGGGTTTATTTCACAAAGACCTGAAAATGAATTTAACAAAGGACCTGATAATTTATGGGCAACTGGAGAAAATTCAGCTCTCATTATTGAGTGTAAAAACGAGGCGACAACCTCAACTATTTCTAAAAGATACTGTAATCAACTAAATGGATCCTTAGTTTGGTTTGAAAATCATTACCCTTTAATCTCTAAGAGAATTCCAATTATGATACATCCGTATAATCGCTTTGAATATGCGGCAACTCCTCATGCAACCACTAGGATTATTACAAAAGAAAAACTAGAAGAGTTAAGAGAAAATTTGGGGTCGTTTATTACTCAAGTAGCATCTTGTTCCTATGATAAGCCTACAGTTGCTGGATTACTAAAAAGCTTCTATTTTGAACACGATTCATTTATAGAAAAATATACTGTTGAATTCGAAAATGGATCAAAGTAAATTTGCACCTAGCAAATATCTAGACAGCGTATAAATAAGTTGTTATTGCACTTTTTGCCTGCTACAATTGTACAAACAAATAGCTGAGAAAATTGAGCGATAATTAATTTGGGATATACCGTTGAAGCTAGTAATGTCAGTCACGTCAACCGTGTCCTGTACGACATCACATCGAAGCCACCAGCAACAATCGAGTGGGAATAACCACCAGAGGGGAGAAATCCCCTCTGTTTTTATTTGTTAAATCCGAACAATAGATCGAAATATTTGATTAAAATCCGTCATTTGTGTTGACATTCGATTTTGCCGTTGTTAAGATAAAAACGTTCTTATCATATCCGAACAATTAAAAATTATTTTGCCGTATAATATCGGGAATATGGCCCGAGAGTCTCTACGAAATCACCTTAAATGATTTCACTACGGCGAGACATAGATCGGGGACGTATGTCCCTGTATGTTTCGCGTGGGGTCTCCGGTTATCAATCGGGGACCTTTTCTCGTTTTACGGCGAGCCAAGGAGGAAAACCAATGAGCACACAGCTCAAGCAAGAACCAAATCACCAACCATCAGGAAACCGGATTGAACGTTACTTCCAGTTGAATGAACTTGGAACGAACATCAAAACGGAATTGATCGCAGGATTCACTACGTTCCTGGCAATGGCTTACATCTTGTTCGTTAACCCGAACGTGTTAGGTGCAGCAGGAATGGACATGGACGCTGTTTTCGTGGCAACCGGTCTTGTCGCCCTCGTCGGTTCTGTCATGATGGGCTTGTTCGCCAACTATCCGATTGCGATCGCTCCGGGTATGGGGCTTAACGCCTTCTTCGCGTACAGTGTAGTTCTCGGCATGGGTATTCCATGGCAAACGGCACTATCAGGGGTTCTCGTTTCTGGTTTGTTCTTTATCGTTTTAACACTGTCAGGTATTCGTGAGACAGTCGTCAACGCAATTCCGGGACCACTCAAAATGGCGGTCGCGGCAGGGATTGGTTTCTTTATCGCCTTTATCGGTTTGAAAAATGCAGGTATCGTCGTCGCCAACGAGGCGACGCTCGTCGGTCTCGGTTCACTCGGAACAGGGACGACACTCCTTTCAGTGTTCGGTCTTGTAGTGACAGCATTGTTAATGGTTCGAAATGTAAAAGGTGGTATCTTCATCGGGATGCTTCTCACGGCAATTGTCGGGATGATCTTCAATCTTGTACCGACACCGACTGCCATCTCAGACATCGTCTCGGCACCACCGAGCATGTCATCGACTTTCGGACAAGCGTTCATCAATTTCTCAGAAGTCTTCACGGTCCAAATGCTAGTCGTCATCTTGACGTTCTTCTTCATTGATTTCTTTGATACAGCGGGTACGCTCGTAGCGGTAGCTCGTCAAGCAGGAATCATGAAAGACAACAAAGTGCCACGTGCGAGTAAAGCGCTCATGGCTGACTCAACAGCAACAGTGGCAGGTGCAATCTTTGGGACATCGACTGCGACGTCATATGTAGAATCGTCTGCTGGTGTGGCGGCCGGTGGTCGTTCGGGCTTGACGGCTGTATTCGCAGGTTTGTTCTTCGGATTGGCGCTCTTCTTCTCGCCACTCTTGGCAGTCGTCACATCGGCGGTCACAGCCCCTGCATTGATTATCGTAGGAGTACTCATGGCTTCGGCTTTACTCGATATCGACTGGAGAAAGCTAGAAATCGCGATTCCTTCATTCATGACGATTCTGATGATGCCCCTCACTTCGTCGATTGCGACGGGGATTGGGCTCGGTTTCATCTTGTATCCGCTCATGATGATCGCGAAAGGGAAGACGAAAGAGATCCACCCAATCATGTACGGCATGTTAGTGATCTTCTTGGCTTACTTTATATTCTTGCCGCACGCGTAATGAAATGAAGCCGACTCGGTTTATGAGTCGGCTTTTTTGTATGCAGTGTTTTCAGGTAAGAAGGGGTCGTACATGGTTAAGGCATGGTTTTCTGTGATGAACTCATTTCGGATGAATG
Source organism: Exiguobacterium sp. E4787 (assembly GCF_018618375.1). NCBI lineage: Bacteria > Bacillati > Bacillota > Bacilli > Caryophanales > Exiguobacterium > Exiguobacterium sp. E4787. The sequence continues at coordinate 1,142 of NZ_JACSLY010000024.1, read as the reverse complement.
TGCCATCTTGGGAGAGGACGCTTCTAAATATTTGGTTATGCCGAACTGTTCCACCCCACCATTCATTCGTGAAGTGGTGGTTTTCTTCATATATCTCATATTGAACGGTTGGTGGGATATTGGACCGCCATTGCCCTACGAGATAATCCCCCTCTATATATAGAAGGAGTTGAAACGTCTGTGCCGTCCGATTGGTGATTTGAAGGTCTAAATAGTTGTAGGAACATGTGGCGCCACTCCCAAACGGTTGGTCCCTTCGTGAATCAGGGAAGACATCATAACTGTGGCGGTAACGCTCGGTCACTGTGAGTGGGCTATGGAGCGTGATCCAATAAATCAAGTTGGATAATTGGCACAATCCGCCCCCGGTTCCGGTCGTGACCTTTCCGTAATGCAAAATCATTCCGTCCACATAGCCTTTTCGCTTGGTGGGTCGCCCGATGGTTTTCCAATACGAGAGCACTTCGTTCGGAGAGACGATGATGCCATTTAACTGTTTGATGGCGATATTGAGATTGATGACTTTGTTCTGTTGCATCTCGAGATCGACGTCGCGTAATCTTCGGTAGAGTGGGGTGCGATGCTCGTGGATAAGATAAGGCAACGGTATAGTGTTTCGTTGAGCGGTATACCGTTTCCCGTCCGTCATCCATTGAGCCTGGCGTTTTAATGTGTAATACTGGGTTCCTGCCCATATGCGCAGGTTCGATCGTTTCTTTGGCTGCAGTTGAAGCATTGAGTGTCACCTTCTTTAAGTTGGTATTGGTGTGTATTCGCCAACAGGGGATAATGCCCTTCTCGAAATCAAGGAGTTAAAATGAAGAGGATGAAAAACTTTTAAAGTTTTTTTAGAATAATGCTTGCCATGTGGTAGAAGGGGATGCTATAGTTATCTCTGTTGCCAGCGATGCTTACAACTTAGTAAACAAACTGGTTGACACACAATAATGATAAATGTTATTATCATTTAGTCGCCAAGAGCGACAGACGAACTTTGAAAACTGAACGATGAGGCAAAAAAGTTTTACAATGTTTGAATGAAGCGCAAGCTTCGTCATGTTTTAAAGAGCTATATCAAATTCTTTGGAGAGTTTGATCCTGGCTCAGGACGAACGCTGGCGGCGTGCCTAATACATGCAAGT